>JALERH010000180.1 GCA_022764275.1 Blautia sp. | reverse complement strand
ATTAAAACGATTCCTACAAATAACAGACAAACTCCTAACATATATCTCTCCTCAGAAAATCAGATTTGTATGAACCGGGCGCAGGAAATCTGCGCCCGAAGGTTTTCAGAATAAGCTGTAAAGCTGCGTCAGCGGAAGCTTTTCGGCTGGTTTGGATGTGATGCTCTCTCCATCCACGGTTACCTCATAGGTCTCCGGATCCACGGTTATTTTTGGTGTACGGCTGTTATATACCATATCTTTTTTGCTGATATCTCTGCAGCCTTTTACCGGAACAACCGTTTTTTCCAGACCGTAGGCAGCCTTTACATCCGCATCCATAGCTGCTTTGGAAACAAAGGTCAGACAGGAAGCATATTTTGCTTTTCCATGGGCAGCAAACATAGGCTGGTAAAGCACCGGCTGTGTGGTTGGAATAGAAGCATTTGCATCGCCCATTTTGGATGCGATGATCATGCCGCCTTTGATGATAATGTCCGGTTTTGCTCCGAAAAATGCCGGATTCCAAAGCACCAGATCGGCAAATTTTCCGGTTTCAACAGAACCCACATACTGAGAAATTCCATGGGTGATTGCCGGATTAATGGTGTACTTTGCAATGTAGCGTTTCACGCGGAAGTTATCGTTTCCATGACCTTCGTCCTCTGGCAGGGAGCCCCGCTCATCTTTCATCTTGCTGGCTGTCTGCCAGGTACGGGTGATGACCTCACCCACACGTCCCATGGCCTGGGAATCGGAACTCATCATGCTGAAAATGCCCATATCGTGAAGTACATCCTCAGCCGCAATCGTTTCCGGGCGGATACGGGAATCTGCAAATGCCACATCTTCCGGTATTTTCTTATCAAGATGATGACATACCATCAGCATATCCAGATGCTCGTCCAGAGTATTTACCGTATATGGCATGGTCGGATTGGTGGAAGAAGGAAGCACATTACCTGCTGCAGCTGCCCGAATAATATCCGGTGCATGTCCGCCGCCGGCTCCCTCAGTATGGTATGTATGAATCGTTCTGCCGCCGATTGCTGCCAGAGTATCCTCCACGCAGCCACCCTCGTTCAGGGTATCTGTATGGATGGCCACCTGCACATCGTATTCATCTGCCACATTCAGACAGTGATTTATGACAGCCGGAGTTGCACCCCAGTCCTCATGAATCTTCAGTCCCATGGCACCTGCCTTTACCTGCTCGATCAGGGGAGCTTCATCGGAACAGTTTCCTTTTCCCAGAAAGCCAAGGTTCATGGGATATTCCTCTGCTGCCTTCAGCATCATCTCCAGATTCCACGGTCCCGGTGTACAAGTCGTTGCATTCGTACCGTCTGCCGGTCCGGTTCCTCCTCCGATCATGGTGGTCACACCGCTGTACAGTGCACAGTCGATCTGCTGTGGGCTGATAAAATGGATATGGGTATCAATTCCGCCGGCCGTCACGATCATGCCTTCTCCTGCCAGTGCCTCTGTGGATGCTCCCACCGTCATTCCGGGTGTTACCCCGTCCATGATATCCGGGTTTCCGGCTTTTCCGATACCGGCAATTTTTCCATCCTTGATGCCGATATCTGCTTTTATGATTCCTGTCGTATCTACGATAAGACAGTTTGTGATAACCAGATCCAGATCGCCGTCACGG
The DNA here is from genome assembly GCA_022764275.1 of Blautia sp. Classification (GTDB taxonomy): domain Bacteria; phylum Bacillota; class Clostridia; order Lachnospirales; family Lachnospiraceae; genus Blautia_A. Next base: position 24,570 of record JALERH010000180.1, on the reverse strand, counting down.
CTGCAGGTTTTTACAGACTGCCCCATGCCGTCACGAATGGTTTTCCCGCCGCCGAACTTTACCTCATCGCCGTAGGTTGTATAATCTTTTTCCACTTCTATTACCAGACTGGTATCTGCCAGTCTTACCTTATCCCCTGTTGTGGGGCCATACATCATTGCATATTTTTCACCGGAAATTTTCACACTCATGTATCCGTCCCTCCTTACAGAAATCCCTTTAATTTTGCTGTTTCCAAAGATGCTTTTCTGGTGTCTTCTGCTGCACATGCCCGGGTCAGATCATTCAGACCGAAAACACGTCTGCGCCCACCCATCTCAGTGAGCTGAACTTCTTTTTCTTCTCCCGGTTCAAAACGGACAGACGTTCCGGACGGGATATCCAGATGGTATCCGTATGCCTTTTCTCTGTCAAAGGAAAGGCATTTATTTACTTCAAAAAAGTGATAGTGTGATCCTACCTGTACAGGACGATCACCCTTATTTGCCACTACGATCTTTACTGTAGCTTTTCCCTCATTTAATGTAATCTCTCTCTCTGCAGGAATGATCTCGCCAATCTTCATTCTCATACCCTCCTTACTGAATCGGATTATGTACTGTCACAAGCTTTGTTCCATCCGGAAATGTTGCCTCTACCTGGACCTCGCCGATCATGTCTGCAACCCCGTCCATGACATCTTCTTTTGTGAGAATTTTGGTTCCAAGCTGCATCAGTTCCACCACTGTTTTTCCATCTCTTGCCAGCTCAAGAAGCTCTGAACTGATATAAGCAAGAGCCTCCGGATAATTGAGCTTTAAACCTCTTTCCTTTCTCTCCTTTGCCAGATTCCCAGCCATATGGAGCATCAGTTTTTCCTGTTCTTTTGGGTTCAGTCGCATAATGTTCCTCCTTTATTCCAGACATAAAAAAATGCAGATAAAGAGATAAAAGACCTCTTCGTCTGCATTGTGATTCCCCTTTAGGGGTAATATTCTTTTTATATTTCGGAATTATATCGTGTAAAAGTGAATGCGTCAAGCTCTTTTTGAAAAAACAGTTGACAAACACATATGATGTGCTACAATACATTTTGTTCAAAAAAGAACTATAGGGAGGTTTTTTACATGGATCATGGAAAAATACTTGCAGAATACCGAAGTAATTCAACCTTGACCAAAAAGATTTATGACCGCACCATGGAGCCTCTGTGCGACCATTATCATATTACCAGAATGGAACTGGATATCCTTCTTTTCCTGACAAATAACCCCGGTTACGACACAGCAACGGACATTGTGGAGCAGAAGCGTTTCACCAAATCTCACGTTTCCTGTTCCCTGCGGCTTCTGGACGAGAAAGGATATATACAGCGTACCTTTTATCCCGGCAACCGAAAGACGGTTCATCTGAAAGTCCTTCCAGCTGCATCCGAAATTGTAAAAGCCGGTCAGGAGGCTCAGAGAAATGTTTTCTGCCGGATATTCGGCGGGCTTTCTCCGGAGGAGCTGGACATGCTGAAGCAAATCTCACATAAAATAAACGCCACTCTTCGTGACGATCTGAAGGAGGAATGATCCCTATGTCAATATTATACAAATTTTTAATCTGTTTTGCGGCAGGTATCGGGGCCGGACTGGGTACCGGCTTTGCAGGTATGAGTGCCGCCGCGGTTATCAGTCCCATGCTCATCACCTTTCTGCATATTCCTGCCTATCAGGCTGTGGGAATCGCGCTTGCCAGCGACGTATTAGCCAGTGCCATAAGCGCCTATACCTATGGAAAAAACAAGAATCTGGATATCAAAAACGGGATTACCATGATGGTTACGGTACTTCTTTTTACCATGGTCGGAAGCTGGGTTTCCAGCCGTGTACCCAGCCATACCATGGGGAATTTCTCCGTATTTATGACTCTGCTTCTGGGTATTAAATTTTTAGTAAAGCCTGTCATGACCACAAAAGAAACCATGGCTGCTGTAAGTGCAAAAAAACGTTTTATTCAGTCCGTTATCTGCGGAATAGTGATCGGTTTTATCTGTGGTTTCGTAGGTGCAGGCGGCGGAATGATGATGCTTTTAATCCTCACCAGTGTGCTGGGTTATGAGCTGAAAACAGCCGTAGGTACCAGCGTCTTCATTATGGCATTTACTGCCTTTACCGGAGCAGCCAGTCACTTTGCCATCGGCGGCATGCCGGATATATGGTGCCTTGTTTTCTGTGTTCTTTCCACCCTGCTGTGGGCAAGGATCGCCGCCCGCTTTGCAAACAAAGCAAGTGCCATTACGTTAAACCGTGCAACCGGTGCTGTGCTTACGGTTCTGGGTGCAGCGATCCTGGCGGTTAATTATCTGTAGGCCCGCAGCATCCAGCAGCCTGCAGACCGTATCCTGTCTGAGCTTTTATTCCCTGTGGAATCTGCGTCAGACGGTAAAAATCACCACAGACCGTGGTCTCATAACGAAGCTGCCTGACAGCCAGGCAGCTTCGGCCTTTTTCCCCGGAATACAGTCATCCGGAACTTCTGCAGATGTATTCACACAAATACGCCATTTTTCATTTCCCGGAAGGGGTGGAAGCTGAATTTCGATATCTTCCCAGTACACATTTATGGCCAGATACACCAGATCATCCTGCTCCTTTTTGGGCACGTATTCTGCAAAAAGTACTCCCAGAAAACGGCTGTTTTGGGTAATTTCATCGTGCCAGGGCATCTCGCCGTGTACGCTGATAAACGGAAATCCGATTTTTGCCGGATACTGACTTCCCCGGATAGCCGGATGCTCCTTCCGAAAGCGTATCATGTACTGGAAGAACGCAAATATGTCTCTGTTCTTCTCCAGATTTCGCCAGTCCAGCCAGGAGATTTCATTGTCCTGGCAGTAAGGATTATTATTTCCATATCTCGTATTGCAGAATTCATCTCCGGCCAGAAACATGGGGGTTCCCCTGCTGCACATCAGCACAGCACAGGCATTTTTGATCAGCTTTTTCCGAAGCTTCATTACCTGGGGATCATCTGTTTCTCCCTCCACCCCGCAATTCCAGCTTCGGTTATCATTCGCTCCATCTGTATTGTCCCAGCCGTTATCCAGATTATGCTTTTCATTGTAGGAATACAGATCATACAGGGAAAATCCGTCATGGCATGTCAGGAAATTAATGGAGGAATTGTAGCCACGGTACTGCCCGGTATACAGATCCGGCGAGCCGCTGATCCTTTTTGCAGCAGCGGGTGCAAACCAGTAATCTCCTTTCAGGAAGCTTCTTAAGTCATCCCGGTATTTCCCATTCCATTCTGCCCAGCGATTCCATGCCGGAAAGCATCCTACCTGGTATAGTCCGCCTGCATCCCATGCTTCTGCGATCAGCTTTACATCTCCCAGGATCGGATCCTCCGCCAGATTTTTCAGAAGCGGAGGCTGGTTCATAGGCAGTCCGTCCTCGTTTCGGCCCAGAATGCTTGCCAGATCGAACCGAAATCCATCGATACGATATGTGATCGTCCAGTATCTCAGACAGTCCAGAATCATCTGCTGCACCACCGGATGATTGCAGTTCAGGGTATTACCACAGCCGCTGAAATTGTAATAATGTCCGTCCGGTGTCAGCATATAATAGATGTTGTTGTCAAAGCCTTTGAAGGAAAAAAACGGACCATTTTCATTTCCCTCTGCCGTGTGGTTGAATACCACGTCCAGGATCACTTCGATCCCATTGCGATGCAGTTCCCGGATCAGTTCCTTAAGCTCTGCCCCCTCACGGTTAAACTCTTTTTCCGCCGCATAGCTTGTATTCGGCGAGAAAAACGAAACCGTATTATATCCCCAGTAATCCAGCAGTGTTCTTCCGTTTACTTCACGCTTTGCCATAGTCTCATCAAACTCAAAAATCGGCATCAGTTCCACAGCTGTGATTCCCAGCTCTTTCAGATATGGAATCTTTTCCATCAGACCTGCAAAGGTTCCCGGATGTAATACGCCGGATGATTCATGCTGCGTAAATCCTCTCACATGCATCTCATAAATGATCAGATCCTGCATTGCATGGCGGGGTTGGAAGTCTTTTCCCCAGTCAAAATCATTCACCACAACGCGTGCTCGGTATCCGTGCTCCTTATCCGGATTTTTCCCCCAGCTGCTCTGTCCTGTCACAGCCCTTGCATAGGGATCCAGAAGAGGCTTTGCCTTGTCAAAAAGCAGTCCTTTCTCCGGTACATACGGGCCATCCAGTCGGTAGGCATACTCGAATTCCGCGATTTTCAGACCAAACACGATCATGGAATAAACCTTCCCGATCCGGTAGCTGTCCGGGAAAGGAAGAACGGCATACGGCTCTGTCTCCCCTCTGTGATAAAGAAGCAGTTCACAGGAAGTCGCATTCTGAGAATGAATCGTAAAATTCACTCCATTCGGCAGTGCCGTAGCTCCATTGATTTCGTAGATACCCGGCCGCACCTCAAAGTCTCCTATCCTGTCTATGGGTATCATCTGTTTTTCTTCCAATGCCACAAGTCCGAAATCCGTTTTCCTCATAGTACCTCCTTTATTTCTTTCTGACAAACTTCATCCGCTCTCATACTATATTACTGCCCGCAAACTTCATCCGCTTTCGCATATGTATGTGCCACTATCATTCTCTCAGATATCCTTATAGTATAATGGTGCAATGACATCACATTCCTTGCAGGTACAGCCATTTCGGTATCCGTCACAGCACTGACACTCTGAACAGTACATGTGCGTATCATTGATATAAAACAGTCCGGCATACTGCGCTGAAGTACGGTACGCCGCAGCTTGTTTTTTCCTGTCTGCATAATATATGCCATTGGAAATCAGCATATTCTCGGGAGCATACGGGCTGAAATCAAAATAATGCGCCTGCGTGCCATGATGCGGCACCTTAATGCACCAATAATGCTCATAAAGGGGAAGCTTCCCGTCATAATTATCTGAAATCATTTTCAGATGTTCCGGCTGAACATCCCCGGTAAACAGAAGATTTAATTCCCCGTCCCTGGCATTCTGAAATACTATGCTGATCTTATTCTTAAACTGGCGAAGATTGATTTTTTCTTCCTCCAGGTCTTTTAAAAACTGTTGAAAATCCTCACTGTTTCGCAGTTCTTTAAATTCTGTTTCCAGCTTGGAAAACGAGCAATTCTGATGCTCTTCTCCTGTCATATTCCATACGATCTGACGTATTTTTTCCGCAAAATCCACCAGTTTCCCCAGGGCTTCTTCCTGATTCTTTCCAATTTGCTCATAGACCTCCTCCGTCTCTTTCTGGATAATTTCCGTATCAGGCCAGAGCGTCTGATACTTCTCCTCAAACACTTTTCCACGGCTTAAAAGCTCTATTTTCTGTGGTCTGCGACACAGAACCTCTACCAGAGCCAGGAGGCTGATCTGCTTACTTGGAAGATATGTATTTTTCATCAGATCTGCCAACAGAAGCAAGGCAAGTGTACGGCTCATTTCCACGTTGGTAAATACATCCGGAAGGTATATTTTTCCAAACTCATAGGCGCTGTTTTTCTTTCGCATCATATATAAAAGTCCCGACAGATGGTCGAGATGGAAATGCGTCAGCAGCAGATTTTTGTGGGAAATGGTCGTTAAATCTGAAATGATCACATCAAAAATCTCATGTCTCGGTTTGCCGTCGATCCGGCTGTTGCTGGTACCAAAATCAACCAGCAGGCTCTTTTTTCTGTCACGCAGGCAAAAGCAGTCCCCGCAGCCTACGTTGTACATCCGTACTTTCATGATGTGCCTCCTTCGTATTTGTCAGTTTTCCATTTCCTGTTTTTTTGTTTCCTGATTCAGCTCCTTCTGCACGATCCGGTATATAATGGTTGTCACGACCATCGTACATACATCCGCTGCCGCCTGTGCCACCTGGATACCCAGAAGTCCGAAAAGCCTGGGCAGGATCAGAATCGCAGGAATGAAAAACAATCCCTGTCTGGAAGCTGCCAGGACGGAAGCATAGGTTGTTTTTCCTATGGTCTGCATCATCATATTGTTCATGATGATCCATCCATTCAGAATTAATGTCAGGCACTGGAAACGCAGTGCCAGAGTGCCGATCTCGATTACCTCGGGATCTTTTCGGAAAATACCCACCAGTCCTCCGGAACAAAAAGCTCCGGCAATGGCGATCAGGATAAGAGCTCCCGTGGAAACCTTCACGCAGAACCAGAATGCCTCCTGAACACGCCTATATTTTTTTGCTCCATAGTTAAAACCGCAGACCGGTTGAAAGCCCTGCCCGAATCCGATGAGCGCGGAATTGGCAAACATAGTGATTCTGCTTACCACGGACATAGCCGCAATTGCCGCATCCCCGTAAGGATTCGCCGCAATGTTCAGCACCATGGTCGCCACACTGGCAAGCCCCTGCCGAAACAGAGAAGGCAGACCTCCGCCTGCGATTTCCCCCAGTCTCTCAGAAGAAAGGCTTACGTTGCGCAGACGGATCGGAATGCATTTGGACGCCTTTATTCCGTAGAGGAGCAGCAGAAAACTGATAAACTGGCTGATGACCGTGGCAAGTGCCGCACCGGAAATTCCCATCTGCAGACCGAAAATAAACAGCGGATCCAACGCCATGTTCAGAATGCCTCCTGTGGTAATGCCGATCATGGCATAGAAGGCATTTCCCTGGAAACGAAGCTGGTTATTTAGTACCAGCTGTGCAGTCATGTAAGGCGCTCCGATGAGGATAATGCGCAGATAATCCCTGGTGTACGGAAGAATCGTCTCCGTAGAACCAAGAAGAATCGCCAGCGGATTCAAAAAAATCAGTCCCAGCACCATTACCGCCAGACCCAGTATCAACGCACCGAAAAAACCTGTGGCGGCAAGCTGCTGTGCGGACTTCGTATCCTTCGAACCGAGATGTCTGGAAATGCTGTTTCCAGATCCATGCCCGCAGAAAAATCCCAGCGCCTGAATCACAGCCATTACGGGAAAAACAACTCCGACAGCCGCCGTAGCGCTGGTTCCGATCCTGCCCACGAAAAAGGTATCGGCCATATTGTAAATAGAGGTTATCAGCATACTGACGATGGTGGGCACCGCCAGTTTTCCTATCAGAGGCGGGATAGGCGCCTCTGTCATCATTTTATATTTCTCATCCTGTGTCATAGGATGTGGCATAATTAATCGCTTCCTTCTTTTTGTATCTTATATTTTCCACGCTTTTCACATGTTTTCCTTTTTATTCTAACACAAAGGCGCAGTTCCTGTAACCTCTTATTTTCTACTTGTTTTCCCCTTGCCAAATTCACCTCCAAACATTAAAATAGTCAGAGTGATATACGAAGGATGAAATGAATTATGAGTAAAAAAAATCTGGATCTTACGAATGGTCCTATTTTAAAAACACTGACAGATCTGTCGCTGCCGATCATGGCATCCTATTTCCTGAACACGGTTTACAGTATCACCGATATGGCATGGATTGGAATGCTTGGTTCCAAAGCAGTAGCCGGTGTCGGGGTAGGCGGCATGTATGTGTGGCTTTCCCAGGGGCTTGTGTCACTGGCCAGAATGGGTGGGCAGGTGAATGCAGCCCAGGCTCTGGGGCGCGGTGACAAAAAGACCGCTGTAAAATACGCGGGAGCTTCCTTACAGCTTACGATTCTGTTTGGAGTTCTTTTTTCCGCTGTCTGCCTGCTTTTTACAAAGCCTTTGCTGGGTTTCTTTCGGATGGACAATGTCGTCACTTATGAGTATGCAAAAGTCTATCTGCAGATCACCTGTGGCCTTATCATTTTTTCTTACCTGACTTATACGCTGACAGGGCTATACACGGCACAGGGAAATTCCAAAACGCCGCTGAAGGCAAACTTCATTGGACTTATTTTAAATATGATTCTGGATCCGCTGCTGATTCTTGGTATCGGACCATTTCCCAGAATGGAAGTCACCGGAGCTGCCATTGCCACCGTCACCGCACAGATGCTGGTTTTTGCAGCGCTGCTTCCGGGGATTTTCCGTAAAAACGAGGAAGGAAAAGAAGTAAATATCCTGCAGGACATCCGCCTCTTTTCAAAAGAATACCTCTCCTGTTACCGTTCTGTTTTCAGGATTGGCTTTCCATCAGCGCTCCAGTCATCCATCTACTGTATGATTTCTATGGTTCTCACCAGAATGGTAGCTGCCTTTGGTTCGGGCGCCGTTGCGACCCAGCGGGTAGGCGGACAGATCGAGTCTATTTCCTGGAATACGGCGGACGGATTTGCAGCAGCTTTGAATGCCTTTATGGCACAAAATTTTGGGGCAAAAAAGCACGACCGAATTCGGAAGGGATACCGCATTTCCTTTCGTGTTCTGGCTCTTTGGGGGCTTTTTATTACAGCGTTGTTTGTGTTTTTCCCGCGCCCCATTGCCAGCCTTTTCTTTCATGAAGAAGAGGTAATTTCAACGGCTGTAGGATACCTGGTTGTCATAGGTTTCAGTGAAACCTTTATGTGCATCGAGCTCATGACCGTAGGTGCACTCTCCGGTCTTGGCAAGACAAAATTATGCAGCGTGATCAGCATTTCGCTTACCGTTGCCCGTATTCCTCTGGCTCTGATTCTCACCAGAACCTCTCTCGGTCTGTACGGAATCTGGTGGGCACTGACGATTTCCAGCATTTCAAAAGGTATCATATTTTACTTTACATTCCAGCGTGTGAGCAGGCAGCTATAGCCTGCAGAAAGGATAACTATGACAAAAGAAGAACTGGCTCTGGAGGTCATCCGGAGACTCAAAGAAGAATACCCTCTGGCAGACTGTACTCTGGACTATGACCAGGCCTGGAAACTCCTGGTGAGTGTCCGTCTCGCTGCTCAGTGTACCGATGCAAGAGTAAATGTAGTAGTTCAGGATCTCTATGCAAAATTCCCCACTGTTGAAGCTCTGGCAGGCGCAGAAGTCGATGAGATTGAAGCCATCGTAAAGCCTTGCGGGCTGGGAAGAAGCAAGGCCCGTGACATCAGTGCCTGCATGAAGATTCTTCATGAAGAGTATGGAGATAAGGTTCCCGATGATTTTAATGCCCTGCTGAAGCTTCCAGGCGTAGGCCGTAAAAGCGCCAACCTGATCATGGGGGATGTGTTCGGTAAACCTGCTATTGTAACCGATACCCATTGCATCCGTCTCACCAACCGTATCGGTCTGGTAGATAATATCAAAGAGCCGAAAAAAGTGGAGATGGCACTCTGGAAAATCATTCCGCCAAAAGAAGGCAGCGACTTCTGCCACAGACTGGTATACCACGGCCGGGAAGTCTGCACCGCCAGAACCACGCCTTACTGCGAAAAGTGCTGCCTCGCTGATATCTGCCAGAAAAACGGTGTGTAAAAAAATACGGTACCTGGTACGCAGTTTTTCCTGCGTATCAGGCACCTCAAATTTCAAATTCTATCCCGACAATCCAACTTATCTTTATTCTAATCCGGCAAAGAACAACTCGTAAAAATCGTCTTCCCCTTCCAGCATAGGAGAATTTTCTCCGCCTCCGTTTGTGCTCCTTCTCATTGTTGCATAAAACTCTTCTCCGGCTTCGATGAGATCCATTTCGTAGACAGGATAGCCCAAAGACTGACATTTTTTACAGAATGCCGTCATAGGATTCTTCTCTTTTCTGGTGTCCAGAAGTTCCTTTTTCAGCTTTTCATCCCGCAGTGCTTTTCCCTTTAATTCATCCAGCATTTCCGCAACTACCATATCTTTACCTCCATATTATGTCCGTGTTTGTGTCCATGTCTTCTCTCTACTCAGTTTAAAAGACTGTAGTTATTCCCTTTTCTATTTTCCTCATCCTCAGAATCTCATGTGCCCCCAGCATTTCTGCCTCTTTTTCTTCATGAGTCACCACGATCAGCGTTTTCCCGTCTGTCCGGCTTCTGATATACCGGATGGTCTGTTCTTTGGTTTCCTCGTCCAGTCCCTTCAGCGGCTCATCCATGATGATACAGTCCGCCTCCGCCAGCAATGCCCGGAGGATTGCCACTCTCCGTTTCATTCCTCCGCTCAATTCCCGGACGGGCTTTTTCCACGCATCCTCCAGCCGAACTTCACGGAAGGCTTCCTCGATTTCCTCCTGGGGTAAGTGTTTTCGCACCAGACGCAGATTTGCTGCTGCACTTAAGTTTTCGCAAAGCCTGTCCTCCTGAAAAACGGCCCCCACTCTTCCCTTTTGAATTCCGGAAATGCTTCCGCCATCCGGCTTTTCCAGTCCCATCATAATGCGCAGCAGTGTTGTCTTTCCACATCCGGATTCCCCCATGATGCACGTTGTTTTTCCCACCGGAAAGGTACAGGAAAAGTCTTTCAAAACCGTCTGCTGTCCAAAGGATTTTTCTATGTTTTTTACAAGAATGTCCATCCTTTTCCCCTTTCACCGCCGCTCAATTGCCTGCATAATTTTCCTCACCAGCCCCAGGAAAAGTTTCTCAAACAGAAAGCTGATCAGAATGATCACGATGGTCCAGGCAAAGAGATCCGGTGTATTCAGGTATATCTTTGCATGATACAGTTTTTCTCCGATCGAACCGGTAGGTACGCCGATGACTTCCGCCGCTACGCCTGCCTTCCAGCACAATCCCAGTCCCAGTCTGCAGCCGGTGAGAAGATAGGGCATAATCTGAGAAACATAGATATAGCGCACTCTTTTTCCCATTCTTACGCCAAACACCTCGGCCATTTCCAGAAGCTGCCTGTCCGTCTGCCGGATACCTTCGTACAGGTTTGTATAGACCACCGGAAGAACCATCAGAAAGGAAATAAAAACCGACAGATTCCGGGAGGGAATCCAGATCAGGCAGAGGATGATAAAGGAGGCCACGGGCGTGGATTTCACCACCGTAATCAAGGGTTTCAGAAGAATGGCTGCGAGGAAAGATACATAGGACAGCACTGCCAGCAGCGCTCCTGTCATCAGACCAAGCAGAAATCCCAGCACGATCCTGACAAAGCTGAAGCCTGCAGACTTCCAGAAATCCGCTGTAACCACAAGCTCTCCAAGCTTTTTTATAACAGAAACAGGAGATGCCAGAAGTATCTCCTGTTTGAGCCACATACTGGCAAGCTGCCACACTATGATCCAGAAGGCTGCCGCCAGTATCCGAATGAACCATGTTTTTCCGACAACACTCTTATCTCTTGTAGTAGAAGTCCTCATCCGGTAATTGTCCTCCGATAATTTCCGGATTCTGATCATTTAAAGTATTCAGATATCCGGAAAGCATGGTCTCCATTTCGTCACCCTCGATAAATACGATGCTGCACTCCGGAAGGGCTTTTTCGGCAACTGCTGCATCAATGATCTCATGCGCTCCGATAATCTCTGCTGCCGCAGCGGTATCATTGTTTACAAATTCCACAGACTCCTTATAGGCATCCATAAAAGCATCCACATCAGCTTCATGGTCTTTTAAGAAGTCATTTCTCACAAGCACAACACCTGTCACAAGTCTGCTTCCGTCTGTTACGGATGCTTCCCACAGGTCGTTCAGGTCCAGTGCCACACGGAGATTTTCATTCTTCATAAGAGCCGTTGTTACAAATGGCTGAGGCAGTAAGCCAACTGCTGTCTGATCTGCTGCCAGAGCTGCCACCACCTCTGCATGCTCTGATTTGTACTCAATGGTGAGATCCTTTTCCGGATCAATTCCGCTTGCTGTGAGCACGGAATTTAACGCATATTCCGGAGTGGCACCCTTACCACTTGCATAAATGGTTTTTCCCTTTAAGTCTTCTACGGACTGAATGGAATCTCCGTTCTCCACCAGATAAAGAACACCCAGTGTATTCACTGCCAGAACGCTTACATTTTTCTCTGTTTTCTGATACAAAGCAGCGGACAGATTTGCCGGAACTGCTGCAATATCCATTTTTCCCTGCACGATCATCGGAACAATTTCATCCGGTGAAGCGGCGATGGTAAAATTATAATCCTCACTGTCCAGAAGCTGCGCCATTCCCATAGCGGTCGGCCCTTTCAATGCTCCTACATTGATTGCGGCGGTCTCCTCTGCCAAAGCTACTTTTTCTCCGGCTCCCAATCCGGACAATACCCCTCCGCACATAACCAATGCCATTGCCCATGCTGTCAATTTTCTTTTCATTTTTCTTTCCGTCCTTTCCCGGCATTCTCTACCGCTAAAATTAAGTGAACTAATTATATCATATTTTCAAAGCCAGTAAAAGGATTTATGTGAGAATCTTGCACTGTTTCTTTTTCCGGAATATAATAAAGGCAGAATTTTTATCCATGTGCCTCCTCCTGCATGGAAGTACATGGAAATATATCATGATCACAGAAGGAACCTTAACTTGAAGAAAAAAGAAAAATACTTTATCCTGGGAATTCTGGTTCTGGCGATCGTACTTTGGATTTCCATGAGCTATTTCCAAAAAGGCAGCCACCAGACAATCCGTATTACCGTGGACGGAGAGGAATTCGGCACCTACTCTCTCGCCAAAGACCAGATCATCAAAATCAACGATACCAATGTCTGTGAGATCAAAGACGGCAGTGTGCGGATGACCTGGGCAAACTGCCCGGATCAGCTCTGTATCCATCAGCGTGCTGTAGATGAAAACGGCGGCATGATCGTCTGTCTGCCAAACCGCATTGTTATAGAAGGGGAAAAAGGCGGCGAAGTGCGCTATGACGAAGAAAAAGACAGCGTCTTAGACGCTGTCACCTGATTTTTCAGATATATGATTTTTTCCCATCAGTTCATAATAGAAAATATACTGCTGCATTCCCTTTGTAATCATAACGTTTTCTTTTCATATTGCCGGAAAAATCCAGTCAGCCCCTCCAGTGCTTTCGTCAGTACAGGGATTTCCTCCTCACTTAATGCACCCATGACAGCATCTGTCATCTTGCGGTGGAATTCGGCGTGATGGTGATAGGCTTTGCGTCCCTTCACTGTCAGATGGATAAACACCACCCGACGATCCTGTTCACTCCGCTCTCGTACTGCGTAGCCTTTTTTCACAAGGCTGTTCATAGATGTTGTCAGAGAGCCCACTGTAATGTTCAATTTTGCAGCGATATCGGACATCTTATTTCCTCCCAGTCCCACTGCGGCAATGATATGCATATCATTATTCGTGATATCTTTATACTCTTCCGTAATGATGGCCTGCTCCTCCAGTTCCATGATCTCGTTAAAGAGATGAACCAGAACATCGTTTATAACTTCCCTGTTCTCCACGCTTTCTTCTCCCTGCATTCCAAATTATCTGTATCATAACATAAAAATATTTTTCTGACCACATCAATTCTCAAATTCCCGCCATTTTCCGTCACTGGCGGAGGCCGAATCACATTTTCCGGAATCTCTGATAGCGCCTCTCCACCAGTTCTTCTTTCGTAAGCGCCCCATATTCCGCCAGGAATGCGGATATCCCATCTTTTATCCTGTCTGCAGTTTTTTCCATATTTTCTCTGGTCAGCGGTTCCCTTTCCCGAATGACGTGTTCCACGATACCGAGCTTTTCCAGATCCCTTGCTGTAAGCTTCATCACTCCTGCCGCTTCTTTCGCGCGCTTACTGTCCTTCCACAGGATAGATGCAAACCCTTCCGGGGAAAGAATGGAGTAGATGGCGTTTTCCATCATCCAGACCTCATCCGCCACTGCCATGGCAAGGGCACCGCCGCTTCCGCCCTCTCCGATCACGATGGAAAGTACCGGCACCTTCAATCCGGACAGCTCGTACAGGTTCCGTGCGATTGCTTCGCCCTGGCCACGTTCCTCCGCTTCCAGGCCGCAGAAGGCTCCAGGTGTATCTACCAGACAGATGACCGGGCGGTCAAACTTTTCCGCCTGTTTCATCAGCCTCAGAGATTTTCTATACCCCTCTGGAGAAACCATTCCGAAATTATGGGCAATACACCCTTTCGTTCCCTGTCCTTTTTCCTGCACGATCACCGTAACAGGCATTCCGTGAAAGCGCGCAATTCCTCCGATGACTGCCGGATCATCCCCATAATACCGGTCTCCGTGCAGTTCAGTAAAATCCTCAAAAAGCCGCTCAATGTAATCCGTTCCGGTTGGCCGCTCCTTATCCCGCGCCAGCAGGACATGTTCCCACGCATCTACTTTTTTCAGAGGTTTTTCTTCCTCAAAGGCATTCTTTTTCAGCACCTCTGTCTCACCTGCAGGAATCACCTTTTCCTTCTGTGCACTGTGCATCTCAAGGATACTTTTTAAAGTATTTCTGAGATTTTTTCGTTCTACAATCCGGTCAATAAAACCATGCTCCAACAGAAACTCTGATTTCTGAAAACCTTTCGGAAGCTTCTGACCGATGGTCTGTTCGATGACTCTTGGTCCGGCAAAACCGATCAATGCGTCCGGCTCCGCCAGGATAATATCACCAAGCATGGCAAAGCTCGCTGTCACCCCGCCGGTGGTAGGATTGGTCAGTACACTTACGTACAACAGACCTGCATCACTGTGCCGTTTTAAGGCTGCGGAGGTCTTTGCCATCTGCATCAGAGAGACAATTCCCTCCTGCATTCTGGCTCCCCCGGAACAGGCAAAAAGAACCACCGGAAGCTTTTCTTCCGTAGCTTTTTCTACAGCTCTGGCAATTTTTTCTCCGACAACCTGCCCCATACTTGCCATCATAAAACGGCTGTCGCATACGCCCAGAACCACGGGAAAACCGCCAATATATGCTTTTCCCGTAACCACAGCCTCATCCAGATTGTATTTTTCCCGAAGCCCTTCCACCTTTTCCTGATATCCCTTATAATGCAGCGGATTTTCCGAGCGGATACCCATGTCCCACTCCTGAAACGTACCTTCATCCGCGATCATTTCAATCCTGCGATAGGCATGCACACGAAAATAATTTCCGCAATGCGGGCAGATGTAGGCATTTTGTCTGACTTCCTCCACAAAAACCGCCGACTTGCAGGCATTGCATTTTTTCAGCAGTCCGTCCGGTACCTCCGGACGCTCAACGCTTTTATCCTCTGTATAAAAAGGCAGTTCCCTTACAGTACGTTTAAACGCATGATTAAACTTCATTTATTCTCACTCCCCCGATTTCATGGGTGCTTAAAAATTCAATATCCAGGTTTCCGGACTGAAAATCCGGATCATTCAGGATGTCAAACTGATAATCTACATTGGTATCCACTCCGTCGATGATCACCTCTCCCAGAGCACTTTTCATTTTTGCGATGGCATCCTGACGGTTCTCTCCGTGGACGATCAGTTTCGCCAGCATAGAATCGTAATAAGGTGGTATGCGGTATCCTGTATAAATCCCGGTATCGACCCTGATTCCCTGTCCCCCTGGCAAATGAAGCGCAGTGATCGTTCCCGGTGAAGGCCGGAAATTTTTCCTGGGATTCTCCGCATTAATCCTGCACTCAATGGCATGTCCCTGGATTTTTACGTCCTTCTGCGTTACAGATAATGCTTCGCCGGATGCGATCCGAATCTGTTCCTTCACCAGATCCAATCCTGTCACCCACTCTGTAACCGGGTGCTCCACCTGGATTCTGGTGTTCATCTCCATAAAGTAAAAATTCCCATTCTTTTCCAGAAGAAACTCAATGGTTCCCGCATTTACATAATGAGCTGCCTTTGCTGCCTTTACGGCAGCCTTTCCCATCTGGTTTCTCAATTTCTCGGAAACCGCCGCACTTGGAGATTCCTCGATCATCTTCTGGTGATTTCTCTGGATGGAGCAGTCTCTCTCTCCCAGATGAATCACATGCCCCTGGCTGTCTGCCAGAATCTGAAATTCAATATGGCGGGGGTGCTCCACGAAGTGCTCGATATACATGGTTCCATCGCCAAAAGCAATCTGTGCTTCCTTCTGCGCGGTCTGAAATGCCAGCTCGAATTCCTCCGGTGAAAAAGCTGTCCGCATCCCTTTTCCGCCGCCTCCCAGAGCTGCTTTTATGATAACCGGATAGCCGATTTTTTTTGCTTCTCTGGCCCCGGTCTTTGCATCCGGGATGGGCCTGTCCGTTCCGGGAATGACCGGAACGCCCGCAGCTTTCATGGTGTTTCTTGCAATCTGTTTATTTCCCAGGTTTCGAATTACTTCCGATCCGGGTCCTACAAATGTCACATTACACTGCTCGCATATTTCGGCAAATCTGGCATTTTCCGAAAGGAATCCAAAGCCCGGATGAATGGCATCTGCTCCGGAAACCATGGTAGCACTCATAATGCGTTCCATATTTAAATAACTCTCGGAGGACGGACCCGGTCCGATGCAGATTGCCTCGTCTGCAAGCTGTGTATGCAGGCTTTCCCTGTCTGCTTCCGAATAAACCGCTACTGTCTCAATTCCCATTTCTCTGCATGCACGGATGATCCGTACCGCAATCTCACCACGATTGGCAATCAACAATTTTCGAATCATAACCTCACCTTTTTTATCCAACCATAAATGTCAGCTCTGCCTTTACTGCGACTTTTCCGTCCACAGTGGCAATGGCCTCTCCCACTCCCAGAGGGCCTTTCTGTTTGATGATTCTCGTCTCCAGACGAAGCTTGTCTCCAGGACACACCTTCGCCTTGAAACGGCATTTATCAATTCCTCCAAAGTATGCGATTTTTCCTTTGTTTTCCGGCTTGGAAAGGATAGCTACGGCCCCTGTCTGTGCCAGTGCTTCCACGATCAGAACTCCTGGCATCACCGGCTCCTGAGGGAAATGTCCCCGAAAGAAATCCTCACGAAAAGTCACACATTTATATCCAACGGCAAATTCGCCGGGTACATAATCTTCGATATAATCCACCAGCAAAAAAGGGTGGCGGTGAGGAAGAATCTCCTCAATCTGTTTCACATTTAAACTGTTCATATTCTCCTCCTGCGGCAGCTTCTCTGCTGTCAGTCAGCGTTTTTGCCTGCATATGGTCTCGTTACTTAATCCGAAACAGCGGCATGCCATACTCGACAGCCTGACCGTTCTGCACGTAAATTTCAGCCACCTCTCCGTCAAAATCGCTTTCGATTTCGTTCATCAGTTTCATGGCTTCCACAATGGCAAGTGTCTGTCCCTTTGACACCTTATCTCCAACCTTGACAAAGGGCTGTGCATCCTCGGCAGGCGCAGCATAAAAGGTTCCGACAAGAGGGGATTTCACCAGATTTCCCTCCTGCTGTGCAGCCTTTATGTCAGAAATATGTGTTATTTCTGATGATTCAGGTGTCACTGTTTCAACTGTCTGAATTGCCAGATCCCCACTTCCGACAGCAGTCACTGTCTGTACCTGTCCGCATTCCATGGACACCTTCAGATTCTCTCCCTCATACTGAAAAGAGGTCAGTTTGGAATCCGATACGTGATCGATCAACTGCAAAAGCTGTTCAAATTCCATATATATTTCCCCCTTATTCGTATTTTTTGATAAGCAGAGTTGCATTGTGTCCGCCAAAGCCAAGGGAATTGCTCATGGCATATTTCACATCCTGCTCCACCGGTGCGCCGATGCAGTAGTCCAGATCCAGTTCTTCCTCCGGCTCTTTTGTTCCAACGGTCTGATGGATAAATCCATCCACAATGGATTTCACACACACTACAAATTCTACACCTCCGGCAGCACCCAGAAGATGCCCGATCATGGATTTTGTGGAGTTGATTTTCAGACCTTTTGCCGCATCCCCGAACGCAGCCTTGATGGCCCTTGTCTCAAACAAATCGTTGTGATGCGTAGAGGTTCCGTGGGCATTGATGTAATCCACTTCCTCCGGTTTTACGCCGGCTTCCTTCATCGCATCTGTCATGGCTCTCGCCGCACCGCTTCCATCTTCGATGGGAGAAGTAATGTGGTAGGCATCTGCTGTGGCACCGTATCCCACGACCTCTGCCAGAATTTTTGCTCCGCGGGCTTTTGCATGCTCCAGTTCCTCCAGAACCACAACTCCCGCGCCCTCACCGAGGACAAAGCCGTCTCTTTCTTTGTCAAAAGGAATGGAGGCACAAAGAGGGTCATTTTTAGTGCTCAGCGCAGTCAGACTGGTAAATCCCGAAATGCCCAGAGGACACACGCAGGATTCTGTTCCGCCTGCGATCATCACCTCAGCATCCCCGTACTGAATGGTGCGAAAAGCATCTCCGATGCAGTGTGTTCCGGAAGCACAGGCAGTTACCACATTGGTGCATTTGCCCCTGGCTCCTGTGGCAATCGAAATATTTCCTGCTGCCATATTGGAGATCATTTTTGGCACCATCAGAGCATCTACTCTCGACGGACCTTTCTGGGTAAGCCTCTGATAAGACGCTTCCATCGTCTGGAGGCTGCCGATACCGGAACCCACAATAACGCCTACGCGAAACGCATCCTCTTTTTCCATATCGATTCCCGCATCTTCCAGGGCTTCCTTTGCGGCTGCCACGGCATACTGGGAAAAAAGCTCCATTCGTCTCGCTGCTTTAGCATCCATGTGGTCTTTTGCCACAAAATCCTTTACCTCAGCAGCCAGCTTCACTTTATAGTCAGAAGTATCAAACTTCGTTATCTCTCCAATTCCTACTTTTCCGGCCTTTACACCGTTCCAGAAGGTTTCCACATCATTTCCAATGGGCGTCACTGCCCCAAGTCCTGTCACCACGACTCTTCGTTTCATAACAACCTCCAAAATCTATCATCACAGGCTTCTGTCCTGCTTTTTTACATCGCCATTCCGCCGTCTACACACAGCACCTGTCCGGTAATATAACGTGCATCCTCCGATGCCAGAAATGCCACCGCTTTTGCTATGTCCTCCGGTTCTCCAAAGCTTCCCATGGGAATCATTTTCGCCGTTTCTTCTTTTACTTTATCGGAAAGAACCGCTGTCATATCGGTCTGGATGAAGCCCGGCGCAATGGCATTTACTGTAATATGACGGGATGCAAGTTCCTTTGCCGCTGATTTTGTCAGGCCGATGACTCCTGCCTTGGATGCCGCATAATTTGCCTGTCCCGCATTTCCACAGATTCCTACCACAGAAGCCATGTTGATGATTCTTCCGCTTTTCTGCTTCAGCATCTGGCGTGATACGTGTCGGATGCAGTTGAAGGTTCCCTTCAGGTTTGTGTCCAGAACCTTTGCAAAATCCTCCTCGCTCATCCCCATCAGAAGACCGTCCTTTGTGATTCCTGCATTGTTTACCAGAATATCAATATGTCCATGTTTCTTCGCAACATCCTTCAGGAAAGTCTGGCAGGCTTCAAAATCTGCCACATTGCACTGTACTGTTTCGGCTTCCCCTCCATCAGCTTCGATTTCTGCTTTTACTTCCTCTGCCTTTTCCTTTGAACCGGCATAATTGATCACCACATAGATGCCTCTTTTTGCCAGCTCACAGGCAATTGCCCTGCCGATTCCTCTCGATGCACCGGTTACAACTGCTACTTTTTTTTCTGTCATACTCTATCCTCTGAAATGGCGTTTACCACTTTTTCCACATCTTCTACTGTCTGAATGTTATACACTTTTACATTCCGGTTAATCTTTCTCATGAAACCGGCCAGTGTTCTACCCGGCCCGATTTCCACAAAGGTATCCACTCCCTGAGAGATCATCTTTTCCACACTCTGCTGCCAGCGTACAGAAGAAGAAATCTGCTTCGAAAGAAGCTCCTTTATGTTCTCAATATCTGTCACATACTCTCCTGTCACGTTCGTCACATATGGTATTTTAAGGGCGGACAACTTCACATCTTCCAGAACTTTTCCAAGCTCTTTTCCCGCCTCACAAAGCATAGCAGAATGGAACGGACCGCTTACATTTAAAGGAAGCACCCGTTTTGCACCTGCTTCTTTCAGTTTCCCGGATGCCTCCTCTACAGCAGCTTTTACTCCTGTGATGACGATCTGTCCCGGACAATTATAGTTGGCAATGCTTACCCCTTCTATCCTTTCCAGAACAGACTCAATCTGTGCTGCATCCATTCCAAGGACGGCAGCCATACCGCCCTGTCCTGCCGGGACTGCCCGCTCCATCAGAATCCCTCTTTTTCTTACTGTGGTAATAGCATCCTTTAAAGTCATTCCTTTTGCAGCTTCAATCGCACAGTATTCCCCAAGGCTTAAGCCTGCTGTCACGTCGGGATAAAGTCCTTTTTCTTCCACCACTTTCTCCATCGCAAGGCAGGTCGTAACCAGAGCAGCCTGTGTATATTCCGTCAAATCAAGTTTTTCATTTTCTTCAAAGCACAGAGCCTTCATATCCATGGAAAGCCACTCGCATGCCTGATCAAAAACCTTTCTGGAAGTCTCAAACGTGTCATAAAAATCCTTTCCCATGCCAGCCTTCTGTGCGCCCTGACCGGGAAAAATAAACGCGATTTTACTCATAAAATGCAGTTCCTTTCAGTAAAGCATCCGTCTCTTTTACAAGCTTCTGAATCAACTGTGCACAGGTCATCTGCTCTTTTACAAGGCCTGCACTCTGGCCGGACATCACGCTTCCGGTCTTCACATCTCCATCCACGACAGCGCGGCGAAGGCCGCCCAGCGTAAGCTGTTCCAACTCCTCAAAGGAAGCTCCTTCTGCTTCTTTTTTCAGGTATTCCTTTGTCATCTGATTTCTCAGTGCACGTACCGGATGACCGGTTGTACGGCCTGTCACTCGGGTGTCAATATCCTTTGCCTTCAAGATCATATCTTTGTAATTCTGATGCACATGGCACTCCTCTGTAGCCACAAAATGGGTTCCCATCTGAACACCTTTTGCCCCCAGCATGAACGCTGCCGCAATGCCTCGTCCATCAGCGATTCCGCCTGCCGCGATTACCGGGATTGACACAGCATCCACAACCTGCGGTACCAGAACCAGTGTGGTTGTCTCACCGATATGGCCGCCGGATTCCGTTCCTTCCGCCACTACGGCATCGGCACCACAGCGTTCCATACGTCTTGCAAGTGCAACGGATGCTACAACCGGGATAATTTTTACCCCTGCATCCTTCCACATCTTCATATATTTTTCCGGATCTCCGGCGCCTGTTGTGACCACCGGAACGCCTTCTTCCACAATAACCTTTGCCACCTCATCCGCATAGGGACTCATCAGCATAATGTTTACTCCAAAAGGCTTGTCTGTCAGCTTTTTCACCTGGCGTACCTGATCACGCACCCAATCCGCCGGAGCGTTTGCAGCGCCGATCAGTCCCAGACCGCCAGCTTCGGAAACGGCTGCTGCCAGATGATATTCTGCAACCCAGGCCATTCCACCCTGAATAATGGGATATTCAATTCCTAATAATTCGGTAAGCTCTGTTTTCATGAAAATCTGCCTCCTGCTTTATTATAATCTTT
The DNA here is from genome assembly GCA_022764275.1 of Blautia sp. Classification (GTDB taxonomy): domain Bacteria; phylum Bacillota; class Clostridia; order Lachnospirales; family Lachnospiraceae; genus Blautia_A. Next base: position 3,297 of record JALERH010000180.1, on the reverse strand, counting down.
TCTCTGCTGCCTTCTCTTCTTACTGTAACTTCTGAATATAGGCTTCCACATCTCCGATGGTCTTGATTTCTTCCAGGTCCTCAGACGGAATTTCCACATCAAATTCCTCCTCAAGTGTCATCACCATCTCAAACAGATCCAGGGAATCTGCTCCCAGGTCTTCCTTAAAGGAAGTCTCTGCTGTCAGTGTGCTTACCTCTGTTCCTAATGCGTCTGCTACGATTTCTTTGATTCTTTCTAACATGATTTTTCTCCTTTTTGTATCATTTTTTTATCTTTTTAACTTTTATTTACTATTGCTGCCTGTTCCTACCACTCCAGAAGGCTGGCTCCGTAGGACAATCCGGCCCCGAACCCGGCCAGAACCAACAGATCGCCCTGCGAAAAATCCCCCTTCCGGTTCAGCTCATCCAATAATATCGGAATGCTGGCGGATGAGGTATTCCCATAATCCGCAATATTTACCGGAAATTTCTCCATTTCCTCTCCCAGACGTTTTGCCACAGATTTCACAATCCGTTCATTTGCCTGATGCAGAATGTAACGATGAATTTTCCCGGAATCTGTTTCTGTTTTTTCCAGAAGCTCCCGGATAACCTCCGGTACTTTGGAGACGGCAAATTTAAAAACCTCTTTTCCATCCATCTGCATGTAGGTTTCCGGTGCCCTGGAATTTTCCACGTATTTCGGCTGATTCCGGCTGGTACAGGTCAGCACGCTGCCCTTTTCTCCGGAGGAATGCGTCACCTGTGTATAGCGGCCTTCCGGAGAAGCCTTCAGCACAACCGCACCGGCACCGTCACCGAACAGGATGCAGGTTCCCCGGTCCTCCCAGTTTGTAAGATGGGAAAGGCTTTCTGCTCCTATTATAACGGCTGTATGGTATATTTCCTGTCCCAAATAAGCCTGCGCCGTATTCAAAGCGAACAGGAAACCTGTACAGGCACTGTTTAAGTCAAAACAGGTGGCATTTACCGCACCAATCCTCTTTTGAACCTCGCAGGATGTGCACGGCATGATCTCCCCCGGAGAAATGGTCGCTGCGATGATCAAATCCACCTCTGCCGCTTTCATCCCCGCATTCTGCAGAGCCGTTTCTGCCGCTTTTGCAGCCATATATGCAGTTGTTTCCTCTTCTCCTGCGATATGTCTCCTGGCAATACCGGTACGCTCCCGTATCCATTCGTCATTGGTGTCCACCATATGGGACAGTTTTTCATTGTCCCATATTTGCTCTGGTATGTAAGAGCCGGTTCCGATTATTTTTCCTACCATAATTCTCTTCCTGTTAATTTTATTTTAAAATAGTTTGATTATCAAAGTATATCATAATTTTATCGGTTGTCAAGCTCTTCCATATAAATTTCCAAGAAAAAGGTTGACTCGGACGCCCATGCCGTTTACAATAAACACAAAGATAAGTCTCTGTCACAAACGGAGACTTTTTTCATCAAAAATCTTATCAGGAAAGGCAGGTGAGGTATATGGAATCTGGTGTCAGTAGTTATCACTCGTGTATTTTTGGAGAAAATCAAATAGTGAAAAGGAGCATAAGATATGAACAGAGATATTTTTATGGAACTTCTGGCACAGCGGGAATTCAAAGCTGTACGCAGCATTTTGAATGTCATGAACGCCGTGGATATTGCCTCCCTGCTCTCCGAGCTGGATGACAGGGATCTGGCTCTGGCTTTTCGTCTGATTCCCAAGGATAAGGCTGCAGAGGTCTTCGCCAATATGGGGAACTCTCTTCAAAGTAAGCTCATTGATGTATTTACCGAAAAAGAGCTGAAGGAAATTCTGGACGATATGTACATGGACGATACCGTGGATATGCTGGAAGATCTTCCTGCAAATGTAGTAACCCGAATTCTGGAAACGGTCGGGTCGGAAAAGCGAGCCCAGATTAACATTCTGCTGCGCTACCCAGAGGACAGTGCCGGTTCCATTATGACCACAGAATATGTGGATCTTCGCAGACAGATGACGGTTCGGGAGGCTATGGAGCATATCCGCCGCGTGGGTATCCATAAGGAAACCATTTATACCTGTTACGTCCTGGAGTCCCGCAGACTGCTTGGAATCGTAACGGCCAAGGATCTGATGACCTCGGAAGATAACGTGCAGATTCAGGATCTGATGGAAACAGAGATTATTTCCATCGGAACTCATGCGGATCAGGAAGAAGTTGCACGGCTCTTTGCAAAATATGACCTTCTGGCACTTCCGGTCCTGGATGCTGATCAGTGTATGGTTGGAATCGTAACCGTTGATGATGCAATGGACGTCGTTGTAGACGAGGCCACAGAGGATATGACCCTCATGGCAGCTGTAAACCCCAGTGAAAAAACGTATTTTGAAACCTCTGTGTTTGAGCATGCAAAAAACCGAATCCCCTGGCTGCTGGTGCTGATGCTCACGGCGGCAATCACAGGAACCATCATTACACGATATGAAAATGCTTTTGCTGCTATACCGCTTCTGGTTTCCTTTATTCCCATGCTGATGGATACAGGCGGAAACTGCGGTTCCCAGAGTTCTACCCTGATCATTCGCGGAATTGCCCTTGGCGAAATCCAGTTTCGAGACCTTTTCCGTGCTGTTTTCAAAGAATTCCGGATTTCTCTGTTGGTGGGAACTACTCTTGCAGTCGCCAACGGGCTTCGGATTCTGATCATGTACAGGGATCCTTCTTTGGCTTTTGTGATTGCGGTATCCCTGATCATGACGGTCATGCTGTCAAAAATGATCGGCTGCACGCTGCCTCTTCTGGCAAAAAAAGTCCATCTGGATCCTGCTATTATGGCTGCACCGCTGATCACTACAATTGTGGATACCTGTTCCATCTTAATCTATTTTAATATTGCAACGCTGGTATTTCACCTGACGCTGTAAAGCTTTAGGAGATACCTTTTCTGCCCGGCCTTCCGGGATAAGGCATATAAAAATGCCGCAGAGAGTTTCATTGGAATCCTTTGATTTCAATCCTGCTCTCTGCGGCATTTTGTCTTAATTCTGTCTCATTTTTTGTCTGAATTATTGCACGGGCTACTTCAGGACAGTTACCTTGCAGGTGATTTTTTTCGTTCCGGAAGTTGCCGTAATCGTCGTTGTTCCTTTTTTCTTTGCTGTAATCTTACCTTTGGAGCTTACTGTGGCAACAGTTGGCCTGGAGCTGGTATACGTGACCTTCTGTTGGCTCGTAACAGGCAAAACCGTAACTTTAAGCTGATAAGTTCTCCCCTTCTTTGCCAGTGTAACCTTACGGGTATTCAGACTGATCTCCGCTGTTTTGAC
>JALERH010000099.1 GCA_022764275.1 Blautia sp. | reverse complement strand
TATAAAAATCCCTGTTCATCCGCTTTCATGGTAATGGCGGACCTGGGACATATCTGGCTGCACGCCATACAGCCGCAGCACTGTTCTTTCGGTTGATTACTTGTCAGCATTTTCTTCCTGTTCATCCTCCACTAATTTTCTTAAGTGTTCCAGAGAGTGCTGGCGGAAACCGGCCAGCTGCTCATTTGCATAGGTAAAATCAATCTCTTCTGTCAGACCCTCATAGGAGACGTTATCAATGGTGCGGTCTGAAAGGTTCACGAGCTTCAGAAGCTGCTCCACCCGTCGGTTCATGTGGTGGCCATTGACCATGGCAAAAAACTTCCGGTTAAAGAGCAGGGAATAAACGATTCCGTGGAAGGAATCGGAAACCACATACTCTGCATTTTTAAACAGCCCCATCCATTCGGCCGGGCCGATGGCGATTTTGCAGTCGCATTTCAAAAGCCCGATCAGCGGAAACGGAATATATACGATGCGGTAGCCGGTTTTTTCTTTCAGGCGGCGTGTGAAGTCTACCAGTTCTTTGTTAATGCCAAGCTGGTAGACCAGAATATATTTTCCCTTTATTTTCGGATCCACCAGAAGCTCATTCCATTCTTCTGCCGTGAGAAGAAGCGTAGGGTCGCAGACCACTTCGGGACGTTTCCCGGTAAGCTTCTCTACGATATCGGCACCATAATCCTCCCGAACCAGGATTTCATCAAAATCCTTTAAAAGCGCTTCGTAATCCTTCTGGTATTTTTCCGGAGGAATATGTTCCCCGATGCTGGCAGCGTAACTGCATTTTTTCTTTCCCTTTTTCACAAAATCGAGGAAATAGGTTTTGTCAAAATTCGTCAGCTTATAATCCCAGATCTGGTCGCTTCCGGAAATATAGATGTCGTATTTTCCGGCAACAGCCTGCATATTGCCTGCTGTAACAGGCTCGCTGTAGCGCATATTCTTCCGGAACTGATTGCATTTACGGCGGCGCGGTATGTAACAGATATGTCCGATAGCACCGTAAATGTAGTTAAACAGTCCTTTCTTTTTCAGATTTACGAGACGGAAAGGATTGCTGATGTAGTCGCACCGGTAATCGATCAGCTCCGGGTAAGTGCCAAGCTCACGCAGCTTTTTCTGCAGGGCATAGCTTTGCAGAATGGCACCATAATTGTCATAGTTGTGGAAGGTGATAACACCTACTCTTTTTTTGCTCATAAATTCACCTCTTGTTTGTTATGGCAGCCGCTTTTCCTTTTCCTGTGAGGAAAATGCCAAACAGAAGCGGCATGGAGTAAAGTATCGGGAACAGATATCGCGGATGTCCGTAGGCCGCCGGTCCAATGAAGGTAACGCCCAAAGTAAGAAGGAGCGGAAGGGCCAGAAGCAACAGCCGCGGGTTTTTGTCAAACAATGCGTACAGGCAGATACCGAGAAGTAAAAGTGTCATGACGCCCTGGTTCACATACAGTCCCAGAAACGGAATGTTGTCAAACTGCCTGTAATAATTCATAAGTTTCTCGTTGATGGAGGATTTCTGCTCCCAGATTTCATATACCGGGGAAAAATCCGGGTCTTCTATCCGTTCCAGACCCTTGCGGACATTGTAATAGTATTTGGAATTGTCCACGAGGGGACTGAACAGGCAGTAATTCTGGTGGAGCGTTGCATTTACATAGGTCTCGGGATGCTTCAGGAACAGCCGGAACCAGGTTTTTAAAAAGTCTTTTATATCTTCTGAAGTGGCGTCAAAGCGAAAGCCACGCTTAATACCATCGAAGTTGTAGGGATTATAGTTTTCCCTGAATTCGGAAACCTCCCAATCAAGAACCCGTTGAATGGATTCCAGCTCTTCCGGTTCCATTTCATCGCCATAGCTTACCACATAGCGTGCAATCTGCTGAATGGGCATGGCAAGCATGGCCCGGGCGGAAACTTTAGAGGCGTTGTACTTTTTATGCAGAAGAGAGGTATTCACCTTTCCGATGCCAAGAGGCACTGCAAGAAAAGCAAGAATCAGGATGGCATAGCGGATGGTCTGCTCTTTTTTCAGGATCAGGCAGAATTCCCGTATCGCGACAAACAGCAGCAGGACGGCAATGACATAGAAGCCGTTCTGGCGGAAAAAGGCAAACAGTACAGAAACCGCGGTAAGGCACAGGTGCGTCCATGATTTTTTGTACACATCCGGACAGAAAAGATACCAGGCCAGCTCATTCATCAGCAGCAGGATTGCAGCGCAGTAAAATACGTCTATGATCAGCAGGGTGGCATATCCCGGGAAAACGGGTACCACAGAGAAAATCAAAAGGGCGGCGAAGGTACACCAGCGGGGGACACCAAGACGGTTCATGGTTCGAAGGGTATACGCCAGCACGAGAAGAAGGGCCAGCGTCTGCAGAAGTACCATGAAGAAAAATCCCAGACTGGTATCGTGGATACGGTCACCAAGATCACACAGACGCCCCAGAAGCTGTGTGTAGATAATGGGGTGCTGGGTTGTATATTCACGCACACCGTAATACTGCAGCAGGCTGTTTACCCCATCCGCAGGCATGGAACCCGGATAACGGATGATGATGTGAGGCAGCCAGCACAGTGCCATGATAAGAATTGTTTTCAGACAGCTCTTTTTTCCGAAAACAAAATCCTCTGCTTTATGCAGAGCGCGGGCGAGGCCGGAGCTCTGTTTCCTGTCTGTGATAAGAGAAACTCTGTGACCGATTCTTTCTCGTAAAACTCCAATAGCGCCCAATGCAAAATAAAACAGCACAAAGCCCCCGGCAAAAACAATAAAAATCTGAATAAAGCTGCCGGCAGCAAGCTGCGAAATGCTGATGGACAGATCCGCAGAAAAAAAGACGCCCATGACAGAAACAAAGGAAAAAAATGCACTGAGGATAAATGCTGCGACATGGAAGCCTTTTTTGTATTCCTTTGGATACCAGGCTGCCAGTTTTTTGTATAAAAGAAACAGAAACGCCACAATACATGCGGCACACAGAGAAAAGCCCTCCTTCGGGAGAAGTACAATGGAATCACCTGAAGCCTCAAAATTCAGGAAGAAAAATGACAGAAGTGCATATACAAATATCGTAATATTTTGTGTCAGTAATCTCATGAAAAAGCGAAAATTCCTTTCTTATTATAGTATCATATATTTCAAAGAGGTACTTATAATATAACATATGAAGAAAAAAAGTAAATAACAATTCCTGGGCATGCTGAAAATTCTTTGCTATTTGAGGGGACTATGATATAATCCATTCAGTAAGCAAAAAAATACGGAGGATTTTTCAGATGGCAGATAAAATAGCAGTATTAATTCCCTGCTACAATGAGAGTAAGTCCATTGCCAAGGTGGTTCGCGATATGAAAGAGGTACTGCCGGAGGCTGTTATCTATGTATACGACAATAATTCGACGGATGGTACGGATGAAATCGCGCGTAAGGCCGGAGCTGTGGTACGTTATGAGCATCAGCAGGGCAAGGGCAATGTAATCCGTAGTATGTTTCGGGATATTGATGCGCAGTGCTATCTTATGGTGGATGGAGACGATACATATCCGGCGGAATACGCAAGGGAAATGTGCGATAAGGTCCTGAATGACAGAACGGATATGGTAGTGGGGGACAGGCTTTCTTCCACCTACTTTACGGAAAACAAGCGGCCGTTTCACAATTTTGGAAACAGCCTTGTGAGAGGAAGCATCAACTGGCTTTTTCACAGTGATATCAAGGACATTATGACGGGATATCGCGCCATGAGTTACCAGTTTGTAAAAACCTACCCGGTTCTTTCCAGAAATTTCGAGATTGAGACAGAGATGACGATTCACGCCATTGACAAAAATATGCAGGTTGAAAATGTCATCGTTGATTACCGTGACCGTCAGGAGGGCAGTGAGTCCAAGCTGAACACCTATACGGATGGATTTAAGGTCATCAAGACAATCCTGCGGATGTTTAAGGATTACCGCCCGCTGAAGTTTTTCTCCAGCATTGCGGCAGTGTTGTTTGTATTGGGAGCGGTCTTTTTTGTTCCCATCCTGACAAAATATATCCGCCTGGGAGTTGTAACAAAGATTCCAAGTCTGATCGTAATCTGCTTCGTAATCCTGACCGCAATTATCTGTCTGTTTTCCGGTATTATTCTGACCACACTGGTGCAGCAGCATAAACAGGACTTTGAATTCCAGCTTCAGCAGGTATCCAATGAATATAAAAGGCTTTTTCCGGAAAGCATCCCGAAGAGCCTGGAAAAACCGGAAAAATAACCCGGAAAAGAGGGCTGAAAAGGGCTCGACGATGGCTTGACAAGGCTCCCTGTTTTGGGTATAATAGTGAAATTGTGAATATCCTAGAGCTATTATACCCTTTTTTAATGAAAATAAGGGAGCAGAGTGTTCGGGAAGAGGTATCCAATGTAATATCCGGGTGCCAGAGCAGCAGTTTTGCCTGGACCGGCTTTGAAAGGGAGTAAGGTAAATGGAAGAAAAGAAGAACTTACTAACTTATGCAGGACTTAAAAAACTGGAAGAAGAGCTGCATGATTTAAAGGTAGTAAAAAGAAAAGAAGTAGCAGGAAAAATCAAAGAAGCCAGAGAACAGGGCGATTTATCCGAGAATGCAGAGTACGATGCAGCTAAAGATGAGCAGAGAGATATCGAAGCACGTATCGAGGAAATCGAGAAAATCCTGAAAAATGCCGAGGTTGTGGTTGAGGATGAGGTTGACCTCGACAAGATCAGCGTTGGCTGCAAGGTAAAGGTATATGACTTCGAGTTTGATGAGGACATGGAACTGAAGATTGTAGGTTCCACTGAGGCGAACAGCCTTCAGGGCAAGATTTCCAACGAGTCTCCGGTGGGCAAAGCTTTAATGGGCGCGCATACCGGTGATATCGTGGAGGTTGAGATGCCTGCCGGTATTATGAAATATAAAGTTCTGGAAATCCAGAGAAATATTTAATTTCGTATGACTGCCGTGAGGCAGATGTGCGAAAGGCAGGAAGTTCGCATGGTTGTCGTGTGCAGGCGTGCGAAAGACAAGCGTGACAATGTAAATTTGTAGATTAAGGGAGGCACGAAAGTGGCAGAGCAGAAGAAGCAGGAGCAGGATTTAAACCAGCTGCTGAAAGTCCGCCGCGAAAAACTGGCAGACTTACAGGCAAACGGCAAGGATCCTTTTAAAATTGTAAAATATGATGTGACGCACCACAGCCAGGAGGTCAAGGATAAGTTTGACGAGCTGGAAGGAAAGTCTGTGACCATCGCAGGACGTATGATGTCCAAGCGTGTTATGGGAAAGGCTTCTTTTTGCCATGTACAGGATCTGCAGGGAACCATTCAGTCCTACGTGGCAAGAGACAGTATCGGGGAGGAACCTTATAAAGAGTTCAAAAAACTGGATGTAGGCGATATCATCGGCATTAAGGGTGAAGTGTTCAAGACCAAAACAGGCGAGACTTCCATTCATGCTTCCGAGGTAACTCTGTTATCCAAGAGCCTTCAGGTGCTTCCGGAGAAGTTTCACGGCCTGACAAACACCGATACCCGTTACCGTCAGAGATATGTGGACCTGATCATGAATCCGGAGGTTAAGGATACATTTGTAAAGAGATCCAAAATCCTCAGTGCGATCCGCAAATATCTGGACGGACAGGGATTCATGGAGGTAGAGACTCCTATGCTGGTTGCAAATGCCGGCGGTGCTGCAGCAAGACCTTTTGAGACACATTTCAATGCGCTTGATGAGGACTTTAAGCTGCGTATCTCCCTGGAGCTTTATCTGAAGAGACTGATCGTAGGCGGTCTGGAGCGTGTCTATGAGATTGGCCGTGTATTCCGTAATGAGGGCCTTGATACCCGCCATAACCCGGAATTCACACTGATGGAGCTTTATCAGGCATATACCGATTATCACGGCATGATGGACCTTACTGAAAACCTGTACCGCTATGTGGCACAGGAGGTTCTGGGCACCACTACTATTGTTTACAACGGTGTGGAGATGGATCTGGGCAAACCGTTTGAGAGAATCACTATGGTTGATGCCGTAAAGAAATACTCCGGCGTTGACTTTAACGAAATCCATACACTGGAAGAAGCGAGAGCCGCTGCAAAAGAGCACCACATTGAGTTTGAAGAGCACCATAAGAAAGGTGATATTCTGAACCTGTTCTTCGAGGAATTTGTAGAGGAGCATCTGATTCAGCCGACTTTCGTGATGGATCACCCGATCGAAATTTCTCCGCTGACCAAAAAGAAACCGGATAATCCGGAGTACGTGGAGCGTTTTGAGTTCTTCATGAACGGTTGGGAAATGGCAAACGCTTATTCCGAGCTGAACGACCCGATCGACCAGCGCGAGCGTTTCGCCGCACAGGAAGAGCTTCTGGCTCAGGGAGATGAGGAAGCTAATCATACTGACGAAGATTTCCTGAATGCTCTTGAAGTGGGTATGCCTCCGACAGGCGGTATCGGATTCGGTATCGACAGAATGTGCATGCTGCTGACGGACAGCGCAGC
>JALERH010000097.1 GCA_022764275.1 Blautia sp. | reverse complement strand
CCGGTGCCGTTTCTGGTGGATCTGGGTGTCATGACTTCAAAAGGAAAAATCATTACCCAGAAATATGATAAATTCCGCCAGATCAATCGTTTCCTGGAATTTATCGAGGATATCCTTCCCAGACTCCCAAAGGATCGGGAGGTCACCATCCTTGATTTTGGATGCGGAAAATCGTATCTTACCTTTGCCATGTATTATTATCTGAAAGAATTAAAGGGATACGATGTCAATATTATCGGCCTGGATCTGAAAACCGATGTCATTGAAAAGTGCAATCGTCTGGCCACAGACTATGGGTATAAAAAACTGCACTTTCTTCAGGGGGACATTGCAGATTATGAAGGGGTTTCCTCTGTGGACATGGTGGTAACGCTGCATGCATGTGACACGGCTACAGATTATGCACTGGCAAAGGCAGTGGAGTGGGGTGCGCAGGTGATTTTATCAGTGCCATGCTGTCAGCATGAACTGAATCGCCAGATAGAAAATGAAATGCTGGCTCCGTTTTTAAAATACGGTATTCTGAAAGAACGTATGGCTGCCCTGCTCACCGATGGAATCCGGGCAAATCTTCTGGAAAGCAAAGGATATGAAACTCAGATCCTGGAATTTATCGACATGGAGCACACGCCTAAGAATCTGCTGATTCGGGCGGTAAAAACAGGAAAAACAAAAGACATGAAGGAAATAAGAGCTTCGATGGAGGCTCTTTGTGTGAGACCGACATTAGAGAGGCTTCTGTATCCGGAGGGGGAGGTGCCGGACGAAGCTTAAGGGGAGAAATGAATGAAAAATTTTTTGCGCAGGGCAGTGATACTGCTGGTTGTCTTTGTGCTGGGAGTGACGGGAACCGCGCTGCTTTTAAACAGTGAGACCACGGATGATCGCTCCGATATGAATGACCCGGTATTTCCGGAAGTTATGGTGGATATGGGAGGCACTTATGCCAACCGGATGTATGGTTATACACAGCCGATGCAGGCAGATTTTACCAGGGATAGCCTGACTCCTCTGGATACCACGAAAAAGCTGACCTTTGTCATCAACCCTTATTCGGCTAAGGTGAACAGCCTTTCCTACGAGGTTCGCACATCTGACGGCAGTAAGGTAATCGAGAACAGAAAGATAAAAAATCTGGTAAAGGAAAACAGTTACCTGGAAGCTTCTGTGGAAATAAACAGTGACCTGCGGATGAATCAGGAATATTCTCTGCAGATCACACTGGATACCAATAAAGGAACTGCCTATTATTACACCAGGATCATATCCAGGTCCAATCTGAATGCGGATAAATATGTAAAATTTGTAAAGAGTTTTTATGAAAAATGCATGGACAAGACCGCCGCGGAGGATCTGACAAGCTATCTGGAGCCGGAGACCACAGGAACCGCTACGAACTATACGGATATTGATATCCATTCCACTTTCGCGGAAATCAGCTGGGGTTCCATGAATCCGCAGATTTATAAAAGCGGTATTCCGGTAATTAAGGATATCAATGAGACCACAGCAAGCATTTCCAATGAATATCAGATATCTTCCAGGGATGAAAACGGATGCACCGAAGTCTATGATGTGACGGAGTTTTACCGTTTGCGCTATACAGAAACGAGGATCATGCTTCTGGATTTTGAAAGAAGCGCACAACAGGTGTTTGACGAGAACTCCATACATATTTCAGATGCAGGACTTCTGCTGGGCGTACGGGACAAAAACGTATCCTATGTGATGAATGAAAATGCAGGAGTTGTAGTTTTCGTTCAGCAGGGAGATCTGTGGTCCTATTCACCGGATGACGGCAAGCTGGCGCAGATTTTCAGTTTCCGGAAGAAAGACGGCGGAGATTTCCGAGATTCCCGTCTGCAGCATGATATTAAGATCATCCGGGTGGACGACAACGGAGATTTGGATTTTGTCCTTTATGGATATATGAATCGTGGAAACCGGGAAGGGTACTGCGGCGTTTGCGTGTACCATTACAGTAATGACCAGAACGTGGTGGAAGAGAAAGTCTTTATCCCATCCACGGAGTCCTTCGAGTTCCTGGAGGAAGACCTGGGCACCCTGTCCTATGTAAGTACGGATAATCATCTGTTCCTTCTGTTTGCACAGAAGCTTTACAAGGTAAACATCCGTGAGGGAACTTATGAGATTCTGGAAGAAGGGATTCAGAGCGATGATTTTGTCGTATCCGAGACGAATGCCCATGCGGCCTGGAAGATCCGTGAGGGGGAAAGTGCCGGGCAGATCAAACTGATCGATTTTGAGACGCTGGAGACAAGACGGCTGGCAGCTTCCCAGGGGCAGTCCATATGTCCGGTAGGGTTTATGAATGAAGATCTGGTCTATGGAATTATTGTGGACGGAGATGTGCTGACAGATGCCAACGGACATGAGATGCAGGGCATTCATACGCTGCGGATCGAGGGATTTGACGGGACTGTAAAAAAAGAATATCATCAGGAAGGGCTGTACATCACAAATGTGACAGTCGGCAGTACTCTGATGGAATTTGATCTTTCTGCTAAATCAGGAAATACCTATGCTGCGCAGAAGCGAGACAGCATTGTGAATAATAAAAAAGCAGCCAGTGACCATGTGTCCATCGAACTGGTTTCCAATTCAAGAACCGGTACTCAGGTGCGGCTGGCCTTTGAGGATGAACCGGACACAGATGAACCTCTTGTTGTTTATGCAAAAATGCGAAGTGTGGAGAACTGTGAGGTCATTCTGGATACCCAGGTACCGCAGGATGAAGTTTACTATGTTTATGCCAGAGGACACCTTGACAGTATTTACAGGGATCCGGCGCAGGCTCTGAAAAGGGCGGATGAGCAGGCAGGAGTGGTCTTAAACCGTGCCCAGCAGTATGTATGGGAAAGAGGAAACAAAAAGACAAAACTGACACTGAATCTGGAGGATATCCCGGAAGCAATACTTACCGGTTCCTGGGATAAGCAGGCGCTTCAGGACGGAATCGGAGATGCCGGAACGGTGATTGATCTGTCCGGATGTACGCTGGACAGTGTACTGTATGAAATCAGTGCTCAGCGTCCTGTCATTGCAAAGACAGGAGAAAACACCAGTGTGGTGATCATCGGCTATGACGAATACAATACCTGGCTGTATGACCCGGCTTCAGGAGAGACGTATCCTTACGGCATGAATGACAGCACAGCACTGTTTGAGGCTGCTGGAAATATCTTTATCAGTTATATTGAGAGCATTAATTATTAAAATTAAGCTATACATGAAACGACTATTAAGGAGGAGAAGGAACTATGCAAAAAAAATTGTTGGAAAAATTCCAGGAAGTTTATGGTGGGGAAGGCGATATCCGAAG
>JALERH010000048.1 GCA_022764275.1 Blautia sp. | reverse complement strand
CTGGACCGGATGCTTCGGAAGTGAAAAAAAGGAAGTGGAGGGAGTCATAAAAAACGAACTGGATTTATTAAAAAACCTGGACTCAGATACGACACAAAAGTATATCTCCTTTAAAGAACTATTCCCCGATATGACAGAAATAGCAGAACCGTCCGATGAAATAGATGAAGTCTTTTCTCTCTTTTTCCAGGACTTTGATTACAAAATTCTGGAGACTGACGTCGACAAAGAAAAAGGGACCGCCAAAAGCACCGTTCGCCTTATGACTCTGGATGCCAGGGCGCTGGCTGAGGATTTTTCTGCAGCAAGGCTCAGGCAGGAAATCTTCAATGTGTCAGATGCGGATTCCCGGAGTACGAAAGAAAACAGCCTTTCTCTGAAAGAGCGTTATCTCATTCTGAATAAACTGTTAAAGAAGAACACCTATGAAACAGTGGAACGCAACTGCACCATCGAGCTTACCTCCACTGGTACCGGAAATGAGCAAACCTGGGAGATCAAAAGAACGTACTCTCTTGAGAATGACCTTGTCGGCGGTCTTATGTCCTATCTGTCCGATCCGGATATTCTCTCGCCGGAGGATACCCTTTCTGTCTATCTCAGCACTCTTAAAAAAATGAATCAGGATGAAATGAGCAATTTCCTTGGTGTGGAAAGTATTATCGATACAGAAGGCGGTGTGAAAGCCGATATTGCCCAGGCGCTTGTGGAACAGGTACACAGCCTTTTTGACTATGAAGTAAAGGAATGCACCGTAAACGGCTATCATGCCTCTGTAAAAGCAGAGATCACCACTTTTGACAGCGATGCAATTCTTTCTGGCTACGAGACAGAGCTGGAAGGATATCTTGCTTCTGCTGATGCCGTCATTGACGGAGCTTCCAAAAGATATCAGAAGTCCTATGAAATGCTCCTGGATTCCATAAAGTCCAATAAATCTACCCGAACCGTGGAAGCAGAATTCAAACTCACAAATGATGGTGCCTCATGGACGCTCGAAGATGCCGGAACTGAATTGGGCGAATCCATATTCGGTACTCTCGCCACATCCCCGGTAACAGAAGATTAAGAAAAACCCCGCCGTCTTTCTTTTGGAAAAACAGCGGGGACTTTTTTACTGTATCAAATTTATTTATTCTTCGGTTACTTTTTCCGGTTCCACTTCCAGTCCCAGCTCATCAAGCTGCGCGGCGCTTACACGCTGAGGCGCCTGTGTCATAAGACAGGATGCGTCTTTTACCTTCGGGAAAGCAATGACGTCACGGATGCTGTCCACCTGTGCCATAAGCATGACAAGACGATCCAGACCGTAAGCCAGTCCTGCGTGCGGCGGAACTCCGTATTTAAAGGCATCCAGAAGGAATCCGAACTGCTCATAGGCTGCTTCTTTGGTAAAGCCAAGCTCCTTGAACATTCTTTCCTGGATATCATCCTGATGGATACGGACGCTTCCTCCGCCGATCTCATTGCCGTTTAATACGATATCGTAAGCCTTTGCACGGACAGCGCCCGGATCGGTATCCAGAAGAGGAAGATCCTCTTCCATCGGCATGGTAAACGGATGATGCATAGCGGTAAAGCGGTTTTCCTCCTCGCTCCACTCCAGAAGCGGAAATTCGGTTACCCATACGAATCGGTACTCATTTTTATCCAGAAGGTTCATCTGTTTTGCAAGCTCCAGACGAAGTGCTCCCAGAACATCGTAAACCAGCTTCTTCTTATCTGCTGCAAACAGAAGCAGGTCACCAGGTTTTCCATCCATGGCAGCTACCAGTGCATCCATCTCTTCGTCTGTCATGAATTTTGCGAAGCTGGATTTTCTCGTTCCATCCTCTGCGATTGCAATATAAGCCAGACCTTTTGCACCGTAGCCCTTTGCAAACTCTACAAGCTTATCGATTTTCTTACGCGGCATGCTGCCCTGACCTTCTGCATTGATACCACGAACACTTCCGCCGTTTTCCAGAGCACCGGTGAATACAGAAAAGCCACAGTTTTTCACAATGTCACTGACATCATGAAGCTCCATGCCAAATCTCATATCCGGTTTATCGGAACCGAACCGGTCCATAGCTTCCTGCCAGGTAATTCTCTGAATCGGGAGCTGTACGTCGATGTCCATAACCTCTTTAAACAAATAAGCAAGGAATCTCTCATTTACATCAATGACATCATCCACATCTACAAAGGAAAGCTCCATGTCGATCTGAGTAAACTCAGGCTGACGGTCTGCACGGAGATCCTCATCACGGAAGCAGCGTGCGATCTGAATATACCGGTCATATCCGGAGCACATCAGAAGCTGTTTGTAAAGCTGTGGTGACTGCGGCAGTCCGTAGAAGCATCCAGGATGAACACGGGACGGTACCAGATAATCTCTTGCGCCCTCCGGTGTGCTCTTTCCAAGCATAGGTGTCTCAATTTCCAGAAATCCTTCTTTTGCAAAGAAAGCTCTGGTGAGCATCATGACCTTGCTCTTTAACATGATATTTTTCTGAAGATCCGGTCTTCTCAGATCCAGATAACGGTATTTTAAGCGGATCTCTTCTTTTGTCTTGCTGTTCTCCTCCACCGGAAATGGCGGAACCTCTGACTCAGACAGCACTCTCAGGGAACGAACCTGAACCTCCAGATCTCCCGTTGCCAGATTTTCGTTTACAGCGCCGCCTCTTTTTGCAACAGTACCCGTAACTGCGATTACGAACTCACTTCTCAGCTTTCCGGCTTTTGCAAATCCTTCCTCGTCGATGGTTCCGTTTTCAAAAATCAGCTGCATGATTCCGCTTCGGTCACGAAGGTCCACAAAGATGATTCCACCTTTGTCTCTTGCCTTCTGTACCCATCCCATCAGGGTCACTTCACTGCCAATCATTTCTCTGGTGACTTCTGCACATCGGCAGGTTCTGTGCAGTCCTTTCATACTTTCAGCCATGATACCAGCTCCTCCTCGTTACATTCTGTCTTTGAAAAATTCCACAAATTCCGTATAGCCTTCTGCGGTCATCTGATCTTTCTGGAATTTTTTATTTTTCTTCATAATAGAGATATTTACCTGTGTTCCGGCTTTTCTCTCTTCGGATGCCTGACGGAAGATCTCTGTCAGCTTGTCAGCAGGCATATTCTTTTCGATGAGATAAGCCTTTTTGCCTTTTCCTCCCGGAACCTCATAGCCTCTCTCCAGAAGCAGCATGACGATTCGCTCAAATCCGATGGAAAAGCCGCAGGCAGAGGTATTATTTCCGGTGAACTTTCCGATCATCTCATCGTAACGTCCGCCGCCGCCTACGCTGCCGCCGAACTCATCCATGGAAATCTCAAAGATCGGTCCGGTATAGTAGGACATTCCACGTACCAGGGTCGGGTCAAATGCCATCTTAAAGTCAGCTGTTTTCACCGCTTCCACCGTGGAAATGATGGTTTCCAGATCTTCTGCGATCTTCGGATCCAACACATCTTTTAATTTTTCCTTACAATAGCGCACACCCTGGATGTCGCTGGTGATTTCCTTAAACATTCCAAGATACGTGTCAATACTCTCTTTTGCAAAGCCTTCTGCGGAAAGCTCCTCTGCCACTCCGTCCAGGCCGATCTTATCCATCTTATCCAGCGTGATAAAGACAGTGTCAAAGCTTTCTTTCGGGAAACCGCTGTACTCGGCCATTGCCTTTAAAATCCTGCGGTCATTGATACGGATGGTAAAATTGTGGAAATCAAGCTTTCCAAGAAGCGTGGTGGTAGCAAGCACCAGCTCGATCTCAGCCATATAGGTTGGCTCTCCCAGAATGTCGATATCGCACTGCATAAACTGGCGGAAACGTCCTCTCTGAGGGCGGTCTGCTCTCCATACATAGCCCATCTGAAGAGCCTTAAATGGTGCCGGCAGATCATTGGCATTATTGGAATAGTATCTGGACAGCGGCACGGTCAGGTCATAACGCAGGCCGGAATCCACCAGGTCTGCTTCCTCTTTTGCTTCCTCCAGCTTTAATTTCTCGCCGCGCTTCAGAATTTTGAAAATCAGTTTTTCGTTGTCTCCGCCCTGTTTGCTGCACAGGTTCTCGATGTGCTCCACACAGGGTGTCTCAATGGATGTAAATCCGAATGAAGCGTAGGTTTCCCGAATCATGCTGGTCACATAATTCCGGATCTCCATTTCTTTTGGTAAAATGTCTTTCATGCCGGTTACCGGCTTTTTCTTTAATGCCATAAATTTTTCTCCTTATTGTTTATGAACCACTCTTTGAAATGCAAGAAATACTTCCATATCAAAGTTTTTTACCTCATCGATCATCAGCTCCATCACCGTCTTTTTATCAAATGCCTTCCGGTAAGGCCGGTCGGAGCTCAGGGCACAGTATACGTCACAGACCCGCAGGATTCTCGCCCCAATGGGAATTTCCTCCCCGCATTTATTGGATGGATACCCGCTCCCGTCATAATTTTCATGATGGTACAGAATGCTCTCCAGAATAAAATCCGAGTACCCCTGATCTTTCAGTTCCTCATACCCCAGACTGGAATGCATCCTGACGTATTTCAGTTCCTCGATAACCAGTGGATCCTGCTCCTGTCCGTTGATATAGCTTCGAAGCTTCAGCTTTCCGATATCGTGAAGCAGTCCTGCCTCAGCAAGCTCGTAGCACTGCTCGTGTGGAAGGCCAAGCTCCCCTGCCACTGCATAAGCCAGATTACTCACCGCAATCCCGTGTTTTAATTCTGCCGATAAATCAAATTCCAGTAGTCTGTCCGGTGTACCTGCTTTCATCCTTGGTGCCGTACTCAAGGGTCTCCCTCCCATCCTACAGCCAGGCCGTAATGCCTGCTCGTTTTCTTTCAATCATTTCATCTATACGAGTGATGTAATTGGTCACATCTTTCACATTTTCCACCCGCTCGATTCTTTTTCCATGGTCAAAGACCAGTTTGGAAGATCCGCCTGCCCCAAGTGCGATGATAGGCTGTTTTTCTTCCATAATCAGTATATTGTAAATCCCGGCTTTGTCAACCTTTGCATAGCCAACATTTTCAAAATTTCCCTTCATATTTTTCTGACGGTAGAGATAATAAGGGCTCATTTCCATTTCGTAGGCCGTCTGCATGGTCCTGTCCATAATTTCCTGGTTGTTTTCAAAAGTCATTTCCTGATACTTATCTTTAAACATATTCAGACGTGCCGCACGTTTCACCGCCAGAGAATGGACGGTCAGGCTGTCCGGAGAAAGCTCCCGAACCTGTGCCAATGTGTTTTCCACCATAGAAAGACCCTCTCCAGGCAACCCCACGATCAGATCCATGTTAATATTGTTATAACCAAGGTCTCTCGCCAGATAAAAGGCCTCTTTCGTCTGTTCCACTGTATGACGCCGTCCAATGATTTCCAGAGTCTTCTGGTTCATGGTCTGAGGATTTACAGAAATCCTGGTTACCGGAAATTCCCGGATGGCGGCAAGCTTTTCTCTGGTGATGCTGTCCGGCCGCCCCGCTTCAATCGTAAACTCCAGAAGCCCGTCAAACCCGAATGCTTCTCCAAGTGTATCCAGCAGTCTCTTAAGCTGATCCGGCTCCAGAGTGGTAGGTGTACCGCCGCCGATATAAACGGTGTCCAGTTTTCTGCCCTTCATCATCCCGGCAACTGCACGAATCTCTTTGCACACAGCATCCAGATACTCATCCACCCGGGTTTTCCAGAGCTTCAGAGGATAAGAACTGAAGGAACAGTACAGGCAGATACTTGGGCAGAAAGGAATACCCACGTAAAGGCTGTAGCCGTGCTCGTAATCAATTTCCTTTAAAATCTCCCGTTCCCGGTTCGCAATGGCGATGGCAAGTGCGGTCTTCTTTGGGCTGACCAGATACCGTTCCCGCATTTCCTGTGCTATTTCCGTATTTTTCATACCGGATTCCAGCATCCCCATGGCAAGCTTTGCCGGTCGGATCCCGGTGAGATTTCCCCAGGGCAGCGTCCTGCCCGTCAGTTTCGTCAGCACATGATACAGGGCATATTTCAGAGAATCTTTGTTGGCCTTTCGAAGCTCATGTACAGACTCCGGGCTGCAAGAAAGAAGGGCATCCCTGTCTTCCTTCCCGGACTGCCCTTCGATAATTCCGGCACTTGCCTTGCCTTTTCTTTCTTCGCACTCATAACTTATGAGAAAATGATCGTCCTGTCGTTCCACCTTAAAGAAGAGATCATACTCTCCTTCCTCTTTCTCATAGAAGGTATGTATCTCCGCCTCCGGGTAAAACGCTTTGATCAGTTCATATACATCATGTTCAAAATCCCTGTCCAGCAACAGGATTCCTATTTTATACAAATGGATTATACCTCTTTTCATAACCTATGGTAGTGGATGCATCATGTCCGGGATAAACTTCTGTTTCTTCCGGAAGAGAATCCACCAGCTTGTGCAGGCTTCTTACAATTTCGGCCGTACTTCCGCCCGGAAAGTCCGTTCTTCCCACAGAACCATAGAACAACGTATCCCCGCTGAACAGTACGCCCTCATCCTGAATGTAGTAGCAGCAGCTTCCTTTTGTATGTCCCGGTGTATGGAGCATCTGGATAGAAAATCCCGCTGCTTCAAATACTTCCAGGTCATCCAGCTGCACATCTGCCTTAACAGAACAGTCCCTTCCGTAATTTGCTGTCATATTAAGAGAAGGCTCACGAAGCATTTCCGCTTCCTGTCTGCAGGCATAGATGGGAATGTCATACTCCCTTTTGACCGCCTCTGCAGCCATAATGTGGTCGAAATGACCATGTGTGAGCAGGATTCCCACCGGTTTGGCACCCATAGCAGAGACCTGATTTTTAATTTTTGCCGATGCATCAGCTGGATCCACGATAAGAAGTTCTTTTGTCTCCTCATTTAAAATAAAATAACAATTTGTAAAAACGGGGCCAAGTGTCAGCTTCTGTAACTTTAATTTACCCATAAGATTCCTTTCTGGCAGATCAGCCGGTGGTACGCTCTACGTCGATCACACTCTCCACCTGGCGGATCTTTTCAATCAGTGAATTCAGTTCTTCCTTACTTCTTACATTAAAGCTCAGGGAAATCGTAGCCTTTTCCTGTTTGTTGGTACGGCTGTTCATGCTTCGCACATCAATTTTACGCTCTGTAAATATTTTTGACAGATCAACGAGAAGTCCTGTACGGTTGTTGGCGTATACATTGATCTCAGCCATATACTGCTCGGCTGCTTTCGTATCCTGACGCTGCCACTCTGCCTCGATCAGGCGGCTTCTGTCCATCTCAGTCATGTTCATTACATTCACGCAGTCGGTTCTGTGAATGGTAATTCCTCTTCCGCGGGTCACAAATCCTACGATCTCATCTCCCGGAATAGGATTGCAGCATTTGGAGAAACGCACTGCGACATCATGGATTCCCTTAACCACAATTCCGCTCTTGCTTTTTGCCACGTGAAGCTTGTCCTGTGATTCCTGTGCGGCCTCCAGAACCTCCTCATCAGTAAGGTTCTTTTTGTGTTCCTTGTCATAGGCTTCCACGAGCTTGTTGAATACCTGTCCTTCCTTCAGTCCTCCATGTCCGATGGCTGCCAGGACAGAATCCCAGTCACGGAAACCGTACTTTCTGAGTACCGCATCCAGATACTGAGGTTTTGTATAATTTCCGATCTTAAATCCTTTGGCCTTGGCATACTGCGTCAGCATGTCCTTACCTTTTAAAATATTATCTTCTTTTAATTCCTTTTTAAACCACTGGTTGATCTTATTTTTTGCCTGGGTGCTCTTTACCACTTTCAGCCAGTCACGGCTTGGGCCCTGAGAATTCTGGGAAGTGATGATCTCGATTCTGTCGCCGTTCTTGATCTGATATTCAATGGGTACCAGCTTTCCGTTTACTCTGGCGCCTACCATCTTATTTCCGACCGCACTGTGTACGCTGTAGGCAAAGTCGATAGGGGTAGAACCATTTGGCAGGGTTTTCACATCACCCTGCGGCGTAAAGCAGTACACGCTGTCTGCAAACAGATCCAGGTCATTTTTCAGAAGGCTCATGAATTCCTTATTATCCGACATGTCCCTCTGCCATTCCAGAATCTGACGAAGCCAGTTCAGCTTTTCCTCCTCGCTCTTTCCTACCGGTTTCTTGCCATCGGAGGATTCCTTGTATTTCCAGTGTGCCGCAATACCGTATTCTGCTGTCTTATGCATCTCAAAGGTTCGGATCTGGATTTCAAACGGCTGTCCGTTGGGTCCGATGAGGGTCGTATGAAGGGACTGGTACATGTTTGGTTTTGGCATTGCGATATAGTCTTTAAATCGGCCCGGAATCGGCTTATACATCTCATGAATCACACCCAGAGCCGCATAGCAGTCCTTCACCGTGTCTACCAGAATGCGCACTGCAAATAAGTCGTAGATCTGATCGATGGTCTTATTCTGGTTGACCATCTTTTTATATATACTGAAAAAATGTTTCACACGGCCGTCTACCTGTGCCTTGATATTGGCATCGTCCATGTGTTTCTTTACCTGTTTTACGATATTTCCTACGAATTCCTCACGGACACTCTTTCTCAGCGCCACCTTTTCCACAAGATCATAGTAAACATCCGGCTTTAAATATTTCAGGGAAAGGTCATCCAGCTCCACCTTGATTTTGGAAATACCGAGACGCTGTGCAATAGGTGCATAGATGTCCATGGTCTCTCTGGCCTTTTCCTTCTGTTTTTCCGGAGTCATATACTGAAGTGTACGCATATTGTGGAGACGGTCCGCCAGCTTGATCAGAATGACCCGGATGTCCTTTGCCATTGCAAGGAACATCTTTCGCAGGCTCTCTGCCTGCATCTCCACTTTATCCTTGGAATAGGAAAGCTGTCCGATCTTGGTAACACCGTCCACCAGAAGGGCAACCTCAGAACCGAATTCTTTTTCCACTTCTTCATAAGTCATCCAGGTGTCCTCCACCGCATCGTGAAGAAGCCCTGCAACAATGGTCTCTTTATCCAGCTCCAGGTCTGCCAGAATAATCGCAACGCAAAGGGGATGGATGATATACGGCTCTCCTGACTTTCTCTTCTGATCCTTATGCGCTTCTCTCGCAACCTCGTAAGCCTTCTGGATCATGGAAATATCCGTAGAAGGATGATATTTTTTCACACTGGCTATCAGTTCCTTATATAATTCCTCAGGGCTTGTAAAATCATGCATGGATTTCACCGCAGCGTCCGCCTTTTTTACGGATTCCAGCTTTTCCTTATCTACCTGCATGGAACTTTTTTCATTTTCCGTACCTGTAATTATTTCTGCCATTCCTCACACCTGCCTGTTGAACAAATTTGGATCATGTAGTACCGGTATCATGCCGTCAAATGGTCAGTTTCAAGACCATAACCGGCTTTATTTGCCGTCGTAGCAGATTACAGAAGCTACGTCGTATCCTTTCAGCTTCTCACGGCCATTGAGGCCTGCAAGCTCCATGAGGAAAACAATCTTTACAACTTCGCCGCCAAGCTGCTCAACAAGTTTCGTCGCTGCCTGTACGGTTCCTCCGGTAGCGATCAGGTCATCGATGATCACAACCTTCTGTCCGGGTCTGATGGAATCCTTATGGATTTCAATGGTTGCCTCTCCGTATTCCAGCTCATAGCTCTGGGAAATCGTCTCACAGGGAAGCTTTCCTGCCTTCCGGATCGGAACAAAGGGTTTGTGCAGATTGTAGGCGATTGGCATGCCAAAAATGAATCCACGGGATTCCGCTCCCATGATCACATCCACATCCACACCCTTTAAACACTCCTGCATGGAATCAATAGCAAGTCTCAGTCCGTCTGCGTCCTGAAGAATACTGGTTACATCTCTGAAAATAATTCCTGGTTCCGGAAAATCCGGAATGCTTCTCACATATTCCTCTAATTTCTTCATAATTCACTCCCGGGGATGCTCCCTGCGCATATCACGCAGTCAGCCGTATCCGACTTTCCCCTGCCCTCCTCAAAATAATACTTGTCATTCAGATGACAGCAATTTAATAAATATTTTTTAGTATAGCACTTTTTTTATCCGGAATCAATCCAAAACCCGACAGGACCGGCATAAATACGACTTTAAATTTCACGCGCAGTAATTCTGGATGACTGCCTGGAGCGTTTCCCGCCCCTGATAGCGATTGACTTCCGGATAATATGTAACAGATATGGTCTCATGTACGGATATAAATCCGGCAAATTCCTCTGCCTCTCCAAAGTAAACAGCATCAATCGCAGTGCCCGTGTCATCCATCAGCTTTAACTTTGCTACATTTCTATTTTTGCCAAGAATTCTTAAGTTTAACGCTCTGAGTCCTTTCTGGGCAAACAAAGGCTTTGTATTTCCTTTTCCAAAAGGTTCCAGGAGAGAAAGCTGCTCTACCAGTTTTCGGGTAATATAAGACACCGGCATGGGAACGTCGATCACCACCCTCGGAATCAGATCCTCCTGGCTTAATGAACAGTTTTCATTCAAACGTCTGCGGAAAAGCTCCACATTTTCCTCTTTCAGAGAAAGCCCTGCTGCCATAGGATGACCACCGAACTGCTCCAGAAGATCTGCGCATTTTACCAGCTCCTCATACATGGAATAGGCTTCAATGGAACGCCCGCTTCCTTTTACCGCCTGCTCCCCTTTGGTCAGGACGAATGCGGGCTTATGGTATTTTTCCCGAATACGGCCTGCAATAATTCCCGCCAGACTTTCGTGACAATCGGGCAGGTAGATCACCAGAACTCTGTCGTTCTGTAACGATGTGGTTTCCACCAGACGGATAGCTTCCTCTTTTCCCAGTTCTGTCAGAGCCTTTCTACTGTCGTTCAGGCCTTTTAAATCTCCTGCCAGCCGTGCCGCCGTATCGCTGTCTTCTGCCTGCAGCAGCTCCAGAGAGCGCGCTGCCGTATCCAGTCTTCCACTGGCATTAATGCATGGTCCCAGGACAAAACCAATGTGATAGGCTGTGATTCTTCCTCCTTCCAGTCCGGTTGCCCGGATCAGCTCCTGAAGACCTTTGTTTTTTGTATACGGAAGCCGTTTCAGGCCTTCTTTGACCAGAATCCGGTTTTCCCCCTGAAGATCCATCACATCTCCCACAGTGGCAATGGCAGCCAGTTCCAGATATTCTTCCATCTCTTTTTCCGGGATTTTAAAGGTTTCGTATAATGCTGCCACCAGCTTCATCGCCACGACTGCGCCACACAGATTTTTATTTGGATATGTGCAGTCGGTCTGCTTGGGATTGATGATGGCATCAGCCGGAGGAAGAAGATACTCCCTTCCATCTTCGGTTTCTTTATACGGAATCTCATGATGATCCGTCACCACAACCTTTATGCCATTTTCTCTGGCAAAAGCAATCTCAGAAGAGGCAGAAATACCATTATCGCAGGTCACAATGGTATCAATTCCATCCGAAAGCGCCCGCTCGATCAGATGAGCATGAATCCCATAGCCGTCCGCCACACGATCCGGAATATAGGTATCTACGTTTGCACCCAGGCGGCGCAGCCCCTTCAGCAGGATGAAGGTAGAGGTCACGCCATCAATGTCATAGTCCCCGATTATTCTGATCTTTGCCTGGCTTTCTATCTTCTCCTTCAGAATCTCAACTGCTTTTTTTATATCTTTCAGAAGCCATGGTGACGGGATATCCGACAGACCTCCATAAAGATATTCATGGATATTTTTCTCCCCCGTCACATCACGGTTTCGAATAATCCGCGCAATAACCGGATCAATCTGGAATTCCTTTCCAATTCCGTAAAAATCTGCTTTTTTAGCCGTTACTACCCATCTTTCCATTACTCATCTCCTCAATCATTGTATCGTGTTTAAAAAAGGAACCCCGGGGCAGGCATTCCTGTCCCGGGATTTTTTCCCTTTGATTATTTGTCATTTTCTCCGTTGTCCTGGGCATTCTTTGCCGCTTCCTGCGCAGCCAGACGCTCCTGGACTCTCTTACGGTTTTTCTTTTTCGGCTGTGCCGGTGCTGTTGGTGCCGGTGCTGCAGAAGACTTCGGTGCAGCTGTATTCTTTACAGGTGCTGAAGAAGCAGTTGCAGCTGCCTTGACAGGCTGTGCATTGCCTGTAAATTTCTTCTTCATTA
This sequence comes from Blautia sp., assembly GCA_022764275.1. Classification (GTDB taxonomy): domain Bacteria; phylum Bacillota; class Clostridia; order Lachnospirales; family Lachnospiraceae; genus Blautia_A. The sequence goes on along the minus strand of JALERH010000048.1, from coordinate 16,303 downwards.
CAAGCCACAGAGAACCGGTAATGCATACAGAAGAATAAGCACCACAGATAATACCTACCATCAGAGGTGCTGCAAATTCACGGATAGAAGATACACCCATGATATAAAGAACAGCTACCATCACGAAAGTGGTGAGAGAAGTATAGATACTTCTGGTAAGGGTCTGCGTAATACTTGTATTAACGATTTCTTCCAGCTCATCAATCCGTTTGCTGCCGTGAAGGTTCTCACGGATACGGTCAAAGATAACGATGGTGGCATTGATGGAGTAACCTACAATCGTCAGCATACATGCGATAAAGGTATTTCCGACGGAAATGCGGGAAATCGCATAAAATGTCAGGACGATCAGCACGTCATGCACAAGTGCCAGTACTGCACTGCTTGCAAAACGGATATCCTTGAAACGGAACCAGATGTAAAGAAGCATGAAGATTGTTGCCACGATAACGGCTACAACTGCATCCTGTCTCATCTCATTGCTGATGGTTGCAGAAATACTCTCTGCCTGGATCAGGCTTTCATCTACGTCAAAGGTATCCACAAGTGCCTGATTCAAAGCTTCACGTTCATCCAGAGTCAGGGAACGTGTCTTGATGATTACCTGATTGGTTCCCACAACCTTGGTTGCCTGCACATTCTTGTCACCGGTCACTTCTTCAACCAGCGGGGATACTTCCGCATCAATCTGCTTAATATCCATCTCCTCATTAAAGGTAACGTTGGTAGAAGTACCGCCGGAGAACTCCAGGCTGTAATTTAAAGCTTTTCCATCTGTTCCGTTATGGATCAGCATTGCCGCCGGACCGCATAAGATCAACACGATGGAGATGATGAAAAACGTCTTTCTCTTTCCGACAAAATCAATCGGCTTTTTCTCGGATGTGCTTCCATAATACTTCGGATCACGTACTCCTACTCCATAAAGTGCATTGATAACCAGTCTGGATACTACAAGAGCAGTAAACATGGAGATGATAATACCGATTGCCAGTGTATAGGCAAATCCCTTAACAGGACCGGAGCCAAGCCACATCAGCACGAATGCCGCAATAAGTGTGGTGACATTTCCATCAAAGATTGCGGAAAATGCCTTGCTGAATCCAGCCTTAACAGCGTTCCTTACAGATACTCCGGCACCGATTTCCTCGCGGATACGGGAATAAATGATAACATTTGCATCCACGGCCATACCAATGCCAAGGATAATACCTGCAATACCCGGAAGCGTAAGGGTAATGTCAAAGGCATTCAGCGTGAGCAGTATCGCTGCCGTGTAAAAGATAAGTGCGATCGCAGCAACGACACCAGGTACACGATACATGATGATCATAAACAGAATTACGATCACAAGACCGATTGCAGCTGCCTTCACACTGGTAGAGATAGCTTCCTCACCAAGCTGTGCAGCAACTACGCTGGAACGGATTTCTTCCAGTTCCAGGCTAAGAGAACCAATACGGATATAAGAAGCAAGAGACTGCGCTTCTTCTGTGTCTGCCATACCGCTGATCTGTGCCTTACCGCCAGAGATTGTTTCGTTAACTCTCGGAGCACTCAGAACACTGTTATCATAAATAATTGCAATCTGTTTTCCAACATTTGCCTCTGTGGCCTCTGCAAATTTCTGTTTGCCCTCATCTGTCAGAGTCAGTTCCACCACATATTCTCTTGAGCTGGTATTCTGTTCCTGAATCGCACCGCCTGTAGCATCTGCCACATCTGTACCTTCCAGAACAACAGAACCTGCTTCACGGATCTCGTCAAGGCTTCTCGCCAGAGAATATCCGCTCTCGCTGTTTTCATCATACTGGAAGTTTACATTGCCATCCCCATCCTGCTGCTCGATAAAGCACAGGGAACCCGGTTTTCCAAGATCTTCCAGAATAGCATTGGCATCTGTTACACCCGGAATTTCCACGTTAATACGGTCAGAACCTTCCTGATATACCTGTGCCTCAGTACTGTACTGCTCAACACGCTTCTGCAGCTTGTAAATCGTATCCGACATATCCTCGCTGCTTGGGTTACCTTCTTTTGTCTGATACGTAATGCTGACACCGCCGGCCAGGTCAAGGCCAGTGTTGATGTGCTTTGCAGCACCGCTTCCTGTAGGTCCGATGCCTACGGCTGCTGTATAGCAGAAAAAAGCGGTGAGGATTGCAGTAAGAAGCAGCACTACGATTCCTCTTGATTTTTTCATTGTTCCTGTCCCTTCTTAAATTATTGATCCGCTAATGCGGCTTTTATCATGATGGCGCACTCCACACGCTTCCTCTGGAGTTCGCATCCGATTTCATAGTTTCCATTGATATCTTTCTGGAAATGATAAGCATTCGCTGCACATCCGCCGCTGCAGTAAAATCTTGCAAAGCAGTCCCTGCATGCAGGTTTTGTATATACATTACAGCTGCCAAAAGATTTCTGAATGTCAGGACGTGTGATTCCCTCATCCACATTTCCCATAAGATACTCTTCTTCTCCCACAAACTGATGACATGGATAAAGATCGCCCCATGGAGTTACTGCAAGATATTCCGTACCGCTGCCGCAGCCGGAAAGTCTTTTGTATACACAGGGACCTCCTGTCAGGTCAATCATAAAGTGGAAGAAATTAAATCCGTTTCCTGCCTTTTCCCTGGCAATCATTTCCTTTGCAAGGATATCATACTGCTCCAGGATCTGCGGAATGTCCTCCTCCCGGATGGCGTAATCCTCTTCCGGAGGCGCCACCACCGGCTCTACAGATATCTGTTTAAATCCAAGATCTGCAAGATGAAGCACATCCCTGGAAAAGTCAAGATTATGATGAGTAAAGGTTCCTCTTACATAATACCGGTCCTGATTACGTGACTCGGCAAATTTCTGAAATTTCGGCATGATCAGGTCATAGCTGCCAGCTCCTTTGCGGAAGGGACGCATATAGTCATGAACTTCCTTACGTCCATCCACACTCAGAACAACATTTCCCATTTCCTGATTGCAGAATTCCATCACCTCGTCATTTAAAAGAACGCCGTTGGTTGTAAGAGTAAAACGGAATTTTTTATTGTAAAGTTTCTCCTGCTCTCTGCCATACCTGACAAGCTCCTTTACCACCTGCCAGTTCATCAGCGGCTCGCCGCCAAAAAAGTCCACCTCCAGGTTTCGTCTGGAACCGGAATTTGCGATAAGGAAATCCAGAGCCTTTTTCCCAACCTCAAAGGACATAAGTGCCCTTCTTCCGTGGTACTCTCCTTCCTCTGCAAAACAATAACGGCAGGCAAGGTTGCAGTCATGGGCAATATGCAGGCACAGTGCTTTTACCACAGTCTGTCTGTTTTTTGAAAATTCATCAATGGCATTTTCATATATATCTTTCGTGAAAAGCATCCCCTGTTCCTTCAGCTTTTCACATTCTGAGACAGAAGTCTCAATTTCTTCTTTCTTAAAACGATTTCCCAGTTTTTCAGCAATGGCCTGTGCATCCAGCCCTTCCTCCAAAAGAGGAAGCACCTCATAGGTCACCTCATCCACGACGTGGATACATCCGCTGTTAATATCCAGGACGATGTTATAGCCATTGCTCTGATAACGGTGAATCAGACTCATGTTACCGAAATCCTTTCCTGTAATTTTCCTCTTACATGAATAAGCAGCGGCTTTTACCCCGCTGCTTATTTAAGCACTTCAAAGCCGCTTGTAATTATTTGTTCTCGCAGCTCTGGTTTCCTACGGTACAGGAAGTCTTGCATGCGGACTGGCAGGAAGTCTGGCATTCACCGCAGCCACCTTTTTTTACAGTATTCTGCAGGTTCTTTGTATTTAATGTCTTGATATGTTCCATCGTATATCCTCCTTATGTAATTTCGTCTTTGCCTAGTATAGCATAAAACTTTTAATTTTTAAAGAGTTTTTTTGCCTTATCCCATTATTATGACAGCATTCCTCCAAGCGCCCCGCCTCCCAGGCACATAAAGAAGGTAGTAACAGCATGTAAAAATGTCATATCCCATTTTCCCTGTACTGCAAATGAAACCGTAAGAAGGAGCAGATAATAGGCCAGCCCCACCAGCACTCCCCATAAATACCTGTCTTTTCGCAGAATTTTTCCGGCCATGAATCCGCCCATAAGGCAGGATAAAACGTATACTGCAATTATCCCCGCTGTCACAGGCCCTTTTCCCAGATCAAACCGAAACAGCAGAAAAGCAAGCAGCAGCAGTAACAGCCCGGTAATCGCATACGCGAACAGCAGCGATTTCAAAACAGCTTTCCCTTTCATAAAAACAGCCCTCCCATATTGTAATATATGGAAGGGCATTCATTCCTATACCTGTTACTTCAGAGTCTTGTCTGCCTTGCAGATCTGTTTAATTGCTTCTTCTTTTTTTCAGCATTCCTGCAGCTGCTGCCAAAAATGCTGCGGCTGCTGCCAGGATCGTAAAGGAAAAAACCGGAGTCTCATCTGCCGTTTTTACAGCATTTGCGGAAGAACTTCCCTGAGCATCCGCATTTGATGTATTACTCACGGCGTTTCCCGAAGCCTGGACATTCTGGCTGTTTCCGGCAGTGCCGCTGCCTGTACTGGTGGAGATCACCATATTGCCGGTGCTGCCCGTATTTACAGTGGAATTTCCTGTGCTTCCTGTACCGGCCGGATTCTGCACTGGTTTCCCTGTCACAGTCGCCTTCGCAGCAGGTGTGGGTGTCGGTGTGGGAGTAGCTGTCGAGGTTTCGGAATAACCATTCTCTGCAATGTCTCCGCCTACGAGCGGTTTATTTCCTGCAATTCCAAACGGGCTGAAGGAATGTGTGCTGAACACCAGAGTGCTGCCGTCCACGCTTGGCACGATTGTCTCAATTGCCCCATTGTCCAGAAGATGCTCGATCGTATAAGTATATCCTTCCTTTACAGGAATGGTAACGCTTATGTACTGTCCGTCCGGAATCTCATATTCGGTATTATTTTTCAGATCCCACAGTTCAAATTCGTAGGACTGAAAAATGGCAGCATCTGCTTCATTTCTGAATGAATAATTTTCTCCGCTGGAAACACGGAACTGTACATACCAGGGAAGTTCAATCCCGGAAACATAAATTCCGTCGCAGCTGTGGTTTTCCTGTGCACGAAGAGTCTCCTCTTCCGGAGTAAGATTTTCCTCTGCGGTTACCGGACGGGTATCTGCCGCATCAAAATCTGCAGGGTTGTCAAAAATATTGTCCGGCACCTCCGGTGTCTGTTCCGTATTCTCTGTTTCGTTCTCCGCCCCCTCTGCATCAGAAGCCTCGTCTGTCTCCGATGGCACGGTTGTCTCCCCTTCCGGAGTTCCGGCTGTTTCCGGTGCTTCCGATGACTCTGGATCCGATGACCCCGGTGTTTCCGCTGTCCCGGCCTGTTCTCCCGGTGTCTCAGTTTCCCCGGTTCCATCCGGTGCAGGAGTTTCCGGTGTATCTGTCTCCCCGGCAGGATTTCCTTCCGGAGAAGCCTCATCCTCCGTACCGGTATAATTTTTCAGATCCTGTGGCAGATCCGAATTCTCTTCCTCATAAGATTCTTCCTCATAATAATATTCATAATCCTCATCGATTCCTTCAAGACTGGTTACAACGAGTGTAATCCTTCCCTTCACCACACCTTCCTCTGCATCCCATCCGGGAAGGTAAGATAAATCCACCGTTCCATTTGGTCGGAAAATCACCTTACAGGACTGTATCCGGTTATCCGGAACATAGGATTCATCCACCCAGGAAAGAGTACCATAATCACTTTTCGGTAAATCTATCTCCGAAAGAGCTGCCGGTTCCTCAACCGTCACATTATCCGGAATCAGACTGCTCTTCTCTATTTCATATGTCTGGTCAGAGGCAGCGGTGGGATACACCTGACCGCCAAGCAAAGCTGCTGTCATCGCAGCAGCGGCAAAAATCGCAACACTTTTTCTACGGGAAACTTTTGTATTCTTTTTCATTTTCGCACCTCTGTTATACTATCAATCCACACTACCAATTGTATCTATATCGTAATTATTGCGGTCTTTCACCACAACATATTGTCACTATATCAAATTTTTATCCTTTTGTAAATATTTTGTAACAAATTATTTCAGATTTTGTCAAAAGGATTATATCACAGTTCTACTTTTTTCGACACCCCTAAATTTCACTTTTTTCAGCATGCGTGTTGCTCTTGCTTTTTCAGGGAAAATCATGTATATTCTACTCTAATCACATATTAACTTTCATAAAATTCATATTTAAAAGGAGTGAACAATATTTTGGATTCCGGTGTCCCTATACAGGCGGCTGCCATACTGATTCTGGTGCTGCTGTCCGCCTTTTTTTCATCTGCTGAAACTTCTATGACAACTGTAAACAGAATTCGGATTCAGGCCCTGGCCCAGCAGGGTGATAAGCGAGCCATTACTTTGGAAAAAGTCATTTCCAATTCCAGCAAAATGCTCAGTACCATCCTGATTGGAAACAATATTGTAAATATGGCGGTCTCTTCCCTGATGACCACCCTCACCATCCGGGTTTTAGGAAATGCATACGTAGGTCTGGCAACCGGTGCTCTGACTCTGGTCATCCTGTTGTTCGGAGAGATCACGCCAAAAACTCTGGCAACCTTAAAAGCAGAAAAATTTGCGCTTACTTATGCAAAGCCCATTTATGTCCTCATGATCATCCTGACTCCTGTTGTCTATATCGTAGGAAAACTGGGAAACGGGATCATGTTTCTCCTGCGGGTCGATCCAAACGCAAAACCCAATGCCATGACAGAGCATGAGCTTCGTACACTGGTAAACGCAAGCCAGGAGGACGGCATCATTGAGCGTGAAGAACAGCAGATGATCTACAACGTATTTGATTTCGGTGATTCTTCCGCAAAAGATGTGATGATTCCCAGAATTGATATGACTTTTGTGGATGTCAATGCAGCCTATGAGGAGCTGATGGATATCTTCCGGGAAGATATGCACACCCGTTTTCCTGTTTATGAAGATAATACAGACAATGTCATTGGTATCATTAACATGAAGGACCTGCTTCTTTATCCGAAAGATAAGCCGTTTTCCATTCGTGAAATTCTGCGTGAGCCATATTTCACCTATGAATATAAAGGCACTGCAGATCTGATGATGGAAATGAGGAAGGCTTCTGTAAACCTCGCCATTGTTCTGGACGAATATGGTTCCACAGCAGGGCTCGTCACACTGGAGGATCTGCTGGAGGAGATTGTGGGAGAAATCCGTGATGAATATGACGAAGATGAAGAAGAGGACCTGAAAGAGATTCAGGCGGGGCGGGAATATCAGGCACTTGGTTCTGCCAAACTTGATGATCTCAACGAAATGCTAGGCATCAACCTGGAATCAGAAGATTACGATTCCATAGGAGGCTATATCATCGAACAGCTTGACAGTCTTCCCAGCCAGGGACAATCCGTTACGCTGGACAGTGGTATCCGTCTCGTGGTGGATGAACTGGACAAAAACAGAATCGAGCTGGTTCACATCTGGCTTCCGGAAAAAGAAGAATCCCATGATGAGGAGAACGAATAAAAGGACTTTAAAAAACAGAATCGTGTACAAGGTACCGGATATCCTGTCAAAAGGACTCCGGTACTTTTTTTGCGCCTAAAAGAAAAAAGCGCCGGAAAATCTGCTATCTTTCTTTATCATCCATCATGAGCAGAAACTGCTTTATGATCCTGTCAACCTCTCCCGCAACAGCGTCTACTCCTTCTTTTGTTTCGCGCCAGTTTTCCCTTGTAATGCCATCCGGACAGGCCGGACACACCAGAAATTGAGTTTCCGGATATAGAAGCTGATAATACATGAGCGATCTTCTCGCATGGTAAGTCTTACAGCAAAGGATTGCTTTTTTCACATCAATTCCGGCCTGATCTGTCACTTTCCTCGAGAAGATAGCATTTTCATATGTAAAAGTTGCCTGATTCTCCTTTAAAACTGCCGTTTCCGGCACACCGTTTTTTACAAGCACATCTTTTAAAAATTCCCATTCCGTATGATATGTCCCGTTATAGTACGCTTTTTCAGACTGAACTCCTGAAAATTTACCAAGTGTAACGCTGTATTTCCCGCTTGGCAGAACGCATGGGGCATAACCGTTACCATACAGCCGGGCTGCCAGTTCCGCCATCTCCGGAAATCCATTTCCCGGAACGAAAATAATGTCCGATTTTTCGGGCTTGTCTTCTACAAAAATAAAGTCCTCGATCTGCCCTAAGAATTCATTATACATCTGTGTAACCTGCTCTTTCCGTCGTATTTTGTATTTCGATTATAACATGTCTCCATTTACTGTTCCACACTATATTTTCACCGGGCAGGACACACCCGCCTGCCCGATGGCGACTTTCCTATTTTGTCACGATCAGCGTACTATACCCTTCGTTTCGAAGTCTCTGCTCCATGTTTATGGCATTTCCAATCTGCTGGAAAGCCCCGACCTGCACCTTATACAGATCACCTTCATGCAGCAGGAAAGCCGGATATCCTTTATCGAGAAGCTGATACAACATCCTGTCGGCATTTTCCCGGCTGCGGTAAGCCCCGACCTGTACCCGGTAATAAAGAGGTTCCTCAATGGTTTCCTCGTTCAGGGTTCCCAGAATCGCATCAGCAATGGCCTGGGCGATTTCTTTTTGCCTCTCATCATAAAGTCTGTTATCCTCATCTGAATTGATAAATCCAGTCTCTATCAAAAGCGCCGGCATCCTTGTTCTTCGAAGGACTACAAGCCCCGGTCTTTCCTGCACACCGATTTCCCGAAATCCCAGTTCTCCAAGTGCTCCCACAATATTCTGGGCCATCTGGTACTTGATCCCGCTTTTATCATAAACCAGCACCTCCACTCCCTGATACTGATTGGCTTCGGGACTGCTGTTTCGATGGAAGGAAATAAAATAATCCACACCTGCCTCGTTTGCCAGCCTTGCTCTCTCAAAAGGAGTCAGATAATCATCGGTTGTTCTTGTATATAAAACATCTATACCATTATTTTCCAGGAATTTTCCAACTGCCAGAGTCAGAGCCAGATTGTCATCCTTTTCCTGCCGTCCCTTGTACACAGCACCCGGATCGGAGCCTCCATGTCCTGCGTCCAGCATAATTGAATAAGGCATACTGCAAAATCCTTTCCTGTAATTCTATATTAGAATATGCCCCGGAAAGTAAAGTGTGTAAATAGAAGCGTTTTCTCCCAAAAGAGCAGAAAAAAGCATGAAATTATCCGCCTATCTTCTTGACTTTTCAGCTTTAAAGCGGTATACTTTCAAAGTCATAACATTCGCACAGAAAGAGAATGGAACGAAGATAAAATATCGAGGAGGATAAAAAATGAAAAAACAGGTTTTAGCAGCAACACTTGCAGGTGTTCTTACTGTAGGAATGGTTGGCTCCGTTACTACTGTAAGTGCAGAAGAGGCAGACAAAACTTATACCATTGGTATCTGCCAGTTAGTACAGCATGTCGCACTGGACGCCGCAACACAGGGCTTTAAGGATGCCGTAACAGAGGCACTTGGTGACGCGGTTACATTTGATGAGCAGAACGCACAGGGCGATTCCAACACCTGTTCTACTATCATCAACAGCTTTGTTTCCAACAATGTGGATCTTATTCTTGCAAATGCAACTCCAGCCCTTCAGGCTGCTGCAGCAGGAACAAATGAAATCCCGATTCTTGGTACTTCCGTAACAGAATACGGTGTAGCTCTTGAAATCAGCGATTTCGACGGAACTGTAGGCGGAAATATTTCCGGTACTTCCGACCTTGCTCCGCTGGAAGATCAGGCAGCTATGCTCCAGGAGCTTTTCCCGGATGCAAAGAACGTAGGTCTTCTGTACTGCTCCGCTGAGGCAAATTCCCAGTATCAGGTAGATACCGTTAAGGCAGCTCTGGAAGAACTTGGATATACCTGCGAATACTACGCATTCTCTGATTCCAATGACCTTTCTTCCGTAGCAACAACCGCAGCTTCCGAAAGCGATGTAATTTATGTACCAACCGACAACACCGTTGCTTCCAATACAGAGATCATCAACAACATCTGTCTGCCGGCAGAAGTTCCGGTAAGCGCAGGTGAGGAAGGTCTCTGTGCAGGTTGTGGTGTTGCAACACTTTCCATCAGCTACTACGACCTTGGTAAAGCTACCGGTGAAATGGCTGTTCGTATCCTGAAAGATGGCGAAGACATTTCCACTATGCCGATTGAGTATGCTCCGAACTTCACAAAAGAATATAACGCTGACATCTGCGAACAGCTTGGCGTAGAAATTCCGGATGACTATGTAGCAATCGAGACCGAAGAAGCAGCAGAATAATTTTCAGTATAATTTTATAAATCTTAACGGACAGCGGGAAAGGATACTCCTCTCTCGCTGTTCTCGTTCATACATCTGCATGCGAAACATTTGCCTGACACTTCGTTTTGTATGTATCCGTATTGAGGAGGAAAAATATCAATGCAAATCATGAGTTTAATTCAGGCCCTTCCCGGAGCTGCTGCTCAGGGCCTCATCTGGGGAATCATGGCGATTGGTGTGTATCTCACCTACCGTGTCCTCGACATTGCCGACCTGACTGTGGATGGTACCATGTGTACAGGAGGTGCCGTATGTATCGTAATGATGCTGAACGGCAATAACGTATGGGTTTCTCTTCTGGCTGCCCTTCTTGCCGGTATGCTTGCCGGTCTGGCAACGGGAGTTTTCCATACCGTAATGGGAATTCCTGCTATCCTGGCCGGAATCCTGACACAGCTTTCCCTCTATTCCATTAACCTGAAAATTATGGGAAAAGCAAACCAGGCAATCAACGTGGATAAATATAACCTTCTTGTTTCCTTACGCCGCATCAAAAATGTGCCGATTACACAGAACACAATCCTGATCGTCGCCATCTTTATTCTGGCAGTAATCGCTATCCTGTACTGGTTTTTTGGTACAGAGCTGGGATGTTCCCTGCGTTCCACCGGATGTAACCCAAACATGTCCCGTGCACAGGGTATTAACACAAACTTCTGTAAGGTTCTCGGTCTTATGATCTCCAACGGACTGGTTGCCCTTTCCAGTGCACTGCTGGCACAGTATCAGGGCTTTGCTGATGTAAACATGGGCCGTGGAGCAATCGTAATCGGACTTGCCGCAGTTATTATCGGAGAGGCTATTTTCGGACGTATCTTCCGTAATTTTGCTCTCCGCCTCTTAGGTGTGGCATTTGGTTCTATCTTGTACTACCTGGTTCTGCAGACTGTCATCTGGATGGGTATTGATACAGACCTGTTAAAGATGCTTTCCGCACTTGTGGTTGCTATTTTCCTTGCTGTTCCATACTGGAAAGGAAAATATTTCACAAAACCAGTGAAACATGGAGGAAACAACAATGCTTGAGATCAAAAATATTTATAAAACCTTTAATCCCGGCACGATCAATGAAAAAGTAGCTCTGAACGGCATTTCTCTGAAGCTGGAGGAAGGAGATTTCGTAACAGTGATCGGCGGAAATGGTGCCGGAAAATCTACCATGTTAAATGCTGTTGCCGGTGTATGGCCCATTGATGAGGGACAGATTCTCATTGACGGGATTGATGTCACCAGATTATCCGAGCATAAGCGTGCTGCTTATCTGGGACGTGTATTCCAGGATCCTATGACAGGCACAGCCGCTACCATGGGAATCGAGGAAAACCTCGCTCTCGCAAAGCGCCGTGGAAAAACAAGACTTCTCCGTCAGGGTATCACCAGGCAGGAGCGTGACGAATACAAAGAACTCCTTAAGGTATTGGGACTTGGTCTGGAAAACCGTCTTACCTCTAAGGTTGGCCTCCTCTCCGGAGGACAGAGACAGGCTTTGACCCTTCTCATGGCAACCTTACAGAAACCAAAGCTTCTTCTTCTGGATGAGCACACTGCAGCCCTCGACCCCAAGACCGCAGCAAAAGTTCTGGAAATTACGGATATGATCGTAAACCGTGACCATCTGACCACCCTGATGATCACTCATAACATGAAGGATGCCATTGCACATGGCAACCGTCTTATCATGATGATGGATGGAAAGATCATCCTTGATATCAGAGGAGAAGAAAAGAAAAAACTTACCGTAAAAGACCTGCTGGATAAATTTGAGCAGGCAAGCGGCGAGGAATTTTCCAATGATGCCGCAATTCTTGGATAAAAAAATCATTACCATGGAGCCGAAGGATATTTTCCAACGGCTCCTTTTTATGTCATCCGTTATGCACAGCTGAAGCCATACATTTACTGCATCCGTTACACGCAGATGAAACTTCCGGTTGCCCTGCAGTACCTGTATATCCGGGAGGTAAGATAGTCTTCCTCCGGCGTAGCCGCATCCAGAGTTTCTTTGAGAACATCCTCCAGATCTTCCGGTACCACTACGCTGGCATTATGTATCATCACTTCATGTATACTTGTAAAAACCAGATAAAAATCCTGGCCGATCAGTCCCGCCAACCGGTCTGCCACTCCTGGTAAAAATACGGCTACTGCTCCGTTTGTCCTTTTTACGGTACTGAGACAATTTCCAATGGCATCCTTTCGCATCTCAAATCTTTCACTGGTATCCATGAAGTTTTCTCCCTCGTAATCAGAATCATAAATCAGCTTTTCCCAATAATAGATTCTCGGAGGAGACATCTTGTACGTATTGATCAAAGCATCCTCAAAAACCTTGTCTTTGTCAATTCCCCAGGCGTCCACATATTCCTGCCGGATTTTCATACTGGTGATGCATCCCTCCATATCCCCCAGCCTTATATACAGAACAAGGGCAATATCTCCAACAGTCCGGTAAATCGCTTTCTCCAGTTCCTTCTGGTTCCTGTCCCGGTTAATAAGCCGGATGAACAGATCATCTTTTATCTTGCTGTAATCCAGAAGATTTCTTGTTTTTTCAAACAGATTCCCTTTTTTCACTTTCTCCAGTTCCCTGCGTACATCCCTTGCAATTCGTTCCAGAGAAACGCCTCCCTGGTAACTTTCAAAAAGCTCTTCTGTATAAATCCCGCAAACCTCTTTTGTATCTTCCGTGGATGCGCACTCGATAAACAGCCGGTCTCCCATGGCTGTAATTCCTTCCGCCCGCTCCTTGAAAAAAATTTTCTCTTCTCCCACTTCCAGAGTGTCGAGAAGCATTTGACGCAGTTCTTTCACAAATGTTCTGTAATCTTTTCCCATTTTTTGTGTATCCTTTCTCTCATAAGGTTATGAAAATACGGGCGAAATGCCCAGATTCATGCATAGTGACATATCAGAAATCCCTGTGCATGTTAACGGTAAGTAAAAAAGAAGGGGAGCGAGGCTCCCCGATGAGTTGCTGTATACCCAGTATAAAAGAGCATCAGCCATTTGTAAAGAATTTTCCGTCGACAAATTCCGACAATATATCGCCTGCCGAAACAGATGACTTTAATAAGATTTACAAAAGAGTTTCCACCTGCAGCATGAGCCTATTGATTTTCTCATATAGATATAGTACACTTTATTCAGAACAAACGATTTAAATGAAAGAAGGGGCGATTTGGTGGCGAATTATACAGAAGAACAATGGAATGCAAAAAAGGTTGAGCTTATGGAAAAATGCTATAACGGTTTTGCTGAACTGGGACTTCATGGCACCGGTATTCGAGGGGTGGCTAAGTATTGCGGATATAACACATCTATGATTTATACATATTTCAAGGATTTGGATGATTTGATCATCCAATCCACCGAATACTGCATGAGCAAGGTAGAGCAGGACTTTATGGCGAAAGCCCCAACCGATATTGAGGACTTATGGAGATTTATTGACGAGATACCATACTGGACAGCAGAAAAACATGGAAAGAAGTACAGACTGATGTATCAGGTGTATACACACCCGAAATACAGAGAATACGGTCAGAAATTCTTTGAAGGAGTAGATCAGCGTTATACCGAATACGCAAAAAGATTGGAGGGCAAACTTGGGATTCCATATCAAAAGCTTACACCACTGATTTTTATTCTGATCCGGGCGTGTGTACATTACGCATTGTTTGAGGACGAGTTTTATTTGAAATCCCAGATAGAAGTGCTGAAAGAAGCCCTTGAACTCTTTATTATGAAGTATAACCCGAAACTAAAGAAAGGAAAAACGTGATGCAGGCAACATATTTCGTACTGTTAATGATTTCCATAGGCTATGTATTTTTTCTGCTAAACAGATTTCAAAAGCATATTTCGGTGTATTATATTCTTATGACGGTTGCGGTTGTCATCGTAAATCTGGGTTATCTGCAGATTGCCGGAGCCAGGACAGAGGAGGCGGTTCTGCTGGGAAATCAGGTGTACTGCCTGGCGTACCCTTTTCTGCTGCTGTTCACAATCCATACCATTGCAGATTTGTGCAAGACTCGCATCCCGGCAGCTATGAGGGGGCTGTGCATTTGCATTTGCTTTGTCATATTCCTGGGAGCTTCCTCCGCCGGACGCGTAGACTGGTACTACCGCAGTGTGAAGATGGTGATTCGTGACGGCTACACCTTCCTGGAAAGGGAATACGGTCCTCTTCATTTGCTGAGCCCGATATACATCGTGATAACGCTGGGCTGCGGACTGTGTATCGTTGCCAATGCGCTGCGCAAGAAGAAACATGTATCACATTTCGTCAGCGTGGGTTCTCTGTTCCTGCTGATTCTGTGCAGTGCCACCTTCGTAGGAGAGCGAATGGTGGGGCTGAAGGTAGAATTGCTGCCAATCGCCTATACCGTTTGTGCCGGTGGAATTCTCTTGTTGCTGAACCGGGTGGTCACTTATGATGTAAAAGGTATTTCCAGAGAAGCCATTGAGGAGAGCCAGGAGTATGGCTTCGTGATCTGCGATGACAAATTCCGTTTTTCCGGTGCAGATGAGCAGGCCAGGCAATGGTTTCCAGAGCTGAACAAACTGAAGATCGATTACCGGATTCAGGATTTTTCTACGGATTTCCTGCTTCAGCTGAGAAAATGGATTCTGACAGGGGATTCTCAGAACGTTGTCTATTTTGAGCGTGAGGGTAGAATTCTGGAGGTTTGCCACTCCGCTCCCGAGATGAACCGGCGGACACTGCACTGCATCCGTATTCGGGATGACACTCCACAACAGCAGTACCTCAAACTGGTGGAGCGCTATAATGAAGAGCTGAGCGTGCAGGTGAGGGAGAAAACTGCCCGGTTGGTGGAGGTACAGAACGATATCATCGTCAGCATGGCAAGTATCGTTGAAAACCGGGATAACAACACCGGCGGGCACATCCGCCGCACCAGTGACGTGGTGCGGGTGTTCGTAGAGCATCTGCTGGCCACCGACTATTCCCCGGCGTTGACCCGGGAAACTGCGGATCAGATTATCAAGGCCGCGCCTCTGCACGACTTCGGAAAGATTGCAATTCCCGACAGCATTCTGAATAAACCGGGTAAATTCGTTTCGGAGGAATATGAGATTATGAAGCTCCACGCCCAGAAGGGTGCGGAAATCGTAGCTCGGATTTTACAGAATTCCGACGATCTTCAATTTAAGAACATTGCGGTAAATGTAGCTCACTATCATCACGAAAAGTGGAACGGTACGGGTTATCCCTGCGGACTTGCCAGGGAGGAGATTCCTTTGGAAGCCCGGATCATGGCGCTGGCGGATGTGTTTGACGCATTGGTGAGCAAGCGGATATACAAGGAACAGTTCAGCTGCGACAGGGCTTTCGGCATTATTGAGGAGTCCTCCGGCAGCCACTTTGACCCGTCTCTGTGCAGAGCGTTTCTGCAATGTCGTCTTCAAATCGAGGCCTTGTACAGCAGCAGCCCGGATTGAAACAGAAATCAAGCATTTCAGGAGGATGTACATTTTGATAAAAGTATAATTTGTGTGTCATGGCATTATTTGTAGAAATCTCTAAAAATCCAGTAATATCAAGGTTTTTCTGACTTGAAGGTGGTGCTACTACACCACTACTACACCAGTGAGTCTCGATGTGACAAAAATCATGAAATCGAGGTCAAGTTTATGGAAAACAAAATGAATATCAATGGAATTGAATATGTGCCTTCGTGAAATGATTTACAGGGAGGATGTGGTATGAGCTTGCTGGAAGAATTTTGGTATGGCAATATTGAGCCAATGGAATATGATACTTCTTCCTGCAAGGAGTATAAGAAGCTACTGGAGCTTATCTGTAGGAACGAAGAAAAGCTCCGAGCTACCATGACGGATGAGCAGAAGGAGCTGTTTGAGAAATACACAGATTGCGTGCGTGAGTATCAGACCATTACGGACTG
>JALERH010000174.1 GCA_022764275.1 Blautia sp. | reverse complement strand
GTTCCCATCACACAGAGAGACTTTTTTCCGGTACCGAACACATACGCTTTTACCTGAAAATCATCCCGGTACAGGGAATGGCTTTCGTATATTATCTCAGTTCTCATTGATGTCCTCCTGGTAACCTGCCTTTAATATCCGGGCGATCAGGGAGCCTTCATCCACCACCGGATATTCCCGGATGGTAAACAGGATTCCCTCCACCGGAGCTTTCATCCGCTCCAGGATGCTGCCGCGCAGCGGATCCACGATCACACCGATCTCATCTCCTGCTTTCAGATAGTCTCCATGGTTTGCCTGACTGATAAAGATTCCGGCAATGGGCGCATTCAGAAAAGCAACGGCATCTTCCTTTTCCGCCAACATGGGAGTTCGTGGCTGCTCTGCAGGGCCGTTCCACATTCCCATTTTTTTCATGACATAAAAAATACCGTTTACAAGCTGCTCACAATACGCTTTTGTAATGCGCATCCCCACACCCATTTCCACCACAAGAGTGGGGGTATTCCGGCTGTTCAGGCTGTATGCAAGGGTCGATTCCAGAACAGTACTGTTGGAATGCACCCAGATCAGATCCACGTTTAAGTCTTTTGCAATGGGCACCAGCCAGTCCCGGTGCAGCTCATTGATGCGTACCTGGGGGATTTCCGTGAGAAAAATATTGCTGGCATGAATGTCAATACAAAGGTCACTTCCCACCAGGTCCTCTATGATTTTTGCTGCCATGTACTCGGTCATGGAACCGTCCTCATTTCCGGGAAAAACACGGTTCATATCCAGGTCAAACGCCGGGATTCCCCTGGTAATGGAATCGATTCCAAGAGGGTTCATGGCAGGATAAATATCTACAATTCCATTTAAATATTCCGGGTGCTCCTGGATCCTTCGGGATACCTCAAAGCACACGAACTGTCCTTCCAGCTCATCTCCGTGCACACCGGTGATGATGCTGATTCTCTTTTTCTTCTCTCCATCTCCCGATTCCAGCCGGTTTTTCTGTATTTCAAGTTTCTCCATTACCGGCAGAGAGATGGAAGCTACTGTTTTTATCAAGCTAACACTCCTCCATTATTACATGTACTTCCTGGAGCTGGGACGCACCGCCGCGGAAAATCCCCTGATTCAGACAGCAGTCGTGCGCATCCCGTCCAATGGCAAAGCGGATATATTCATCATTGGCCAGACGATTGTTTGTAGGGTCAAAGCCCTTCCAGAACCCATCCTGATACACCTCGATCCAGGCATGGGTCTGTCCCTCTCCCGGAATTGCCCCGGCCACATACCTGACCGTCATTCCCTCATGACGCAGAACTGCCAAAAGGATATGCGCATAATCCTGGCATACCCCGCATCCCTGGGAAAAGGCTTCCTCCGCTTTCGTATTAAAATTGGTGCTGCCGCTGACATACTGAAAGGATTCCCATAAAATATGCATCAGTTTTTCTGTCCTCATCCAGTCAGTTTCTTCTTTGCACGGAGCTGGCAGCGTCTGATAAAATGCTCCGAGCTTTTCTCCCATTTTCGTGAATTCTGTCTCATAACGATACATTCCAAGCTGGAAAAATTCTTTTTCTTCCGGCTCTGGAATATCTTCCGTACACACAATGGCTTCTGTTTTTACCAGAAATCTGTCGTGAGGCTCCTCACAACAGCCTGTCAAAACCGGGTTCCCAAAAGAATCCCTGCGCCGGCTTTTTCCGGAACAGGGGTAAACTTCACACTCACAGGATTTTACTTTCTGTGAAATCATATCACGTGGAAATACACGCAGACTGTATGAATGTCCGGCCACAGGAGAGCTGAAATTATCCTGCAGCTCATATGTCAGTTTCCACACTTTCAAAAAATCATACCTCCAGAATCTGTTCCACTCTCGAAACGATTTTCGGATAGTCCAGGTTTTCCTCCTTCAGGTATTCATTTAAGTCGTCCAGGACCTCCTGGCTATATTTTAAATTACATCTGCCGATTCGTCCAGTCAAACGATGAATTTCTCTTGTTAAATCTTCTTTACTTCTGTGAAGGCGTCCATACAGGTCGATTCT
>JALERH010000171.1 GCA_022764275.1 Blautia sp. | reverse complement strand
CAGAAATCCTGCATAGGCCCAATTTCCCCACAAATCAGATGAAAATATGCTCATTTTGCTTATTTATTTCTCTATAGAGACCGTGCATGCGCTCCAGGCCCAAAGTTCAGTGATTTTCTGGGCCTGGTATACACACTTTTTGTCTATAGAGAAAATTTCTGATATTAGGAGCTCTTTTTTGCATGATTTCCTGAGATTTTTGGCCTGGATGGTCGTCAAATTACATATAGGCCCAAACAGCAGTAATTTTGCATAGCCAGCGCCTTGCCAGCGCCAACAAATGTAAAGTCGCATAAAGGCGTCCCATCGCCCATATCCTGCGACGGATGTTTCATGTATTGACAGCAGGGGCATTCCATGCTAGGCTGGCACGCCAGTGCCGGCAGGCTTTGTAGGGGGCACGCCGGGGCGTGCTCCCTGCCAAGCCTCCCCTCAAGCCTGATCAGGCATAGAATGCGGGTTCATGCTGTCAATATTTTAATCATCACTGAGTAGGATTTGTAAGGAAAACTATATTCAAAACAAATCAGGTGAAAATATCCGCATTTTTCTTGTTTATTTCTCTATAGAGAAAAATTCCACGGCGGGGCCTATACAAATTTTATAGCCTTCCAGAGCCCAATTCTTCCGTAAATTCAAGGAAAATCCCGCTTTTTAATCGCAAATTTTCTCTGGAACAAAGAAAGGAGTTACTGAGACCCCGATTTTTGATATTTGCGGGGTCTGCAGAGATATTTTTTTCACATAGATACTTTTGGCATTGTAAATGGCGGATTTTCACAGTAATTTCCCGATAAATGGGCACTGGCGTATCAGAAATCCTGCATAGACCCAATATCCCCACAAACCAGATGAAAATATGCTCATTTTACTTGTTATTTTCTCTATAGAGACTGCGCATGCGCTCCAGACCCAGTAGCCAGCGGCCTTACCAGTGCCAACAAATATAAAGTCAGATTTGTGACGCAAACACTATCTCCTCACAGATTTGCTAAAAAAGCAGCCCACATATGTGAGCTGCTTTCTGCCACTTATCCATAATAATAATTGTTTGCTGTCGGCGTGCTTGCCAGGACATCGTAGAGCTCTGCATCTGTAGCATCCTGATAGGGTCTGCCATAAAAGAGGCCCACAATTCCAAATGTAATGCCGGATAAAATATTCCAGCCCAGGAAGGAAAGGTCCAGCACGAAGGCTCTCCATTTCTGTCCGTACATCATCTCTTTGCTTCTTGCAAAAGCTTCCTGTCTTGACATATCAGGATATTCCGCCAGAAGGTAGGGAACCATGCGATACTCATAGGATTTAATGATTCCCGGAATGACAAACAGCAGAGACCATAAGCAAACATACAGATCTCGGAAAAACATGGTTTTCACAATATTCAGGTATGCACCGGAATTAAAGCCGTAAAGAACCTTCTTCACACCGGGATTGGAGTACAGATTTTCCACATAGAATCTGCAGCTCCCTACTTCCAGCACATTTCCTACAAAAACACGCAATGCAATGCCAATGGCAAGCAGTGAAAGCATCAGACCCGTGCTGACGATTGCGAGCAGGATTCCGAGCGGGTTATGTAACACATATTCCCCGATTCCGTAAATTTTGTCCGTAACGCTTCCCCAGTAATAGCTTCCGCCTGACTGATACCGATACTGTGTTATGACGGATCTGGTACCACTGCCGGCATTTCCGTTTCCGCATACATAGGTGATAATTGTAAGGATCAGACTTACAAGAACTGCCGGCCAGTAATTTTTCCGGATTGCATCCTTTGCTCTGTATTTCAGATCACTTCTTACCCAGTTTTGATTCATCGTTATCCCTCCAGTAATGCGGTCAGTACTCGAAATGTCTGTCTGTCCTTTTCCCAAAGGACAGGATCCAGCTCAATCTCGTATCCACCGCCGTTTTTTACATGCCACTCATAAAATGACCGCCGCCGGTCGGCATATTCTTCCATGAGATTCATAATCGTTCCTCCATGAGTCACAACCGCCGCTGCGGAAATGTTATTCCGGATGCACCTCACCACAACCTTATGAAAACCAGTCAGGCTGCGCCGCCTAAATGCTTCCCTGCTCTCTCCTCCCGGAAAAGGCAGCATCCCTCCGGAATCGATCCAGGCCTGATAGTCAGGGTTGCCTGTCAGTTCCCGGTAATTCTTATTCTCAAAATCACCGAAATCACACTCTGAAAGCTCATCGATGATATTGAACTTTTTTTCCGGAAAAAGGATCTGTGCCGTCTGGACGCACCGTTTTAATGGGCTTACATAAACCGCCTCCGGCTCCGGATAGGAAAGCTTTGACAGAAACTCCGCTCCCGCTTCGCACAACGGCTCATCTGTGGTCCCGATGTACCGTGCCTCTTTATTTCCAGCCGTCATCCCGTGGCGGATCAGCCAGATCCGTATCATCCCTGATCACCATCCCGCACATCATCCTTAATCACCGTCCCGATTCCGCAGACCACGCGTGTCACCTTTTTGCTGTAAGCGGCGAGCTTCGTGCAGATACGTCCCACAGCTTCCCGGTAAGCCCTCTCGAAGGCATCCATCGGCACGACACCGTAACCGATCTCCTGGGAAACCAGAATTACATCCGGATTCTTTTCGATCATTTTTTCCGCAAGACCACTCACATCATGTCCATTCTTAAGCTCAGCCCGGATATACTCCTGAAAATCCAGGATACCCTCTGCCGCCAGCAGACCATTTTCATCAAGGCTTTCTCCCTGCTGCCATTTAATGTCCGGATGGTTGCTTTTCGCAAAATCGCCTTTCCCCTGAAAAGCTCCGCCAATAATCATTTCCATATACTCACACTCCTGTAAATACAGACGTTACCGCCAGGATCAGCGCCATTCCAACCTCACAGATGCATAGGAAGAAACCTGCCAGATCCCCGGTAATTCCGCCAAAATATTTGATCGCCATATGATGATAATAGAGAAAAAGAAGCACTGCTCCGGCAAATGCCAGAATTCCCATCACCGGCTGGATCCACACCATCAGGATGAAAAGCAGCACAAGATAGAAAATAAGGACATTGCGAACCTTAATCTCCTCCGCTTTTTTCGAAAATTCCGCTACCGTGCCGTCTTTTCTGGCTTTTGGGAAAGTCATGACACTGATTCCGGAAAAACACCGGGAAACCATAAATCCAACTGCCATGATCTTTAACGCCGCAGGGTTTTCCCACATCTGACTGTATGCGCCAAACCAGCAGAGAAAGTACACGCAGGCGGTAATGACCGCAAAAGCGCCTGCATTGGAATCCTTCAGGATTTCCAGACGCCTGCTTTTTTCCTGCCAGGAGCTCATGGCATCTGAGGTATCCAGAAGACCGTCCACATGAATTCCTCCCGTCACAAGCACCGGAATCACCACCAGGATCACCGCCATAAAGGTATGATCCACCAAAAAACGTCTTCCCACATATCCTGCCAAAAGTGTCAGCGCGCCGATCACCATCCCAATGAATGGAAAAAAACAGAACGTGTATTTCATATTTTCTTTCGTCCAGTCCGCCCTTGGCATGGGAATCTTTGAATACATGGCAAACGCCACTTTAAAATTATTCCAGAGACTCTTCATTTTGAATTGCCCCCTTTGTGCCAGACAGGAATCCCATAAACCACCTCTACGACTTCATCCGCAAGAAGAGCAAGAAGCTGGTTCACTTTTCCAAGATACTCCTGATAGCGTACCGTATCGCCCTCATAGCAGGCTGGCTCCGAAAAAATCTCATTTGTCACGATCACAAGATGGCGCACCTGATCCTTCAGGTCCCGAATCCCGTTTACCACATCCATCACAATGCCTTCCCGGATCTTGTCTCCCTGAAACATCTCATTTGCCACAAGATTGGACATACATTCCAGAAGCACCACACTGTCCCCGGGCAGTATCAGCTCTCTCAGGTTCGTATAACGCTCCACGGTTTCAAATCCTTTTCCTGCTCTCATCTGTCTGTGTCGTTTTACGCGGCGCAGACTTTCTCCATCATAAGGATGCATGGTGGCAACGTAAATCCTTCGCCCTTCTCCCAGAGACAGCACCCTGTCCTCTGCGTAGGCAGATTTTCCGCTTCCGCTTCCTCCTGTCACCAAAATCATCATATTATTTTAACTCCTCATACTGTTCCACATGAATATCCTCAAAGGTACTTAATGTATTATAGAGAGTAGCGCCCATATCAAGGAACGGGCAGACGGCGATTGCTCCGGTTCCCTCTCCCAGGCACATATCCGCATGAAGCACCGCATCTTTTCCCAGATGTGAAAGGATCAGATGAGCCGCCGGTTCTTTGGACACATGACTGGCAATCATATAATCCGCTGCCTGCGGGCAGATTTTTTTCGCAATGAGTGCGGATACGCAGGAAATAAACCCATCCATGATCACCGGCATCCGAAGTGCAGCGCCCCCCAGGAATACACCGGTCATACCTGCGATATCCAGACCTCCCACCTTTGCCAGTACGTCAATGGCATCTTCCGGATCCGGACGGTTCACTTCAATGGCTTTTTTGATGGCATTGATCTTTCGCACAAGACCTTCGCTGCTTAAGCCCGCTCCCCTTCCGGTCATGGACTCTACCGGCTGGTTCAGAAGCACGGATGCCACAGCGCTGCTGGTAGTCGTATTTCCGATTCCCATCTCGCCGGTAGCAAGCAAATGATAACCCTGCTCCTTCAGTTCCTTCGCCATGGCAATCCCGGCCTCAATTCCCTTTATCGCCTCATCTCTCGTCATGGCAGGACCCTTCGTCATATTTTTCGTTCCATAGGCAACCTTTAAATCCGTGCGGGCAGTAGTATCTGTTGCCATTCCCACGTCTACAGGCCTGATATCCACGCCGCACTGATGGCACATCACACACACCGTACTGGTCTCTTTTACAAAATTATCCGCTACAATGGCCGTTACTTCCTGGCCCGTCTGTGTGACGCCTTCTTCCACCACTCCATTGTCTGCGCACATGGCAACAAGAGCCTTTTTGCTGACATCCACGGTCACTTCTCCTGTTATTCCCACGATCTGTGTAATCATGTCTTCCATTTTCCCCAGAGAATGAAGCGGCTTGGCAATGCTGTCCCACCGCTTTCTCGCAGCTTCCATTTTCTCCTCATCCAAAGGTTTGATCTTTGAGACTGCTTCCTCTAATGTCATGATTCGTTCCTCCACTTTTCTTTTTTCCCCGTAGTAAATACAAGATATTTGCTGAATATGTAATTCAGTATCATTACGATAAACTGATTCATAAATTTCCCCAGCATATCCATCATGCCGCAGACTTCCACCAGAAGCCAGACCCCGACAATCTCCACTGCCATGGTGACCAGACGGGCACTGATGAATTTGCAGAATGGCCGGATATGATCCCTTAAGGTATTACATTTATCCTGAAACACATATTTTGAGTTTACCACATAGGCAAACAAAATAGCAAGGATAATAGAGAGCACATTCGCTATGGTAAGCGCCAATCCTGCTTTTCGAAGGATAAAAAAGCTCACCAGATTGACCAGTGTCGTACATCCTCCGAAAAACACATACCGCACCACATCATTTCCATAAAGCTTCGCTATCAGATTTTTCATACCTGTCACCTCTCAGTACCTGTCCTGATTTGCTTTTTGGCCGTCATCACTTCTGCCGCGTACGATCTTTGATACAATGTATCTCGGACGGCGTTTTACTTCCTCATAAATTTTGGAAATATAGTACCCGATGATTCCCAGGCTTACCATGATCGCACTTCCGATCAGCAGAAGTACAATCAGTGTCGTGGTATACCCTTCCACAGCACGGCCTCCAAAGAACTGCACCAGTGAATAAATGATCAGGAGCAGCGAGCAGAAAAAGCAGGCAAAGCCTATGATAGTTACAAACTGAAGCGGCACGGTAGTAAAAGCGACAATGTTGGTAAACGCATATCTCACCAGGGACCATGTACTCCACTTGGACTGACCAGCCTCCCGCTCCCGGACTTCAAATTCTACAGAGGTGCTTCGAAATCCCACCCAGGACGAGGTGGCACGAAAAAACATATTTCTTTCCGGCATAGCCAGGATGCTGTCCACCACTTTCCGGTCCATCATTTTAAAATCAGACGCATTCTGCATATCTATTTTCGTAATTCTGGACATAATCCTGTAAAAGAACCCCGCGCCTTCTCTGTATAGGAAGCTTTCTCTTCCCCGGTCCTTTTTTATGCCCTCCACCACCTCATAGCCTTCTTCCCACAGGTGGTACATCTTAAGTAAAGTTTCCGGCGGGTGCTGCAGATCACAGTCCATAACCGCAACCACATCTCCTGTCGCCTGTGCCAGTCCCGCATAAATAGCGGATTCCTTTCCAAAATTCCGTGAAAAATGAACACCCAGGATATTTTCATCTTCCCTGCCCGCTTTCACGATTTCATCCCATGTTCTGTCGCCGGAGCCGTCATCTACAAGTACAAGTTCGTAAAAAATCCCGGCTTTACTCAGGGTTTCCCCAAGCACACGGCAGGTCTTTGCCACCATCTGCTCTTCATTGTAAGCCGGCAGAACTACTGATAATCTACTCATATTCCTGTCCTCTTGTCTAAACTGTATTGGCAACTTATTCAGTATTATAGTATAAAAAATGGATTCAGGCAACAAAAAACCTGCGATGCATAAAATATGCACCGCAGGCTCTCTCGCCCTGCTTTATCAGACAGGGTTATTTTATTGATCAGTCTTCGGAATGAAGAGTAACCAGTTTCTGCAGATATTCGTATCTTGCCTTAGCTTCAGCCTGGTTCTTAGCGAACAGTCTTTCAGCCTTTTCAGGATTCTGACGCTGTAAGGAGTTGTAACGAACCTCACCATTTAAGAATCCCTGGTAATCGGTCATATCTGGCTCTTTGGAATCAAGAGTGAACTTGCTTCCCTCTGCAGCCGGGTTGAATCTGAAGTTGTGCCAGTATCCGCACTTCACTGCCAGTTCTTCCTCAGTCTGAGCCTTAGCCATACCTTTCTTAATACCATGGTTGATACATGGAGCGTAAGCGATGATCAGGGATGGTCCCGGATAAGCCTCTGCCTCTGCGATTGCCTTGATTGCCTGGTTGAAGTCTGCACCCATGGAAATCTGAGCAACATATACATAACCATAGCTCATAGCGATGGAAGCCATATCTTTCTTCTTCACTTCTTTACCGCCTGCAGCGAACTGAGCGATTGCACCGGTAGGTGTAGATTTGGAAGCCTGTCCACCTGTGTTGGAATAAACCTCGGTATCGAATACCATAACGTTGATGTCACGTCCGCTTGCAAGAACATGGTCAACACCGCCGAATCCGATATCGTATGCCCATCCGTCACCACCGAAGATCCACTGGGATTTCTTAGCCAGGAAATCTTTCTGAGCCAGGATTTCTTTTGCTTTGTCGCATCCGCATGCTTCCAGAGCTGCTACTAATTTCTCGGTAGCTGCACCGTTAGTTGCGCCGCACTCGAAAGTATCCAGCCATTCCTGACCAGCTGCCTTTACATCCTCGTTTGTGCCGTTTGCTACAACATCTTCAACTTTTGCTTTCAGACCGTCACGGATTGCTCTCTGAGCAAGAAGCATACCATAACCAAACTCTGCGTTATCCTCGAATAAGGAGTTGCCCCATGCAGGACCCTGTCCCTTAGCGTTTACAGTGTATGGTGTGGACGGTGAAGAGTTACCCCAGATAGAGGAGCATCCTGTAGCATTTGCGATGTACATTCTGTCACCGAACAGCTGAGTAACCAGTTTTGCATATGGTGTCTCACCACAACCTGCACAAGCTCCGGAGAACTCAAGCAGAGGCTGTTTGAACTGGCTTCCCTTAACGGTTGTTTCTTTGAATTTTGCGATAACATCTTCCTTAACCGGAAGTTTTACGCCGTAATCAAAGTATTTCTGAGCATCCATGTTTGCTTCCAGGTTTTCCATAGCAAGGGCTTTTGCACCTTTCTTGCCCGGGCAGACATTTGCACAGGAACCACATCCTGTACAGTCAAGAGCGGAAACAGTCATGGTGAATTTGTATTCTTTCATACCGGTCATCGGTAATGTCTTGATTCCTTCCGGAGCTGCAGCAGCCTCTTCCTCAGTAAGGGCTACCGGACGGATAACTGCGTGCGGGCAGACATAAGCACATCTGTTACACTGGATACAATTTTCCGGATTCCATACAGGAATATTAACAGCGATACCACGTTTCTCGTATGCAGCTGCACCGGATGGTGTGGTACCATCTACATAATCCTTGAATGCAGATACAGGCAGAGTGTTGCCTTCCTGAGCATTAACCTTAGCCTGGATGTTATTAACGAAGTCGATAACTTCCTGACGGCCTTCGGTAGCGTGGGTCATATGAAGGCCTTCGTCCTCAGCTTCTTTCCAGCTTTCCGGAACCTGAACCTCTACAACCTGTTTTGCACCGGCATCGATAGCTGCCCAGTTCTTCTGAACAACATCATCACCCTTACGTCCGTATGTAGCCTTTGCAGCAGCCTTCATCAGATCGATTGCCTGATCTTCCGGAATGATACCGGTCAGTTTGAAGAATGCGGACTGAAGAATGGTGTTGATACGGGTCGGTCCCATACCGGTCTCGATACCAATCTTAACACCGTCGATGGTGTAGAATTTAATGTTGTGGTTTGCGATGAATGCTTTTACCTGTCCTGGTAAATGTTTCTCAAGACCTTCCATATCCCATGGGCAGTTCAGAAGGAATGTACCGCCGTCAACCAGCTCCTGAACCATGTTGTACTTGGTTACATAGGATGGATTGTGACATGCTACGAAGTCTGCCTTGTGGATCAGGTATGTAGACTTGATCGGTTTCTTACCAAAACGTAAGTGAGACATGGTAACACCGCCGGACTTCTTGGAGTCATAGTCAAAGTAAGCCTGAGCGTACATGTCTGTGTTATCACCAATGATCTTGATGGAGTTCTTGTTTGCACCTACAGTACCGTCAGCGCCAAGACCCCAGAACTTACAGTTGGTGGTTCCTTCCGGAGTCGTAACGAGCGGAGCACCGATCTCAAGAGAAAGATTTGTAACATCATCCACGATACCAAGTGTGAATTTCTGTTTCTCAGTGTTCTCGTATACTGCTACGATCTGAGCCGGAGTCGTATCTTTGGAACCTAATCCGTAACGTCCGGTGAAGATCTTAACTCCGTCAAATTTGCTGTCTTTTAATGCAGCAACAACGTCCAGATACAGAGGCTCGCCCTGTGCGCCTGGCTCTTTTGTTCTGTCAAGAACAGTGATCTGTTTTACGGAATCCGGAATTGCATCGATGAGTGCCTGTGCACAGAATGGTCTGTACAGACGAACCTTAACAACGCCGACTTTTTTGCCTGCTGCCATTAAGTAGTCGATGGTCTCCTCGATGGTATCGTTTACAGAGCCCATAGCTACGATAACGTGCTCTGCGTCTTCTGCTCCATAGTAGTTGAACAGTTTGTAATCGGTACCGATCTTTGCGTTAACTTTGTCCATGTACTCCTGTACGATTGCCGGAAGAGCATCGTAATACGGGTTACATGCCTCTCTTGCCTGGAAGAAGATATCCGGGTTCTGAGCGGAACCTCTCTGGCATGGATGATTCGGGTTCAGCGCATGATTACGGAACTCCTGGATTGCATCCATATCTGCCATGTCTTTCAGATCTTCATAATCCCAGGTCTCGATCTTCTGAATCTCGTGAGATGTACGGAATCCATCGAAGAAGTTGATAAACGGAACTTTGCCTTTGATTGCTGCAAGATGTGCAACCGGTGTCAAGTCCATAACTTCCTGTACGGAAGACTCACACAGCATAGCACAGCCTGTCTGACGGCATGCCATAACGTCGGAATGATCACCGAAAATGGAAAGTGCGTGGGAAGCAAGTGCACGAGCGGATACGTTAAATACACCCGGAAGCTGCTCACCGGCAATCTTGTAAAGGTTCGGGATCATCAGTAACAGACCCTGGGATGCTGTATAGGTAGTTGTCAGGGCTCCTGCTGCCAGAGAACCGTGTACTGCACCAGCAGCACCTGCCTCAGACTGCATCTCAGTAACCTGTACTTCCTGTCCGAAGATGTTCTTTCTTCCCTGGGTAGCCCACTCATCAGTAGCTTCAGCCATTACAGATGAAGGGGTAATTGGGTAAATAGCAGCTACATCAGAAAAAGCATATGATGCATGAGCGGCTGCATGATTACCATCCATGGTTTTCATCTTTCTTGCCATAGTTTGTTTTTCCTCCTTAAAGGTATGATGAAAAATTATTTCTAGACCACATACGTGTCTAAAATTCCGGCTTTCATTATAACATACATTTCAAAATATGTCCATTTTGTTTGGGCTTTTTTTGTATCTTATTGCATACAAAAGCCGGCAGGGGAAACCTTCCTGCCGGCAGTTTTTATTCGGTATATAAAATATTTTTCAGTGATTTTCTGCGGAGCATGCTCCAGAGCTCGCTCTGAATCTCGGCAAGCTCTCTGTGTACCAGGCACGGTGCACCATTCTGCCCATCCCGGATGCACACATTGACGGGATTCATACATTCAATGATAAAGAGATCCGGATCAATGGCGGTATAGACATCATAAAGTGTAAGCTGATCCAGCTCTCTGTTCAGTGCATAACCGCCGTGCACGCCGCGATAGCCTTTTACAATCCCTGATTTCTGAAGTTTCTTTAATATTTTGTAGGCAAAGGGAGCTGTAATGGATTCTTTCTCACAGATTTCATTCACACTAAGCCGTGATTCCCCCGCCAGTGCACGAAGCACTCTCACCGCATAATCACACTCTCTTGTAATAAACATGTTTTTTGTTACCTCTCTGTTCCTATCATCGTATTGCCTCGGATCAATTAATGTCTTTGTCAGGTTCCTTACATAATAATAAAGAAATTATAACAATTTTCAGGGGAAATTTCAATAATTTACATTTATTTTTCACCAAAAATCAACACAATACCAACCAGAAGAATCACAATACCCAGAATGTACCGAAGCCATTTGCTGACTGCAGCAAACTTCGGATTCTCAATTGCTCTGTTTACATAGCTGTAACCGGTACCGGCAGCAAGCAGCAGAATACTGTGGCCCAGAGCATAGAGTACCATAAGAAGGACACCCCACCAGGCATTTCTCCCCAGCTTTGCCACCAGTGCCAAAAGCGCCACCATCACCGGGATTGCACAATGTGAAGCGAAAACGCCGCCAAGCGCTCCGGTAAAAAATGCTCCCACATATCCTTTTTTTGTATTCTTTTCAGAGATATGAACATGGGGCATGATATTGACCACGCCAAATACCTGAAGAGCCATCAGGATCATCAAAACTC
The DNA here is from genome assembly GCA_022764275.1 of Blautia sp. Taxonomy (GTDB): domain Bacteria; phylum Bacillota; class Clostridia; order Lachnospirales; family Lachnospiraceae; genus Blautia_A. The sequence continues at coordinate 11,749 of JALERH010000171.1, read as the reverse complement.
CCATCAGGGTGGTCCACCAGTGCCCTGCTTCATGCATAAGGTGACCGATCACAGATGCCACGGAGCCAAAAATTCCAAAGGTAACTGCCATTCCAAGTGCCATAGTCAGAGAAAGCCGGAATGCTTTCGCCGGTTTCGCTTTCGTTGCCCCCACACAGGTCAGTACCATTGGTACTGTAGCCAGAGAACAGGGAGTAAAGGAGGTGATGATTCCCGCCACCAGACTTAAAAGAGGCGCTGCCCAGAGATTTTCAGACATAATGTTTGTCAGTGTTTCCATTATTGCGCTCATTTGATCACTTCTTTCTAAATATGATAATGTTATTTCCTGCTGCTATGCCAGCTTTTCCATGATTTCCCTGCAAATATCCTCTGCACTGCGCCCATCCGTTTTTACTGTAATGTCGGCTGCCGCTTCGTATTTCGGCCGCCTGGCTTCCATCAGGCTGCGGATATAATCCTCATTCATGTTTCCCTCCAAAAGCGGACGATTGTGAGTATACCGCACTCTTTCATAAATCGTACGAGGGGAGGCAGTAAGCAGGACGATCCTGCCGTTTTTTTTCATCTCATCCACGTTGCACTGGCGCATCACAGTGCCGCCGCCGCAGGAAACCACCACGTTTTCCATCCCGGAAAGACGTCTGACCAGGGCTGTTTCCAGGCCTCGGAAATATTCCTCCCCATTCACACGGAAAATCTCCGAAATGGGCATGCCCTCTTCTTTTACGATCTGCTCGTCCATCTCGATCTGTTCCAGTCCGTAAACTTCATGCAGACATCTGGAAATCGTACTTTTTCCTGTTCCCATGAAGCCAGTAAGATAAATCTGTGTATTTTTCATCTTCTTTCATCCTATCTTCGTATCATACTTCTGTAAGAATTAAAGTGCCTTTCAAAGCTTTTAAAAATGCGCTTTTTCATCCGTAAGCGCATTAGAAATTATTATAACAGGCGTTCTTTCCTTTGTAAAGGGAAGGATTGACAGCTTTCTGCTATAAAATGTATGGAAAAACCAAAATAATTCTTGCAAATTTCCCAGTTTACGATAAAATGAAAATCGGCTATACTGAAATAAGTAGTTTTTCATGGAAAAATAACGCAGAATAAAAAAGAGGTAAGATATGATTTCAGCAAACAATATTACTTTGCGCGTTGGAAAAAAGGCGCTTTTTGAGGATGTTAACATCAAGTTTACAGAGGGCAACTGTTATGGCCTGATCGGTGCAAACGGAGCCGGTAAATCCACCTTTCTGAAAATTCTTTCCGGACAGCTTGAGCCGACCAAGGGGGATGTGGTAATCACACCGGGGCAGCGTCTCTCCTTCCTGCAGCAGGACCATTTCAAATACGATGCATACCCGGTTCTGGATACCGTTATCATGGGAAATGCCAGACTGTATGAGATCATGAAAGAAAAAGAAGCCATTTATGCAAAAGAGGACTTCACCGATGAAGACGGCATCCGTGCCAGCGAGCTTGAAGGTGAGTTTGCAGAAATGAACGGATGGGAAGCCGAATCCGATGCCGCTACTCTTCTGAATGGTCTTGGTGTGGATACCGAGTATCACTATACACAGATGGCTGACCTGACAGGCAGTATGAAGGTAAAGGTTCTTCTTGCCCAGGCCCTGTTCGGCAATCCGGATATCCTTCTTCTGGACGAGCCTACCAACCACCTGGATCTTCCTGCCATCGAGTGGCTTGAAGAGTTCCTGATCAATTTTGACAACACCGTCATCGTGGTTTCCCATGACCGTTACTTTTTGAATAAAGTATGTACCCAGACCGCAGATATCGATTACGGAAAGATTCAGCTTTATGCCGGAAACTATGATTTCTGGTATGAATCCAGCCAGCTTCTGATCAAACAGATGAAGGAAGCCAATAAGAAAAAAGAAGAAAAGATCAAGGAGCTGCAGGAATTTATTTCCCGATTCAGCGCCAATGCTTCCAAATCCAAGCAGGCAACCTCCCGAAAAAGAGCCCTGGAGAAAATCCAGCTTGACGAAATGCGTCCGTCCAGCCGTAAGTATCCATATATTGATTTTCGTCCGAACCGTGAGATCGGCAACGAGGTTCTTATGGTAGAAAACCTTTCCAAGACCATTGATGGTGTGAAGGTTCTGGACAATATTTCCTTTACCCTGGGGCACGATGACAAGGTTGCATTTGTAGGTGCAAATGAGCAGGCCACCACTACCCTGTTTAAGATTCTCATGGGCGAGATGGAGCCGGATGAAGGTAATTATAAATGGGGTGTCACTACCTCCCAGGCATATTTCCCGAAGGATAACACCAAAGAATTTGATAATGACCTGACGATTACTGACTGGCTGACCCAGTATTCCGAGATTAAGGATGCCACCTATGTAAGAGGCTTCCTTGGCCGTATGCTTTTCCCGGGTGAGGATGGTGTAAAACGTGTCCGGGTGCTTTCCGGTGGAGAAAAGGTTCGCTGCCTTCTTTCCAAAATGATGATCTCCGGAGCCAACATTCTGCTTCTGGATGAGCCCACCAACCACCTGGATATGGAATCTATTACAGCCCTGAACAATGGTCTGATCAAGTTCCCGGGAGTTATTCTTTTCACCTCCCATGACCACCAGTTTGTACAGACCACAGCCAACCGTATCATGGAAATCCTGCCAAACGGAGTTCTGATCGACAAGATCACAACATACGACGAATATCTGGCAAGCGATGAAATGGCTAAGAAACGTCATGTTTATGAAGTAAACGAAGAAGACGCAAACGACAACTAAACAACGGACGTCCCCTGGACGTTAAAAAAGCGTTCCGAATCATGATCGATTGGGAACGCTTTTTCTTATCATTTTATTTTACTACTGCTGTGATGCTCATACAATCCGATGGATACAGAATGGCTGCGGATGTACCCTTTATCGGAGTTATCACTCCGGAATATTTACCTGGCAGCAGCAGCATGACATATTTTGATTTTCCGTTCAGAGAATCATATTTGATGGATCTGCCTGCCATTACCTTCTGACTCGTAATGCTCCTGAAAGTCAGGCTGTTTGCCCTGAAATCATAAGTTTCATAGGATTTGCTGTTCAGTGTTCTTTTTACAATGACACCCTTCTTCGCAGAAAAGATCACCGGTGTGGAAGCAACATTTCCACGCTTTCTCTGTAAATAAACTTTGTGACCACTTTTCACCGTGACAGATTTTAACGGTCTGTGGCTGGAAGACTGCTTCTGGAATGTCAGTTTTGCGGTCTTATTGGGGTTTGCAGACTTATAGCTCACACTCATCTTAATCTTTCCGGATTTTACATAAATGCAGGCAACAAGTCCGGAATTGGAAGAAGTACTCGTCTTCAGGTATGAAGTGCTGGTGATACTTCCGGAATCATTCCGGCATTCTGCTGTGGCAACTGCAACCCCATTTTTTACAAATACAATGTCATATCGGGTATCTTTTGTCTGTGGAACAATACGGTAAGTATACTGTGCGATCTTATTTCCGCTGATATCCGTATTTACGATATGATAACAGCTTCCTGCATTGATCGTGGCGCTGATCTTTCTGGTGTAGGTCTGCGTCGCAGCAAATGAAGGAACTGCGCATGCAGCCAGCATGACTGCTGTCAAAAGGACAGCTAAAAGTCTTCTGAATACTTTTTTCTCTTTCATTTCATCTCTTCCTCCTTATCACTCTTTCATGGTAATATCTGCCAGTTTCCCATTTGTGACGGAAAGCAGCTCGTCAACCGGCACCTTCAGCGTCAGTCCGATCCGTCCGCCGCTTACGTAGATTTCGGAAAAGTTCCCTGCAGATGCATCGAAAACCGTGGGAAATGCTTTTTTCATTCCAAGCGGACTGCAGCCGCCACGCACATATCCGGTAATCCTGGTAATGTCTTTCACATGGATCATATCCACAGTCTTCTCACCTACAGCCTTCGCTGCAGCCTTACGGTCCACCTCTTTTTCAATCGGGACCACAAAAACGTAATAGCCGCCGCTCTTCCCTTCCATCACAAGTGTTTTAAAGGACTGGTCATATGGCGCCCCGGTCAGATCCGCACAATGAATTCCATCAATAAATTCATCACATTCATAGGTCAGGGCCTCATATTTCACCTTCTGACGGTCCAGCATCCTCATCGCATTTGTCTTCGCTTCTTTTGCCATTTCTTCTGTCAACCTCCTACAATGCTCTGACTGATTTTAAGTTTACCACAGTTGTTTTGCATTATCAACTTCAAAACAACTTCAGAAAGTGTTCCGCGATCCTCTTTTTTGTTTATTATAGTCTATTCATATACTTAAATTGTAATATGGAGTTCTCTTCTGAATAAAAAACTGTCTCTCCGAATATACTGTGACTGAGGTGAATGCCATGAAACAGTTGAAGTCTTACATCCTTACCGGAACGGTATTTGTACTGATACTCGGTTCTCTTTCCCATTTTTTCTACGAATGGTCAGGCAGCAATTTTATAGTCGGACTGCTGTCGCCCGTAAACGAATCCACCTGGGAGCATATAAAGCTTCTTTACTTTCCTATGCTCCTGTATTCCCTGATTGCGATTCCAACGCAAAAAAGTGATTATCCCTGCATTACTTCTGCATTTGCAGCCGGTATATTGATCGGGGTACTTCTGATTCCTGTTCTTTTCTACACTTACACCGGAATCCTGGGATACAATGTCCTTGCCCTGGATATCGGGACATTCGTATTAAGCGTGGTCCTCTCATTTTATTTCATATATCGTTTTACTTTGACATGCAGATTCCAGAATTTTGCGTGCCTTTTATGGATTGTAATATGTCTGCTCGGAATAAGCTTTATGATGTTTTCTTATTGTCCTCCCGACATCGGATTGTTTGCCGATCCGACTGCCATTTCCTGATAAGTCCGGTACGCTTGTGCGTCATTCTCTGTCAGGAACTATCATGATTCTTTGTGCATATCTTATATTAAAATCACAAAGGACATTTTGAAATGAATCGCTGTTCTAATTTATTTTTATTATCTTCCATCGCCTGCAAGCTTTCCGAATGCCTCGACGAGAAAGAGCTGGCAGTACTGTCTGCTGACCTTATGACGCTTGGTGATATGCTGGCATCACTGCTTGCCCGGGAGGATGCATGTAAGAAGGATTAATTTGGTTCGTAAGATTTTCAGAATAAATGGTATATGCCCGTTATTTTTCGCACCTGCGTCAGGTGCAGGAACCGGTATCGGAAGAATGGCAGTCTTATTGGGCACAGATAAAAATCAAGTTTTGTCCAGACCCAATATTCCTCAAAATCAGGTGAAAATATGTGTATTTTAACCGAAATTTTCTCTATATCGAAAAAGTATGAGCTCCAGACCCAGAATTCACTGGTTTTCTGGGTCTGGGAACAAATTTTCGTCGCCATAGGTCCTATAGGCATCTAAAATGTCCTGTTTTCCCTCTAAATCCCCAAATATTTTCTACAGGCAGGAAGCTTTTTTCGTATAGGCCCAAATAATGAAGATAGAATCGGCACAGACTGACAGAGATATTGAATGGCTCAGGGCGGATATCGAGAAGTTAAAATGAGGGCCCCAGTATTACTGAGAGCCCTCAAATTGTGTGCAAACGAATGTGTTAAAACAGTGTGCAAATAGTGTTCAAACAACTTAATTTTTACACGTTTTTACATATGTTATCGAATGCTTAAACCATTGATTTTAATACATTCTTTAGAACTTGCCAGCCTTAGCAGCTTCCTCTACGGATACAGCAACAGCAACGGTAGCACCTACCATCGGGTTGTTGCCCATACCGATCAGACCCATCATCTCTACGTGAGCCGGTACGGAAGAAGAACCAGCAAACTGAGCGTCAGAGTGCATACGTCCTAATGTATCGGTCATACCGTAGGAAGCAGGACCTGCTGCCATGTTGTCCGGATGAAGGGTACGTCCTGTACCACCGCCGGAAGCAACGGAGAAGTATTTCTTACCCTGCTCGATACATTCTTTCTTGTATGTACCTGCAACCGGATGCTGGAAACGGGTCGGGTTGGTGGAGTTACCGGTGATGGAAACACCAACGTTCTCATGATGCATGATTGCAACACCTTCCTGAACGTCATCTGCACCGTAGCATTTAACAGTCGCACGGATACCATTGGAGTATGGTTTCTCGTAAACGATGTTTAATTTTGCTTCTTTGTAATCATATTTGGTCTCTACGAAAGTAAAGCCGTTGATACGGGAAATGATCTGAGCAGCATCTTTTCCAAGACCGTTCAGGATAACACGTAATGGTTTCTGACGTACTTTGTTAGCTTTCTCAGCGATACCGATAGCACCCTCAGCAGCTGCGAAGGACTCATGTCCAGCTAAGAAGCAGAAGCACTCGGTCTCTTCTTCCAGTAACATTTTACCAAGGTTGCCATGTCCAAGACCTACTTTTCTGTGGTCAGCAACGGAACCCGGAATACAGAAAGCCTGAAGGCCTTCACCGATTGCAGCAGCAGCGTCAGCAGCTCTTCTGCAACCTTTTTTGATTGCGATTGCAGCACCTACTGTGTAAGCCCAGCAGGCATTCTCAAAACAGATCGGCTGGATTTTCTTTACCTGCTCGTAAACGTCAAGTCCAGCATCTTTTGTAATTTTCTCAGCTTCTTCGATGGAGCTGATTCCATAGCTGTTTAATACAGCATTGATCTGGTCAATTCTTCTCTCATAACTTTCAAATAATGCCATTTTCGTTCGTCTCCTTTCGTTTCCTGTTACTCTTGTCTCGGGTCGATAATCTTAACAGCATCTGCTACACGGCCATACTGACCTTTTGCTTTTTCCCATGCGGTGTTAGGATCGTCGCCTTTTTTGATGAAGTCAGTCATTTTTCCAAGAGAAACGAACTGATAACCAATAACCTCATTGTCCTCGTCAAGAGCGATACCTGTTACATAGCCTTCTGCCATTTCCAGATAACGAACGCCTTTTTCCTTTGTTGCATACATGGTACCAACCTGAGAACGAAGTCCTTTTCCAAGGTCCTCAAGACCTGCACCAACTGCAAGACCGTCATCGGAGAATGCACTCTGAGTACGTCCGTAAACGATCTGAAGGAACAGTTCTCTCATTGCTGTATTGATTGCATCACATACTAAGTCAGTATTTAAAGCTTCCAGGATGGTTTTTCCCTGAAGGATCTCAGCAGCCATAGCTGCGGAATGAGTCATACCGGAACATCCGATGGTCTCAACGAGTGCTTCCTCGATCACACCATTCTTAACGTTTAAAGACAGCTTACATGCACCCTGCTGTGGAGCACACCAGCCAACGCCATGTGTGAAACCTGAGATATCTTCAATTTTTTTGGAATGAACCCATTTTCCTTCTTCCGGAATTGGAGCTGGTTCATGTTTTGCGCCCTTAGCTACAGGACACATGTTTTCAACTTCCTTAGTGTAAATCATTTTAAGACTCCTTTCAGTATTAATTGACTTATGTCGTTGTTAAAGACCTAACAACCTGGCATTATTTTCTCACAAAATGTGCCATTCGTCCAGTCATATTTTGTAAAATCATATAGAAAATGTTGGAGGATTTTTTTCCATACATTTCTGAAATCCATAGAAATCCCTGTATACATGTGTTAGAATAGAATGCATCTCATAAAGAAAGCAGGAAATTTTTATGTCTGAATATACAGCAAGCTCTTTTTTACCGGAAAAATGCCGGATTTTAAGCGGCAGCGCCCTGAAGGTGCTGGCGATGCTCACCATGCTCATAGACCATACAGGTGCTCATCTGCTGCGCCATTACGGGCCCGCCACCGTTCCCCTTTTTTCGTTTGGAGGAAGCAGCTACTCCCTTTACCGCATTTTCCGCGATATCGGAAGAATTGCCTTTCCCATCTTCTGTTTTCTCCTGGTGGAAGGCTTTTGGCACACCCATGATCGAAAAAAATACGGCCGCAATCTTTTGATTTTCGCCTGTATTTCTGAAATCCCGTGGAATCTTGCCCAGAACAGCACTCTTTTGTATCCGGACAAGCAGAATGTGTTTTTCACATTGTTTCTGGGTTATCTCGCTTTCTGTGCCATTGATCACTTCAAAGAAAACGAGCTCCTGCAGCTTCTTAGCATGGCAGCCCTTTTTGCAGCTTCCTGGTATCTGAAGGCAGACTATGGCTGGAAAGGCTACGTATTCCTTCTGATCATGTTCTGGCTGCACGACCACAAGCCTGCACAGGCTCTGATTGGAAGCGCCTGGCTGTCCTATGAATGGAAAGCGTGCTTTGCCTTCCTTCCCATCAATATGTATAACGGAAAACGCGGCTTTATCCGGGGAAAAGGGATGAAATATTTCTTCTACGCCTTTTACCCGGTGCACATCGCCGTCATTGTAATCCTCAGAAAACTGATCTTTTCAATCTGAGGATCTGATATCCTTACTGTTTTGCCACGATCTCGTCTTTATTTTTATAAATGCTGTTCGCCGGTACACATCCTCTTACCGGTGAAAGGGGATAAATGTTGGAGTTTCTGCCGATCACCGTACCAGGATTCAGGACAGAGCCGCAGCCGACTTCCACATTATCTCCCAGCATGGCGCCGAATTTCTTTAATCCTGTTTCGATCTTTTCCTCACCGTCTTTTACCACAACCAGCTTTTTGTCAGACTTCACATTGGAGCAGATGGAGCCGGCACCCATGTGGGACTTATAACCCAGGACTGCATCTCCCACATAATTATAGTGAGGTACCTGAACCTTATTAAAAAGGACGACGTTTTTCAGTTCTGTAGAATTGCCTACCACACAGCCTTCACCCACAAGAGCTTTTCCACGGATAAATGCGCAGTGGCGGACTTCGGTCTCTTTTCCGATGATGGCCGGTCCATTGATGCAGGCAGTCGGTGCAACCTTTGCGGATTTTGCAATCCAGATATCTCCCTCATGGTAATCATACTCTGCCGGATCCAGTGTTTTTCCCAGTTTGACAATGAAATCTCCAATTTCCGGAAGGACTTCCCAGGGATATGTTTTCCCTTCAAAAAGCTCTTTTGCAATGGTCTCATTTAAATCCAGAAGATTTGCAATGGTAAAATCTTTCATCATGACTTTTTTCCTCCTCGTTTTGAAGCCGCCGATGTTTTTTCCGGCTTCTTATAATACTGCGCTGCAGAATCAAAAAACTGCCTCAGGGCATACTGGTAATTGCTCGCTTCCACCTGATTGGTCCGGATGCGGACAAAATGCTCCAGCTTATCCATATATTCCTGCTCCGTGATACTGCCCTCTGCCACATAGGTAAGACCCTTTTCCCAGCTTGCTGTAAGCTCCGGGTTTAAAAGCTGCCGGATGGAACAATTGACCACATCGTAGATCATTTCCCCCAGAAGTGTCGGCGTGATCACCTGTGTTTTTTTATTCAGGGACAGATATTTGATATGAAACAGTTTTTTCAGGATCTCCGCCCGCGTGGCACTGGTACCGATTCCGCTTCCCTTGATCTGCGCCCTGAGCTCCTCATCCTCAATGAGCTGCCCGGCATTCTCCATCGCCAGAATCATGGAACCGGAGTTGTAACGCTTGGGTGGAGATGTCTCCCCCTCTTTGATGCCAAGGCCATTTGAAGAAAGTATATCACCTTTTTTTAATCTCTGCAATGCGTTCAGCAAAGCCTCATCACAGGAAATTTCTGTCTCGCCGTCCGCCTCCTGCGTCTTTTCTCCCTCAACGGCTTTTTTCCGCGCAAAAGAATTGGCTGCGATCCTCAGGTACCCCTCACTCACAAGCACTTTAAAGGAGGAAAAGAAGGATTCATTTTCCATCTTTGTCACCAGGGAAACCTTCTGATAAACAGCAGGCGGATAAAAAATACACAGAAAACGCCGCACAATGGTCTCATATACCCTCTGTGCCGTCAGGGAAAGACTGCCCAGTGCAGAGAGTCCCTGTCCCGTAGGGATAATGGCATAATGGTCTGTGATCTGCTTGTCATTTGTGTACCGGGTTTTGGCTATGCTTTTGTATGTGCCCATCTCCAGAGCCTCCCTGGCAGCGTCTGCGGCGGGAGCGTAATTCTTCAGTCCGGAAATATTTTTATAAATCTCCTTTGCCACCGCCGTGGACAGAACTCTGGCATCCGTTCTGGGATAGGTTACCAGCTTTTTCTCATATAACTCCTGCACAATGGAAAGGGTCTCGTCCGGGCTGATCTTAAACAGCTTGGAGCATACGTTCTGAAGCTCAGCCAGGTTAAACAAAAGAGGCGGGTTTTTATTTTCCTTTTTCCGCTCGATTTTGTCCACCGTGCAGGTAAGGGGTTGTGTGACGCCCAGCTCTGAAATGAGCTTTTCGGCGTCCTCTTTTTTCTTAAATCCGTTTTCTTTATATAAAGCCGGAGACTGGAAATAACGGCTGCCTTCCACAGCTCTCCATTCTCCGTCAAAGCTTTCTCCCTCAAGGGCAATGCTGTTCACCACCCTGTAAAACGGCGTTTTCACAAACGCCCGTATTTCTCTCTCCCGTCTCACCACCATTCCCAGGACGCAGGTCATGACACGTCCGACGGAAATAGCCTGATATTTGGAGCCTAAATAATTGGAAACACTGTTTCCGTACCTAAGCGTCAGCACACGGGAAAAATTGATTCCCATGAGATAATCTTCTTTTGCACGTAAATAGGCGGAAGCGGCCAGATTGTCGTATTCTGAAATATCCTTTGCTTCACGGATGCCACGCAGAATCTCCTCTTCTGTCTGGGAATCGATCCAGACACGTTTCTGTTTTTTATCCTTCACACCCGCCATCTGGGCTACCAGACGGTAAATATATTCTCCCTCACGCCCGGAGTCAGTACACACGTAAATGGTATCCACATCCTGCCGGTTCAGCAGTCCCTTCACAATATTGAACTGTTTTTCCACGCCCGGAATCACTTCGTACTTAAATTCGCGCGGCAAAAAAGGCAGGGTATCGAGACTCCACCTTTTATATTTGATATCGTATTTTTCCGGGTAGCTCATGGTGACCAGGTGTCCGACACACCAGGTCACCACGGAAGTCTCAGACTCCAGATAGCCATCCCGTCTTTGTCCGTTAATGTGTAAAGCTTTCGCAAATTCCTGAGCCACACTGGGCTTCTCAGCTATGTATAAAGCTTTTGCCATTATTTGTCTGCACTCATCTTTCTAAGCGGCCATGCCAGAAGTACGGCACCGCCAATCATATTTCCAAGTGTTACGATCACCATGCTCTTCAGCATCAGACCGATGGACAATCCGTCTACCAGACAGAAGGATGTTACGAAAATTCCCATGTTTGCAATGCAGTGCTCAAAACCACTTACAACGAAGCCTGAGATACACATTACGATCATCAGGAACTTTCCTGCCTCACTCTTCAGCTTGATGCCGCAGAGAACGCCGCAGCATACAAAGAAGTTACACAGAATTGCACGGAAGAACATCTGTCCCATTGGAATGGTCAACTTGTTGTTGATAAAACCTGCAAAATAATCTGCTGTGCCGGATGCACCTGCACCTACGAAAATCAGTGCAAAAATCAGACATCCCACAAAGTTTCCAAGGTAGCTGACCAGCCATACTTTTCCGGCGTCGCCCCAGGATACGCTCTTGTCATATGCGCCAAAAGCCATAACCAGGTTATTTCCGGTGAAAAGCTCGCCGCCCACCAGGCAGATTAAAAGTACCGCGATGGAGAATACAAGTGCCCCGAGGAACTTGCCCCATTCCGGTGCTGACCCTGAAAATACGTTTCCGA
>JALERH010000158.1 GCA_022764275.1 Blautia sp. | reverse complement strand
TACAAGTTGGTAACTGATCATCACATGGAGGCACCGATTTTGTTGAAATAAGATCTGGTGCAGGAGGTGGGGAGGATTAATCCCCCATCCTGAATGTCATTTCATAAGAAAATCTTTCTTCCTCCAGGCGGTATCTGGATTCGGGAGCATATCCGCAGCTTCCCGAACCGATACCGCTCATTTTATAATCCGCGCAAAGAACCGTATAGGGCGATTCTTCCAGTTCAAAATTATGCTTTGTTTCCCGCAGCGCTTCCTGCGTAAAGTGGGAAACGGAAAATGAGAACGGCTGCATCGAAGAGATTTCCATCCATCTTCCATCCTCCCGGCTTACCCGAATCTGATATATACCGAAATGGCTGCCATTTTCCTGAGGACGGATGTAATCCTCATGCATTCTGGAAACTTCATCATGGAACCTGCCAAACCAGGATGCCTGATGCTTATCCACATAAGCATCCGATGGACCATAGCCCAGATAGTCCACCTGCTCAAAGGATCTGTCCAGGAACATCCGCATGCCAAATCTCGGCAGCCACGGCATGACCGGATTTCGCCACCCATCCGCCTGAACGGTTATGCTGCCATCCGGTGAGATTTTCCAGGTACTGATAAGCTCCACGCATTTCTGGATGTGAAGCGGCGCAAATGTCTGCGCGCACTGGATCATGCAGCATTCTCTGACAGTGTCTGTAAAGATTTTTTTCACACGGTTTTTCATGTGATAATAACCGGCTTTCTCCCACGCATCTTTCATACAGATGTCATTATCTGTCTCCGCGCGTGTAAAATTGTACTCCACGGGCTTCTGCAGATATTCTTCTCCTCTGTAAACAAGAGACGTAAAGACACCGTAAAACTCATCAAACCGATAGGCAAAATCTTCTCCGCAGATTGTGAGATATCGTCCGTCATCTTCCCATTTCACAAATGTGCTGACATTTTCTCCTGGCAGTTTCTTTTCAACCACTCTCTTAAATGGACTTTCGTCCCGTATACAGAGCTGGTCAAATCCAAGCTCCTCCCCTGACTCTATGAAGGGGATTTTTCCTTTTGAGAGGTATCGCAGTCTCAGGTGAACCATTCCCGGTATTTCCGGTATTTGATACGGAATCTCATATTTCATGGAAGCTCTCGCAGGATGGTGTTCCACAGGAACCATTCCGGTTTCTGTAACCTCTCCGTTTAAACTTACCTCATACCAAATTTCCAGAGCTTCTTCCAGAGGCAGCACATCCAGCCAGCTTGTAAGCTCTACGATTCCCTTTTCTCCATCCACCAGCTTCGCTCTGACCGGCCGGATCACATTTTTATATTCCAGGAGGCTTGGGGATACCTTACGGTCAGGGTAGACAAGGCCATCCACACAGAAGTTTCCGTCGTGCTCTTCTTCCCCGAAGTCTCCTCCGTAGAGGAAGCGCTTTTTCCCATTTTCTGCAATTCCATCATAGACTGCATGGTCGCACCATTCCCACACACATCCGCCAAGAACCCTGGGATTTTCCAGAAAAATCTCCATATACTGTTCCAGGTCTCCGGGACCGTTTCCCATAGCATGGCTAAACTCACAAAGCATATAAGGACGACGGTCATTCTTTTTGAGATACTCTTTAATTCCGTCAAAATCCTGATACATCCTGCTGTACACATCCAACATGGAAGCATCATATGGAAAGTCTTCACACTGGTAAATACTTTCATAGTTCAAAAGCCGATGGGGATCATAGCTTTTCACCCATCTTCCTGCCGCTTCCATAAACCGGCTTGTCCCGGATTCGTTTCCCAGAGACCACATAATGATGCAGGGGCGGTTCTTGTTCACGATCACGTTTCTCTGGTTTCTATCCAGAATAGCTTCCGCAAACATTTCGTTCTCCACAGTGATGGCCATTTTCTTCATGTAATCCAGGTTTTCATCCTTCCATGCCAGTTCAACTCCTCCGTGGGCTTCCAGATCGCTCTCGCTGATCACATAAAATCCATAATGGTCGCAAAGCTTTGTAAACCATGGCGCATTGGGATAATGGCTCGTGCGAATGGTATTGATATTGTGCTTTTTCATTAAGAGAAGATCTCTCTTAGCATGCTCCCGGCTGATGGTATATCCGGTCTCAGGATCGCTGTCGTGGCGGTTGACACCCTTGATTTTAATCGGAACGCCATTCACATAAACGACCGCATCTTTCACACAGATATGACGAAATCCGGTCTCCTCCCGGATTATTTCTTCTCCGGCCCGGATTTCCAGCTGATACAGATACGGAACCTCAGGACTCCACAGGGAAGGCGTTTCGATCGGAATGATAAGCTTTTCCTCTCCTGTGACGCAGCAGATTTCACCCTGCTGATTTCGTACAAGAACAGACACCGGCTGTTTGTCTCCTATAAAATCCCAGGAAATCTCAATTTTCCCCTGGGTAAAGTCCTCATTCAGCAGACTTTCGATTCGCAGATCCCGGATATGGTTCTCTGGGCGCACCAGAAGATAAACATCGCGGAAGATTCCGGACATCCGAAGCTTATCCTGATCCTCGAGGTAGGTGCCGTCGCACCATTTCAGAACCAGGACCGCAAGAAGGTTCTCTCCTTCTCTTATATAGGAAGTAATATCAAACTCGCTTATTGAATGGGACACCTGACTGTATCCCACGAAACTTCCGTTTACCCACAGGTAAAAACAGGAATCCACTCCCTCAAAATTTAAGTATACCTTTTTCCCCACAGAATTTTTATCCAGGTGGAAGTGCTTCCGATAAGCTCCACAGGGATTTTCTGCCGGAACATAGGGCGGGTCATATGGAATCGGGTAACGGATATTGATATATTGATGGCTGTCCACGCCATAGTACTGCCAGCAAGCCGGTACAGAAACCTTCCAGAAATCTGCTGCACTCCCATCATATATAAAATTCTCCGGCACCTCGTATGGGGAAGGATAAAACGCGAACTCCCATTCCCCGTTTAATAAAATCTGTTCCTCTTCTCCCTGTATGTCAAGAGGGAGATAATATGCCCTTGGTTTTTCTGTACCAAGATGCAAAACATCAGGATTTTCATAATATTTCTCCAGTTTCAAGACAAATACCTCCAGTCTCTCATATTAAGTGATCGCTTCATCCTTCAATCTATCGGAAATATCAGGAAAATTCAACTATGGTGTTTTACGTTCTTCTATTAATTTTAACAAATTCTCCCCCGGCACATTTTATCCGGGTCATTAAATAAGACTGCACTATTTTTTCTCATACAGAAAACCTGTATATTCCAGGATTTCCTGAAAATCAATGGTGCAGTCACCCCCGAAGATTCCCACCGGAATCTGTGACTGAAAACCATATACAGCCGGAATTTCCTCATGAGCCAGGTCATACACAATGATCTTCTGCCTCTCCGGGTCTATCATCCAGTATTCAGAAACACCTGCATCTGCATATTTATCCAGCTTCAGGTACATATCCTTTTTTTTCGTCGAGTCTGAGAAAATCTCCACCACAAAATCAGGTGCTCCAAACACACACTTATTCAGAATCTTTTTCCGGTCACAGACAACCAGCACATCCGGCTGTATCATGGTCTTATCATCGCAGTCCAGGCAAACGTCCAGGGGTGCGACCATCGGAATACATTTCCCGTTCTTTGAACGGATGTAGTTTTTCAAAGCCTGCCATATTTCTGTCGAGATCATCTGATGAAGCGGAGACGGGGATGCCATATCATAGATCTCCCCATTGATCAGCTCTGCCCTTCTGTCTGGAGGGAGGGCATAATAATCTTCCGTAGTATATTCGCCCGGTCGTTTGGCAAAGCTGCTGTAATAAGCCGAAGGCTCCATCACCATATCACTCCGTCTCCCCAGAACCCGTTCCAAAGCCTGCAAAGTTTCATATCTGGGAGACTCTGTCACACCTGCAAAAATTTTCTGTACCGTTCCAAGCGGTACGCCGGACAGCTCGGATATTTTTTCATTGGTGTATCCTAATTCTTTCTTACGTTTTTTCATATCTGCTATTGTCATAAGCGCGCCTCCTTTATTTCCATAATTTTACCGTATTATTTCCATTTTGTCAAATAAAAAACCTGTGAAACTTTCCGCCTCACAGGTTTTGCTATCACAGAAAACAATAAGCTCTGTCTGATTATTCAGCTTCTGTCACAGATGTGATGTGCGGGTTCACGCCCTCATACCAGTACAGGAAGCCTTCCATATCAATCTTGTCACCGATCTGCAGCTCTGTTACTGCCTTGTAAACATCTGTGGTATTGTCGCACAGATAGGATTCTACGGTAAAAGTATAGGTCTCGCCATTCAGGGAAACATTGAAGTACAGATCATCGCCGTCCTGGCCGGAACCATCCCAGTTGTATAAGAACGGTACATCGTTTCCATCCTCGTCCTGTCCTGCTGCTTCCACAGTCATGCCTTTAAAGGATACGAATTCATTCTGATGGTCGATCAGCTCGTCTTTTCCCAGAAGGTCTGTCACATCGGTTACCGGTGCGATATACTCGCCTTCTTCGATCTCAAAGGTTGCATCTACGATCTCAACCTCACCGGACCACTCGGATTTGTATCCGGTAACTTTGATCTTTGTTCCTACGTTCAGTTTCTCATAATCTTCTTCGGAGCATGCCATGTCATACAGGAAGTATGCGCCGTCCTTATCCTGTGTGTAAACGGTAACTTTATCCTCCCACCAGGACTGTTTTGCCTGAACATAGGTCTCGATTACGACTTCCGTATCCAGATCTGCTGCTATGTACTCCTCATGAGTCATGACACCTTCGGATTTTACATCTGCTTCCTCTTCACCCTCTGCCATAACCAGAGTACCTGGAACCAGGGTAAGGGAAAGTGTTAATAAAAGTGCAATTATTTTCTTCATTTTTTTCTCCTTTCAAAAGGTTTTCAATTTTTCATTATTATAACGCAAAACAGAGATAAATCAAAGATTATTTCTCTCTTTTTGGCATCTTTTCTTTTTGACTGCACCGTAAATAAGATACAGAATAATCAGAATCCATGCTCCCGCCAGCGATGCCAGCAAAATGACCGCTGTGGCAGGAAGCTCTCCCAGATCCTCCTTTTTGCCGGAACCCGAAACTTCCGTGCCGCCTCCCTGATCCAGATGATAGAGAGATGTCACTTCTTCATAAAGATTATCAATGTATTCGTCATTAACCTCCTGCTTTCTGCGAACAGATTTCGTCACATTTTCAATCAGCTGACCGGCAGCATCCCGAAGAGAAGCAGATCCGTTGAATACGGGAGTCACGAATGTATTTTCCGTATTATCCAGAAGAAGCTTTGATGCTTTTATTTTGACCTCGTAATAAGTGCTGTCATCCTCCCCGCACCTGGACAGATAATCTTTGTATTCCTCACTTTCCTGAGCCTTCGAGGTAACCGGCACATAGCCCTCTGTCTCCGAATAGGCAATCTGTACGTCGTTTGTCAAAAGATACTGGGCAAAAATCCAGGAAGCCAGAACCTCCTGGGAATCCTGTTTATTAAAAATACAGATGGAAGGTCCCTGGGAGATCATCTGCGGATTTTTCGTATCAAACTGCGGAATGGTCATAACCGCTGTCTCAAATTCCACAAATTTATCTTCGCTGATATCGGAAAGAGGTGCATGGGATCCCATCCAGGTCGCTCCTGCTGTGGAATCGATTGCAAAAATACACTGCCCGGCATCCAGAAAGTTAGCCGGATAGCTGGATATCTTAAAGGTGGAAAAGGCCCCTGTTTTTGCATGCTCCGCAATGGTGTATAAAAGTTCTTTTGTAGTGTCATTAAACAGCTGAATCTCTCCGTCTTCGTTGGAATAGCCGGCATTTTTCTGCTTCAGCATCTGGATCATCATGTTGTCCGTAGATTTGTAGATAAACGGAATCAGCACATTCTGTCCGTTCACCAGAAAATTGCCGTCCTCATCTTTCTCCATTGCAGCCTCGGAAACCTCCCAGATAAAGTCCCAGGTAAGAGTTTCCGGCAGCGTGTATCCCAGGGCTTCCACATATGTTTTATTTACATAGCAGGCTTCTGTGGAACGCATATACGGAATCGCATAATACTGTCCGCCGATGGAGCACTCTGATAGGAACTGCGGGATAATTTTCTCTCTGGAAGGGGAATCGTATGCGAGCTCACTGCCTCCCAGGCCGTATTTTTCATTGTCGAACAGGTTATCCAGAGGGACAACACAATTACTTCCCGTCAGGTACGTTGCAATGTGATCCGGATAGGTGATGCAGACATTTGGCGTGGTATTGGTAGAAATATTGGTGATCACATCATTATAGATTTTCCCGTAATCCGTATACAGACGCAGATTCACCTTGATATTGGGATACAATTCTTCAAAATCGGCAATGGCCTGTTCATAAATTTTCGTCTGTGTCTTGTTGGTATCATTTTTTGCCCAGAAGGTAATCTCATAGTTTTTTGACGTATCAAATTCTTCCGGAATCTCAAACTCACTCTGTCCTTTGGAGCCGTGGCATCCGGTAAACAAACACAGGCAGGTAATCATCAGCAGCAGAAGGCCTGTCCTCTTTCGCATCTTGCTCATCCTTTTGTACCTCCTCTCGCCACACCTGCCATAATCTTCTTTCTGAAAATCAGAAACAGCACGATCAGAGGGACAGAGATCACTACCACTGCTGCCATCATTGCCGGAATGTTTTCACGGCCAAAACCATTTTCCCTGATCTCCTGGATTCCGTTTGATACCAGAAAATAGGTCTCATCGTCTGTGATAAGCCTTGGCCATACATAGGAATTCCAGCACTCGATGACCTTCAGGATCGTGATGGTCACAATGGTCGGTTTACAGATCGGAACCATGACCTTCATCAGATATTTCAGGTCCGACGTACCATCTACCTTCGCCGCGTAATACAGCTGATCCGGTACCTGCTCAAAATTTTCCTTCAGGAGATAAATGTAAAAAACAGATGTCACAGAAGGCAGAATCAGCCCCATATAGGTATTTCGCATATCCAGGTTTGTAATGGTCACGTAATTCGTGATGATCACCAGTTCATTTGGAATCATCATCAGGGGAAGAAAAATCGTAAATGCAAGATTTTTTCCCCGGAAGTTCAGCCTGGCAAAGGCATATGCCGCCAGAACCGTTACCACCAGCATAAGAGCTGTAGTTACAACGGTAAAGATCAGCGTATTCACAAAATATCTTGCCAATGGAACAGCGGTAAATGCATCCACATAGTTCTGTAAAGTAGGTGATAAGGTATACAGTTTCGGAATATACTCCGAGTTATAAGAGCTGTAGCTCTTTACAGACGTAAGAATCATCCAGTAAAAAGGGAACAGAACGATCAGTGCCCAGAACGCCAGCAGTATGTAAGTAATGATTTTTCTGACCCGGTCCCAAATCCTGGCAGATTTCTCCATTTTTTCAAAATCAACTTGTTTCCCCATATTTTCGTCCTCATGAATAATAAACCTTTTTTCTGCTTACCAGTAAGTTGATGCATGTGATGG
>JALERH010000151.1 GCA_022764275.1 Blautia sp. | reverse complement strand
GATAGAATTGGAAAGCATTCGAGAATTCATATTTAAAAGGAGTTTGTAAAAACAGATGGCTTTATCACCAATGATGCAGGAATACCTGAAAACCAAAGAGGAGTATAAGGATTGTATCCTTTTTTACCGGCTGGGAGATTTTTACGAGATGTTTTTCGACGATGCTCTTCTGGTGACAAAGGAGCTGGAGCTCACCCTTACCGGTAAAGACTGTGGGCTAAAAGAACGGGCTCCCATGTGCGGAATTCCATACCACGCTGCCGAAACCTACATCAACAGGCTGATCGAGCGAGGACATAAGGTTGCCATCTGTGAGCAGGTGGAAGACCCGAAAAAAGCAAAAGGTCTGGTAAAACGTGAAGTCATCCGAATCGTGACTCCAGGTACGACACTGGATGCCACATCGCTGGACGAAGGGAAAAACAATTACCTGATGTCAATTGTTTCTGTGGAGGATCGTTTTGGCTGTGCCATTGCGGATATTACGACGGGAGACTGTTTCCTTACGGAAATGGCAAGTGCACAGAAGCTTCTGGATGAGATCAATAAATTTACTCCTGCGGAAATTATTTGTAACGATGCGTTCTATATGAGCGGTGTGGATGTGGACGATCTGAAAAATCGTCTGAAAATCTGTGTGTTTTCTCTGGATTCCTGGTATTTTGATGATGATACCTGCAGAAGAGTGTTAAAAGAGCATTTTCATGTTAATAATCTGGAAGGGCTTGGAATTCAGGATTACGATAATGGAATCATTGCTGCAGGTGCGCTCTTTCTGTATCTTCGGGAAACTCAGAAAAGTGCGCTGTCCCAGATGACCAGCATCCGTCCCTATTTTGCTGAAAAATATATGTTAATAGACAGCTCCAGCCGGAGAAACCTGGAACTGGTGGAGACTTTAAGGGAAAAACAGAAAAGAGGTTCCCTCCTCTGGGTTCTGGATAAAACGAAAACAGCGATGGGTGCCAGAATGCTGCGTTCTCTTGTGGAGCAGCCTTTGATCGATGCGGAGGAAATCAACCGCAGACTTTCCGCGCTGGAAGAATTAAACGAAAAACCTATGCTGCGGGACGAAATCCGGGAATATTTAAACCCTGTTTACGATCTGGAACGTCTCATCAGCCGAATCAGTTATAAATCCGCTAATCCAAGGGACATGGTGGCGTTTGCCTCTTCCCTGGAGATGATTCCTTATATCAAACAGATTCTGAAGGATTTTCAGGCGCCGATCCTGAAACAGATTTATGAGGATATGGACAGCCTGGAGGATGTAACGGATCTGATCAAGCGTTCCATTGTGGAGGATCCGCCTCTGGCCCAGAAGGACGGCGGCATCATCCGGGAAGGCTATAATGAGAACGTGGATAAATTCCGCCGTTCCCGTACCGATGGCAAAAAGTGGCTGACAGAGCTGGAAGCCAGAGAACGGGAGCGTACCGGAATCAAATCCCTGAAAATCAAATATAATCGTGTATTCGGATACTCCCTTGAGGTTACCAATACCTTTAAAAATCAGGTGCCGGAGAATTATATCCGCAAGCAGACGCTGGCAAATGCAGAGCGTTATATTACAGATGAGCTGAAAGAACTGGAAGACCTGATCCTTGGCGCGGAAGATAAGCTTTACGCTCTGGAATATGAGCTTTTCAGTGAGGTCCGGGATAAAGTGGGAGAAGAGGTGCTCCGGATCCAGAAAACGGCAAAAGCCATCGCTGCACTGGATGTGTTTGCTTCCCTTGCTCTTGTTGCCCAGAGAAATAACTACGTTCGTCCCAAAGTAAACGAGGGCGGCGTGATCGATATTAAAAACGGGCGTCATCCGGTGGTGGAGCAGATGATTGAAAATGATATGTTCATCCCCAATGACACCTATCTGGATAATGGCAAGAAACGGATTTCCATCATTACCGGACCGAATATGGCCGGAAAATCCACCTATATGCGTCAAACTGCCCTGATCGTGCTGATGGCACAGGTGGGAAGCTTTGTTCCGGCTGAAAAAGCGACAATTGGAATTGTGGACCGTATTTTTACCCGTGTGGGTGCGTCGGATGACCTTGCAAGCGGGCAGAGTACGTTTATGGTGGAGATGACGGAAGTTGCCAATATTCTTCGGAATGCGACATCCAAAAGCCTTTTGATCCTGGACGAGATCGGACGCGGAACCAGTACCTTCGACGGTCTTTCCATCGCATGGGCAGTGGTGGAGCATATCAGCAGCACAAAGCTTTGCGGTGCGAAAACCCTGTTTGCGACCCATTATCATGAGCTGACGGAGCTGGAGGGAAAAATTTCCGGTGTAAACAACTACTGCATCGCAGTGAAAGAAAAAGGAGACGACATTGTTTTCCTGCGAAAGATCGTAAAGGGCGGCGCTGACAAGAGCTACGGAATCCAGGTGGCAAAGCTGGCCGGCGTTCCGGATTCTGTTATTCAGAGGGCGAAGGAGCTGGTGGAGGAGCTGAGTGATGCTGACATCACAGCGGCAGTCAAAGATCTGACCGCACCGAAGAAAAAGCAGAAGGTGGTCTACGACCAGGTAGATATGGCGCAGATGTCCCTGTTTGATACGGTACAGGACAACGACATCATTGAAGAAATCCGGAACATTGATATTGGAAATCTGACGCCTATGGAAGCACTGAATACCCTGTATAACCTTCAGAATAAGATTAAGAACAGATGGTGATAAATTTTGAGAAAAATTGCAGTTTTAGACCAGCATACCATTGATAAGATCGCAGCCGGCGAGGTGGTGGAACGACCGGCTTCCGTGGTAAAGGAGCTTGTGGAGAACTCCATTGATGCCGGGGCTACGGCTGTGACGGTTGAAATTGCGGACGGCGGAAAAAAAATGATCCGTATCACAGATAACGGGAGCGGTATGGAGGCAGATCAGGTTCCGGTGGCTTTTTTAAGCCATGCTACCAGCAAGATTGAAAAAGTGGAGGATCTGGAAAATATTGCTTCTCTGGGATTTCGAGGGGAGGCACTTTCCAGTATCGCAGCCGTTTCACAGGTGGAGCTGATCACAAAGACGCCTGATGCCATAAGCGGAGTCCGTTATGTCATCGAGGGCGGCGTACAGCAGAAAATAGAGGAAATGGGAGCACCGGAGGGAACCACCTTTCTGGTGCGAAATCTTTTTTACAATACCCCGGCAAGAAGCAAGTTTCTGAAGTCGGATATGACAGAGGCAAACTATATCGGTACTATGATGGAGCAGCTTGCCCTTTCCCATCCGGAAATCTCGTTTAAGTATATTCAGAATAAACAGGTGAAGCTTCACACTTCCGGAAATTACAGTGTGAAGGATGTCATTTATAATATTTACGGCAGAGATATCACGAAATCTCTGATGGAAGTTTCCTATGAGAACGACTTTATGAAGGTGGAGGGATATGCGGGAAAACCGGAAATTTCCCGTGGAAACCGTACCTTTGAAAACTACTATATCAATCGCAGATACGTAAAAAACAACATTATTACAAAAGCAATAGAGGATGCCTACAAGGGCTTTGTGATGCAGCACAAATTTCCTTTCGTATCTCTGCACATCCAGATGACCGGAAATGACCTGGATGTAAATGTTCATCCCAGAAAGCTGGAGGTGCGGTTTGCAAGAGGAACTGAGGTTTATGAAGGCGTTTATGAAGCAGTGCGTCATGCGCTGACACATAAAGAGATGATACCTGTCGTTCCCGTGGGAAAAGAAGAGCCGCAGGAAAAAGAAGAAAAAGTCACCCGGGCTGCCGTGCCGGAGCCATTTGAGGTGAAACGGCGGGAGCAGATGCATTATGGGGAAAAGCCTGCGCCGCAGGCTATACCGAAACGGGAACCAACACCTGTGTCATCTATGCCGGAACCACGGCAGCCATTACAGGAGAATCCGCGTCCTTCCGTGCTTCGGGAGAAGACACCTTACCAGACAGAGACTTTCACAAAGGAAGAAGAGAAGCTGTTTGAGGGTAGCCTTATGAATTCTCCCCAAAGCACTGTATGTGAAAATGAGCCGAAACCTGAAAGGCCGGAATCTCAAAAATCTGGCACTGAAAAGCCTCAGACCGAAACGACCAAGGTGGAAGAACCCAGACAGCTGGAACTTTTCGAGGAAAAGCTTCTGGCTCCGGAATCCAGGAGCCGGCATAAGCTGATCGGGCAGCTTTTTGATACGTACTGGCTGGTGGAATTTGAAAATAACTTCTATATCATTGACCAGCATGCGGCTCATGAGAAGGTTTACTATGAGCGTTTTGTGAAACGTTTTCAGGAGCAGACTGTGGAATCCCAGTATTTGTGTCCGCCGCTTGTTGTGACACTTAATATGGAGGAAGAGTCCCGCTTAAACGCAAATAAACAATATTTTGAAAAAGCCGGTTTCGAGATTGAGCCGTTTGGTGGAAAAGAATACTGTATCAGCGCAGTTCCTTCCAATTTATATGGGTTTGACGAGGGGGAACTTTTTCTGGAAATGCTGGACCATCTGGCAGGAGAAGGAGAAAAGGACGCCTTTGACATTTTCACGGCAAGGCTGGCAGCGATGGCATGTAAGGCGGCTGTAAAGGGAAATCATACAATGTCGCCGCAGGAGGCAGACAAGCTCATTGATGAACTTCTGACGCTGGAAAATCCGTACCATTGTCCACATGGACGGCCGACAATCATTGCCATGACAAAGACAGAAATAGAGAAGAAATTTAAAAGGATTGTGTGATCATTTTGGAAGAGACCATGAAAAAGCCCCTGATCGTTCTGACCGGTCCGACAGCAGTGGGAAAAACAAAGCTTTCCATTTCCCTGGCGAAAGCGGTTGGAGGAGAAATCATTTCTGCGGATTCCATGCAGATTTACAAATATATGGATATCGGTTCCGCAAAGATCAAGCCGGAGGAGATGCAGGGGGTACCGCATTATTTGGTGGACGAGCTGATGCCGGACGAAGAATTTCATATTGTAAGGTTCCAGCAGATGGCAAAGGCCGCCATGGAGAAAATTTACTCCCACGGGCACATCCCCATTCTGGTGGGAGGAACCGGATTTTATATCCAGGCTGTGACGCGGGATATTGATTTTACAGAGGCTATCCAGGAGGACGGTTACCGCAAAGAACTGGAGGCTCTGGCAGAAGAAAGGGGACCGGAGTATCTTCACCAGATGCTTCGGGAAGTGGACCCAAAAAGCGCGCAGGAGATTCATGCAAACAATGTGAAGCGTGTGATCCGTGCCCTGGAGTTTTATCATCAGAACAAAACTCCGATTTCCAGCCATAATGAAGAGCAGAAGGAGCGGAAATCCCCGTATAATCTTGCTTATTTTGTACTGAATGCTCCACGGGAGCTTCTTTATGAGCGAATCGACCGGCGAGTGGATGAGATGCTCGCAGATGGTCTGGTAAAAGAAGTGGAAGGCCTGAAAGCCATGGGATGTCATCAGGGGATGGTTTCCATGCAGGGGCTCGGATACAAGGAAATCCTTGCTTATCTGGACGGGGAAAATCCCCTGGAAGAAGCTGTCCGTATCCTGAAAAGAGATACCAGGCACTTTGCCAAACGTCAGCTTACCTGGTTTCGGCGGGAGCCGGAGGTCACCTGGGTGAACAAGGACGAATTCGGATATGAAGATGAAAAAATCCTGGAGTATATGCTGGATGTCTGTCACATCAAAGGGATTTTATAAAGAAAAAGGGAGAGATTATGAAAGAATTATATGAGCAGCTTG
>JALERH010000130.1 GCA_022764275.1 Blautia sp. | reverse complement strand
GAAGGCATGAACAAATAAATGCCGGAGGGAAGTCGAGAGAGAACTGTTCCTCGCAGTTCTGGCCTGCGAAACTATATCAAAGAGGAAACATTAGCTATACACAGAGATAGGAGAACTAATGGAAACGAAATTGGCGAGAATATCACAATTATCAAAAGAGAATCCAAACATGGTCTTTACGTCATTAGGGCATCTCATTAACAAAGAGATGCTCAAAAGCTGCCATTCAGAAATGGATGGAGATAAAGCAGTAGGAATAGACGGAGTCACCAAGGAAGAATACGCCAGAAATCTGGACAGAAATCTGGAATCTCTGGTGGAACGCCTCAAGAAGAAATCCTACAAGCCCAAACCGGCAAGACTGGTAGAGATACCAAAGGATAATGGGAAGATGCGACCACTCAGTATCTATTGTTATGAAGACAAACTGGTGCAGGAAGCATTGAAAAGGATTTTGGAGGCGGTCTTTGAACCTCATTTCTATGACGAGATGATGGGGTTCAGACCTAACAGAGGATGTCATAAAGCCATCCGAAAATTGAACGTAATGTTGGAAAGAAAGCCGACCAATTATGTATTAGATGCAGACATTTCCGGGTTCTTTCAACATCTGGATCATGAGTGGATTATCCGATTCATAGAATCAAAGATTAAAGATCCGAATATCACCCGGCTTGTGCGGCGTATGCTGAAGGCAGGGATTATGAACGACTACCAGTTCGAAGAAACAGAGGAGGGAAGCGGACAGGGTTCTGTCTGCTCACCGGTCATCTCATGTATATACATGCACTATGTACTGGTATGGTGGTTCAAAGAAGTGATAAAACCAAGGCTGAGAGGGTATGCAGGTCTGGTGGTCTACGCTGACGACTTCGTAGCGTGCTTTCAATACAAATCAGATGCGGAATGGTTCTATGAACGGCTGAAACATAGGATGGAACACTTTGGATTAAGCCTGGAAGAGGAAAAGAGCAGACTGATAGAGTTCGGACGTTTTGCAGAAGAAAATTGCAGGAAACGGGGAACAAAACCGGAAACTTTTACATTCCTGGGTTTTACACACTACTGTTCCAAGAGCAGGAACGGCAGATTCAGAGTGAAGAGGAAAACCAGTAAGAAGAAGTTTGCAAAGAAATGCAGGGAAGTACACCGGATGATAGGCAGCATGCGTACTCTGAAAGTGAAAGAAATCATTTCCAAGCTCAATCAGATACTGACTGGTTATTTCCATTACTATGGAATCACTGACAATTCAGAAAGAATAACAGCATTCCGATACAATGTTATGAAGAGCCTGTTCTACTGGCTGAATCGCAGAAGCCAGAAGAAAAGCTATAACTGGGTAGAATTTCTGGATATGCTTGATAACAGTTACCCATTGGTAAGACCAAGAATATATGTCAGTGTATACGAATGATAAATGTGAACGATACGTTTCGTAAAGAGCCGGATGCGGGAAAGCCGCACGTCCGGAATTTCTGTGAGGGGCGCACGACCGCAAGGGGTGCGTCTACTCGACACATTAAAAAAATATAAAATCGTGAAAGAATATTGAAATACATTATCATATATGATATGATTCTCCTAAGAATTTGGAAACGAGCAGATAGAGATAAGGGATGTGCAGACTGGATAGGCTGAGATATATAAGGACAGGAGGCATAGTTCCATGAAGTTGTCAAAAGTTTCGTTAAGAGAACTTCATTTTTATTAGTAAATCATGAATGATAATATTAAAAAAAACAATATACAAAAGGAAGTGGAAATGATATAGCAAGAAGAAAGAGAATATGGTATCCTGGTGCAATCTATCATCTGATGGAGAGGGGAATACGCAAACAGAGACGATGATTATTTTTTACAGACAATCCGTTATATTCATTTGAATCCTGTGAAAGCAAAGATGGTAGAACATCCGGAAGATTACCCATGGAGTTCCTGCCGGACACTGTTAGGAATCAATGATGACAAAATGACGGAGGCCGGCCGGACATGGGCATATTTTGGGAAAAACGCAAGGATTCTGATACTTATGAGGCAGACGCAGAAAAAAGTTTCTGGGTGATGCAGGAAAGAAGGAACAGCGAATAAAAGGGGAACCGGATATGAAGACAAATGTGGAAAAATATATTATGGAAAGAGAAGCCAGGCAGAAAAGACTGACCGTTTATTCAGAAAAAATCCAGGAGAAGGTGTTACATAGCTCTTCGGAGGTTATAAAAGAACTGGTAGAAGAAAGACACCGTCAGAAGATGACTCAGCAGGAAATCGCGGATATCACAGGAATTCTGCCATCCAATCTGGCACGATTTGAAAGTGGAACGAGGGTGCCGACATTAATTGTTCTGGAGAAATATGCAAGTGCTCTTGGTAAACATATAAAAATAGAAATCTGCGATGATGAGATAA
>JALERH010000144.1 GCA_022764275.1 Blautia sp. | reverse complement strand
ATTCCGGAAGCAGCTGGAGGAGCGGAAGGATTATTTACCATCTTCCACAAAATTTGTGGTAATTCCGGACCGCGATGGAAAACGGGTTGGTTCCGGCGGGGCAACGCTGGAGGTGCTCAGGTATCTTCATGAGCAGGAGGGTTCCTTTGAGCATCTTTGTGTTCTGGTCATCCACTCTGGCGGGGACAGCAGGCGCGTGCCGCAGTATTCTGCCCTTGGGAAGCTTTTTTCTCCGGTACCCCATGAGCTTCCGGATGGACGGGCCGCCACTTTGTTTGATGAGTTTATGATCAGCATGAGCTCTGTGCCGTCCCGTATTCGGGAAGGTATGGTATTACTTTCCGGAGATGTCTTGCTGCTGTTTAATCCTTTGCAGATCGATTACAATAATAATGGAGCCGCCGCGATTTCTTTTAAGGAGCACGTTGAGACTGGTAAGAACCATGGTGTTTATCTGAATGGCGAAAACGGAAATGTGAAGTGCTGTTTACAGAAAAAGTCAGTGGAAACTCTCCGCGAGGTGGGCGCTGTAAACGATAAGGATTGTGTTGACATTGACACCGGTGCAGTTATTTTCAGCACGGCAATGATGGATTCTCTTTATAACCTGGTGTCAACAGAGGAATTGTATCACAAACATGTCAACGAGCATGTGCGCCTTTCCTTATATGCGGATTTTCTTTATCCGTTAGGAGAGGATGCCACCCTGGAGGCGTTTTATAAGGAGAAACCGGAAGGGGAGTTTTCGGAGGAACTGATGGAAGCCCGTTCAAAAGTATGGGATGCCATGCGCCCCTTCCGTATGAAGTTACTGCGTCTGTCACCGGCCAGGTTTATCCATTTTGGGACAACCAGAGAGATCCTTGCCCTGATGAATAACGGGGTCGAAGAATACAAAAATCTCGGATGGAGTAAAACAGTCCGCAGCATCATCTCAGGTAGGGCATCAGGCTTTAACAGTGTGCTCAGTGACAGGGCGACGATTGGTGAGAACTGTTATCTGGAAGTGTCTTTTGTACACAGTAAGGCGACAGTAGGAAAAAACTGTCTGCTTTCTTATATGGACATTCGTGACGAGGTAATTCCGGATAATGTGGTTCTTCATGGCTTGAAGCAGCGAAATGGCAAATTTGTCGTACGTATCTATGGGATTGGAGATAATCCGAAAGAAAACAGGCTGTTTGACATGGATTTGGAGGAGATCCAGACAAAGCTTGGGACCGGTCTGTGGGGAGATGAGCCTCATACATTATGGACAGCCAGTCTTTATCCGGAAGCAGATACGATTGGGGATGCTCTTGCGGCAGCTTTGAATGTATACGCATTGGTGCATTCTCAGGGTGACATGGAAGTCTGGAAAAACTCGGAGAAAAAGTCTCTTTGCTCCGGATTCCACGATGCAGATCCGGATGCCATTATTGCGTGGAATCACCATATGGAAGATCTTGTTCAGATGGATGAGATTGCGAAAGCGATTCACAATCATATTCCGGCAAGAGAACTGAAAAAAATGTCATCCCTTTCCAAAATTCAGGAGGAGTGGCTGGACAAACACCTGAAAAATGCTGATTTCAGTGAAAGGATGAGGCTTTACTATTACCTGGGAACCATACTGGAAGATGAAAATATGGTGCAGGAATGCTTTCATACCATTCAGAAAGCAATCCTGAATTCTACGATACAAAGTCTTGCTTATAACAAAGATGCCAGAATCATAACAGACAGACATACGGTGAAGCTTCCCCTTCGTGTAAACTGGGGCGGCGGCTGGAGTGACACTCCTCCGTACTGTATTGAGAATGGAGGTACAGTATTAAACTGTGCAATCCTTCTGAATGGCGAAAAACCGGTTGAAGTCACTCTGGAAAGAATTGATGAGCTGAAGATTGTATTTGACAGCCGTGATATGGATGTTCATGGAGAATTTGATACCATTGAACCACTTCAGGATACAGGGAATCCTTTTGATCCCTTTGCCCTGCAGAAAGCATGTCTTCTGGCCTGCGGGATCATTCCGAAGGAAGGACATGATCTGACCGACATTCTGAAGCGGCTGGGCGGCGGTTTTGTGATGCATTCGGAAGTGACCAATGTCCCCAAGGGTTCAGGACTTGGAACCTCCAGTATCCTTTCCGCAGCTTGCGTGAAAGCGGTATTCGAATTCATGGGAATCGGATATACAGAGGATGATCTGTATGCCCATGTGCTTGCCATGGAGCAGATCATGTCTACTGGCGGCGGCTGGCAGGACCAGGTTGGCGGAGTAACACCTGGTTTGAAATACATTACATCCATACCGGGAATCGAACAGAAAATTAAAGTCGTTCATGTGGAAGTCCCGGAAGAAGCCAGGAAGGAATTAAGTGAGAGGTTTGTCCTGGTCTATACAGGCCAGAGGCGTCTGGCGCAAAATCTTCTTCGGGACGTTGTCGGGCGTTATGTGGGAAAGGAACCGGACAGCCTGTTTGCGTTGGAAGAGATCCAGAGGACGGCAGCTCTGATGCGTTTTGAACTGGAGCGCGGCAATGTGGATGGTTTTGCCAGGCTTTTGGATTATCACTGGGAATTAAGCCAGAAGGTAGATGCAGGAAGCAGTAATACACTGCTCAATCAGATTTTTGCAAGTATTGAGGATCTGATTGATGGTAAAATGGTCTGCGGCGCCGGCGGCGGAGGTTTTCTGCAGGTAATCCTGAAAAAAGGCGTATCCCGAAATGATGTGGAAGAACGCCTGAAAGAAGTATTTATGGACAGTCTGGTGGGTGTTGCAGACTGTGATATTTTATGGAAGGAAGAAAAAGA
>JALERH010000083.1 GCA_022764275.1 Blautia sp. | reverse complement strand
TGAGTGTATTTCCGCCTTGGATGTATCGATTCAGGCACAGGTGGTTAACCTGATGAAGGACATTCAGGAGGAGACAGGTACTGCATATCTTTTCATTGCTCATGACCTGTCCATGGTAAAATATATTTCCGACCGGATTGGAGTACTCCATCTGGGCCATCTTCTGGAGACAGGAACTACGGAAGAAATATTTGAAAATCCTATGCATCCTTACACCAGAAGCCTCCTTTCTGCGATCCCATGTCCGAATCCTGTTGTGGAAAAGAATCGTATCGCAGAAAGCTATGATTATAAAACATCCGGCATTGATTATGGTGCAGGCACGTATCACCATGTGAGCGGCAGCCACTATGTGAAATGTACGGACGAAGAATTTAAAAAATATCTGGAACGAAGCAGGATATAATATGTTTCGGAAAGAACAGATACAGGTCCCGTAGTCATACGGGGCCTGTTGTGTTATTATGAAATATGTCTGACAACACACATTTTGGAAAAACAGATGGCATATTAAGAAATGCTTAAGAATTTGCCCCTTTCATCTTAAAAACTGTCTGTTATTCTGGAAACATATTGAGGGAGGTGACAACGTGGCAAATATTCTGGTTTGCGATGATGACAAAGCAATTGCAGAGGCAATCGAAATCTATCTGCAGCAGGAAGGCCATCACATTTTAAAAGCTTATGACGGAGAGCAGGCAATAAAGACCCTGCGGACAGAAGCGGTGGATCTTTTAATCATTGATGTAATGATGCCGAAGCTGGATGGGATTCGGGCGACCTTAAAGATCCGGGAAGAAAATCCGCTTCCGATCATTATTCTTTCCGCAAAATCCGAAGATGCAGACAAAATCCTGGGCCTGAATGTGGGAGCAGATGATTATGTGACAAAGCCGTTTAATCCGCTGGAACTGGTGGCAAGAGTAAAATCACAGCTTCGCCGTTATACACAGCTTGGTTCTGCATCCGCAAAAAGCGGCGCACATATTTATGAGACGGGCGGACTTATGGTGAACGATGACCTGAAAGAAGTGACGGTAGACGGAGAAGTGGTGAAGCTTACGCCCATTGAGTATAATATTCTGCTGCTTCTGATCCGGAATCAGGGCAGAGTTTTTTCCATTAATCAGATTTACGAAAGCATCTGGAATGAGGAGGCCATTGCCGCAGACAATACGGTGGCGGTACATATCCGGCACATCCGGGAAAAAATCGAGATCAATCCGCGGGAACCGAGGTATTTGAAGGTGGTATGGGGACTGGGATACAAGGTCGAAAAAATCTGAGGGCAGGTATGCAGGCAAACTTATGACAGATGCCGCCTGCGTGAATAAGAAAGGGGTAAAACATGAAAAAGAAAAGATATCGGAGTATTGGAGTAAAAAGTATATGGGTCATCGTGGTTCACATTGCCCTTGCCATGGCAGCGGGCAGTGCGGCAATTTTTCTGGCAATGTACCTGCATGGAATCAATCTGCTGGAGCATGAGGTGAGTTATGAAGATTCCGCGGAATTTGCGGAGGAATTGTACAGCAGCACACAGGATATTCTGAACTGGATCCGGGATGCGGATGTATTTTCCGCAGAAGAAGGAGCTTCCGAAAGAGTGGTGGATCTGCAGGAGATTCTGGAAGAGAAGCAGCTGACCTTTAAGGATGTATCAGGCCTGGCATATTCACCGGAGGATTTGGAAAAATGGGCAGAAAGCGGATGGGAATATGGTAGTGATTTCTACGATATCGGAAAGAACATCCTCGTTTGTGTAAAGCCTGATGGAAAATATGAATACTGTTATTATCAGGATTTTATCCGTAAAATCGACAGCGGTCAGCTCCGGTTCGTGACAGATCAGGAATATCTGGATGAATATGAGGAAAAAGAAGAGGATGCTGCGAACCAGGCAAAGGAATATCTGAAATACGGTCAGTTAGCGGAAGGAACGGAGCATATCGGGATTACTTCCATAGCAGATGAAAAGGGCAATGAAGAATATCAGTCTGTATATAATTATACAGGAGAAAGTATCGGGGAAAAATATGCTCCTGCAGGTGCGGAAAGTATCCTGGAGGTGCTGAATACAAATTCATACTGGAATGACAAAATAGAGGAAGCATTTCAGGCACTGAACAGTGCGATCGGGCAGATGGAAAACTATGTCCGTGTACTGGAAGAGGTTCAGAAGTATCAGGAAGGAAATACAAATCTGACCTATCTGTATGTGAATGAAAACAAACAACGGATCTATACAAACAACAGTGACTATCAGAACTATTCGGAAAAAGGAAAGTCATTGGAGGATATGAAAGAAGACGGTGCATATATGATACTGCGTCCTCGCCTTTCAGAGTGTGAAACAAATCTTGGTTATCTGGAATCCGGAGAAGCATCCGGGATGGGACTCTCCATGGAGGATTGGTATCATACGGGACGCATATTCAGTCCGACATCGGAAAACTATGTCATTGCGGTGAAAGTGGATCTGAACTTTCCTGTTTCTGATACTTTTTCAGATCATGCAAAGCTGTACGCCGAATATTCCGATATGAGAAAGCCGATGCTGATAGAATTTGCCCTGGGGATATTTCTGTTCCTGGCGGGAATCATATGGCTTACGGCAGCAGCCGGAAAAAGACCGGAGGATGAAGAAATTCATCTGTGCTTTTTCGACAGATGGTTTACGGAAATCTCGGCTTGCACCGTGATTGCCGGAGAGCTTGCTGGTGTATTTTTGCTGGAGGTTGCTCTGAGATATCCCAACCTGTGGAATTCCAGAGATGTACAGGTACTGGGAATTATGGGAGCGCTTTTCGGCGTGTGGACGGCATTCTGGTTCCTGACAGGATATCTGAGTCTGGTACGAAGGATTAAGGCAAAAATTCTGTGGAAAGGAAGCCTCCTTCACTGGTGCATTGGTCTGGCAAAGCGTATCTGGAGAAAGATAAAGAGTTTTCTGGATCTGTATGCAAAAAATACCGGGAGCAAGATTAAAATGACCCTGGCAGTGGGACTGTTCCTTCTGTTTCAGTTTCTGATCAATGCCATCATCTTTAGCGGAGGTGCCGTGTTCCTTCTGCTTCTGATCTTTGCGGATATGGCATTGCTGGCATATATAATCCGCCGGGCGGAGGGCCAGGAACGTATCCTTGAGGGTCTTTCGCGGATTTCCGGAGGTGAACTGCAGTACAAAATTCCTCTGGACGGTCTATCCGGAGAGCAGAAAACCATGGCGGAATACATCAATAACATTGGCTCCGGACTGGATACCGCAGTGGAAAACAGCCTGAAAAACGAGCGTATGAAAACGGAACTGATCACCAACGTATCCCACGATATCAAAACCCCGCTCACATCCATCATCAATTATGTGGACCTGTTGAAAAGGGAGAATTTTACGGATCCGAAAATCTGCGGTTATCTGGATATCCTGGAGGAAAAAGCCCAGCGTTTGAAAGTCCTTACAGAGGATGTGGTAGAGGCCTCCAAGGCCAGCACCGGAAATATTACACTGGAAATGACAGACCTGGATTTTGTGGAAATGATTCATCAGGTGATCGGAGAATTTGAAGAAAAATTTCAGGAAAAACGACTTACCATGATGGTGCATTTTACAGATGAACCATCGGTGATTTATGCGGATGGGCAGCGTATGTGGCGTGTGCTGGAAAACATTTTCACCAACGTGACAAAGTATGCCATGGAAGGAACCCGTGTTTATGCGGAACTGAAAAAAGCAAATCAGAAGGTGATTTTCTCACTGAAAAATATCTCTGCACAGCCTCTGAATTTTTCAGCGGATGAGCTTACCGAGCGCTTTATCCGTGGTGACGTTTCCAGAAATACGGAAGGGAGCGGACTGGGACTTTCCATCGCAAAAAGCCTGACGGAGCTGCAGGGCGGAGAATTCAAACTGTACCTGGACGGGGATTTGTTTAAAGTGACGATTACTTTTGCAGCCAGATAAGACAGGCCAACCGCAAAGGAGAACTTGCAATCCTCTTATTTTTATGTCATAATAAGCGTTAATAACTTAACGAAACTGTAGAAATGCCGCAGAAGAGTACGGCAGAGAAACAGAACAACCGGCATAGTAACAGATAAGGATGAGGGAAATGGCTGTTCATACAAAAGAGCTTATCATACAGGCGCTTCTGGAACTGTTGAATGAGAGACCACTTTCCAGGATAACGGTTAAGGATATCGTAGAACGATGCAAGGTCAATCGCAATACTTTTTATTATCACTTTCGGGATATTCCGGATGTTGTGGAATACGTCATGAAAAGAGAGCTGGACAGGATATTTGGAACGCGAGTGGAGATGGACTCCCTGCTGGAAGGCTTTGATGTTATCGTGGATCTTCTTGGAGAAAATAAAAAAGCCATGCTGAATATTTACCGTTCTGTAAATAGAGAGACGTTTGCGAGATATCTTGGAGAAATCTGCAGCTATACCATCGACCAGTATGCAGAGAGGGTGGTGGAAGCAGAGGAGATTTCCGAAGAAAATGTAAGGCTTCTGAAGCATTTTCACAAGTGTATCTTTGTGGGTGTGTTTCTGGACTGGATGGAGCATGGGATGGAGTACGACCTGTCAGCATACGCAGGGCGGTTAAATGATCTCTACGGTGATACCCTGGAGAATGTATTGAAAACTGCAAAAAAAGACGGAAAAACTGAAAAATAAGATTTGGATAATTTTGGGGCTGTGTCTGAAAATCAGACACAGCCCTTTTTTTGTCTGTTTTTTTTCGGGGAAAATCAATCTATAATAGATAAACCCTGTAGAAACCATGTAAAAAGAAATCTGAAAGGTTACGAATTTTCGTTGTAGAGATATCATAGCATGAACAAAGGAGGAACATTATGAAACTGACAGACAAGGCAAAACAGGCTGCTATGGAAGCAGCAGTAACAAAAGGATTGAGCTATCTGGAAAAAGACCCGGAAACAAACATTCCAAAGCTGATGGAACTGGTTGATAAATTAACTCCGGAGAACTGGTATAAAAGCCAGAGAGACGCGATCCGAGGTGTCATTCAGGACAAAGATAACAACTGGTACAAACTGATCATGAGGCTGTATGATCTGGATCCGGGTGTACGAAAAGCATTTTTCCAGAACTTTATCGTGAATGCGAGCCTGAAAGGGAGCGCACGCCAGGAAGAGGCTGCAGCAGAAAACAACTGTAACGTACCATGGGCGATTCTTCTGGATCCAACAAGTGCATGTAATCTGCACTGTACAGGCTGCTGGGCGGCTGAGTACGGACATAAGCTGAATTTAAGCCTTGAGACGATCGATTCCATCATCAGGCAGGGAAAAGAACTGGGC
>JALERH010000078.1 GCA_022764275.1 Blautia sp. | reverse complement strand
ATGGTACTATATAAACCGTAAAAACCCCCCAATACATTATATAGTTTTTGCTACACCCCATAAGAAGAAATACCTTCTCCAAAAAAGACAGCTTATCCCGCTGTCTTTTTTACTTTGTATGGAAAAGCGTTTTTTTGGTGAAATCGCCGGGAATTCAGGGCAGAGATTGTGAGAGAAAACGAACTTTAAAGGTTGTGAAAATGAACAATTTAAGTTAAAATAAAAATAATTCACAAAGCTAAGAAAAAGAGGTTGAAGAATGGAACGGGAAAACACAGATGTTACCAAAAGAATGCAATATATACTGAACATGAGACCGGTGCTGAATAAAGATGCATTGTTTAGTGACGGATCCGAGTATTACAGAAGTCCTGCAGAGCCGAAGCCGGGAGAAAGCGTGAGCATTCGTTTTCGGACTCAGAGGAATAATGTGGATATGGTTTATCTCGTTTATGAAGGCAGGAAGCAGAAAATGGAGCTTCGTGACACTTCAAATGGATTTGATTATTACGAGACAAAAATCGTGATGGGAGAGAAGATTCTTCACTATCATTTTGAAGTAATATATGGATGGATTACCTGCTATTACAATTACCAGGGTGTCTGTATGGATCATGAAGAACGTCTGGATTTTGAAATCTATCCGGGTTATGATACCCCGAGGTGGGCAAAAGGCGCAGTGATGTATCAGATATTTGTAGATCGTTTCTGCAACGGGGATCCGTCAAATGATGTGGAAACCAGAGAGTATTACTATATTGGAGATACTTCTGTCAGAGTGGATGACTGGAATAAGGTTCCCGCAGTGATGGGCGTTCGGGAATTTTACGGCGGTGATCTGCAGGGAATCTGGGACAAGCTGGATTATCTGCAGGATCTTGGTGTGGAGGTTCTTTATCTGAATCCTATCTTTGTATCACCCAGCAATCATAAATATGATATCCAGGACTACGATTATGTGGACCCCCATTACGGAAAGATCGTGGAGGACTGTGAAGGCGGCCTTCTGAATCACGGGGACAGGGAAAATGCCCATGCAGCCAAATATATCAGGCGTGTGACGGATAAACGGAACCTGGAAGCAAGCAACGAGCTGTTTGCAAAGCTTGTGGAGGAAATTCACAGGCGCGGTATGAAGATCATCCTGGACGGAGTGTTTAACCACTGCGGCTCTTTTAACAAGTGGATGGACAGAGAGCGGATCTACGAGAATCAGGAGGGATATCCAAAGGGAGCCTATGTTTCCGCGGACAGTCCATACCGGAATTTCTTTAACTTTTATGATGAAAACCGCTGGCCGTACAATCCTTCCTATGATGGATGGTGGACACATGATACACTGCCCAAACTGAACTATGAGGCATCCAGGGAATTGTATGAGGATATCCTGCGGATCGGAAAAAAATGGGTTTCTCCACCTTACAATGTAGATGGCTGGAGACTGGATGTGGCAGCCGATCTGGGTCACAGCAATGAGTTTAACCATCAGTTCTGGAAGGATTTCCGAAATGCTGTGAAGGAGGCAAATCCCAATGCCATTATTCTGGCGGAGCATTATGGAAATCCGGAAGGATGGCTCATGGGCGACGAATGGGATACAGTGATGAACTATGACGCGTTTATGGAGCCGCTTACCTGGTTCCTGACCGGAATGGAGAAGCACAGCGATGAGTACAGGGAAGATTTGTACGGAAACAGTGACGCTTTTATCGGGGCTATGAAAACCCATATGCGTTCTCTGCACATGTCGGCACTGTATACTTCCATGAATGAGCTTTCCAATCACGATCATTCCAGGTTCCTTACGAGAACCAACCGGAAAGTGGGAAGGATTTCCTATGCAGGAGCGGAGGCTGCGTCCCAGAACATTAATCCGTCTGTCATGCGCGAGGCAGTGGTGGTGCAGATGACCTGGCCGGGTGCGCCGACGGTTTATTATGGAGATGAGGCAGGTGTCTGCGGCTTTACGGATCCGGACAACAGAAGGACATACCCCTGGGGCCACGAAGATCATCAGATGATAGATTTCCATCGTGAGATGATCAGAATCCATAAAAAGTACGACTTCCTAAGAGACGGTTCGCTGAAGTTTTTATGGAATGATTACCAGGGACTTTGTTATGGAAGGTTTTCCCATGATGAGAGAATGATCATCATCCTGAATAATCGCGATGAGGAACGCGAAGTGGAAATTGAAGTATGGAAGACCGGCATCAGCCGCCTGGAGGACGCCACCCTGACCAGGATAATGCTTTCCTACAGAGATGGTTTTACTACAGAAGAGTACGAATATACGGCGAAGGCAGGCGTGGTAAAGGTGACCATGCCGGCGTATGGCGCTATGGTTCTCTACCATAAATGCCGCAATCCGATCATATTCCGAAATAATTGAGAATTATTAAAAAAGACCCCGCTGGATCGGCAGATATCTGCTGACGAAGCGGGTTTTTTGTTACAGCAGTTCCCAGACTGTTTTTACAAAGAAAATGACAAGTACAACGAGAATCACAGGTCTTACGATGCGGACTCCATCTTTGGAAAAGCGATGGCTGCCCAGGTAATTTCCTGCCATGTTGCACAGTCCTGCCGCGATTCCCAGAGGGAGCAGCACTTTTCCATTTACCAGAAATACTGCCAGTGCGGAAAGATTGGTGGTAAGGTTGATCACCTTTGTGGTTCCGGCTGCATCCTGGAGGTTTAAGCGGCACAGACCGGTAAAGAGAAGAAGCAGGAAGGTTCCTGTACCGGGACCGTACAAACCATCATAAATCCCCACAATCAGTGAAACGCCAGAACAAAGCAAAATGGTCTTTCCGGTATAGATCTGTCCGGAATCTTCGCTGGCCAGTTTTTTCTTTTTCATAACATAGAAGGCAATAAAGGGAAGAAGCACAAGGATAATGGCTTTCAATATATTCTCGTCCAGTCCCATGCTGATATGGGCTCCGGTCCAGGAGCCGATCATGGCAGCCAGGATACTGGGAATACAGATTTTCCACTTGATATAACCCTGCCGGAAAAAATGGATGGTGGATACGGTGGTCCCCATGGCGGAACTCATTTTGTTGGTGGCAATGGCTGTATGGACGGGAAGGCCTGCAAACATATAGGCAGGAAGGGAGATAAGCCCTCCGCCGCCGGCAATGGAATCCACAAAACCTGCGAGGAACACAAGGGGACATACGATGAGATAGGCAAACATGACGAAAACTCCTTTTTCATTTGGATGTCTGGTTTAGGCAAAAAGAAAACCCAGAGTATCGACTCTGGGTCTGAATGGATGGAGAAGGATTCGAACCTTCGAAGGCGTTGCCAACAGATTTACAGTCTGCCCCCTTTGGCCACTCGGGAATCCATCCGTGAACCGTGTTTTATTATATCGGAAATGTCTGTAAAATGCAAGAACTTTTTTGCGAAAATATTTTCATTCTCTCGCCTTCCGGAATACCTTCTGGAAAAAAAGTCATTTTTTCAGCAAAGTGGTAGACGAAATGGTTGAAATCTGTTAAACTAGGGAATAGCTGGGTAATGGAGTGAATCCATATCCCAAGATAGGAGGAATTTATCATGTTAGTAAGTGCAACAGAAATGCTGAAAAAAGCAAAAGCCGGCCACTATGCAGTCGGACAGTTCAACATTAACAACCTTGAGTGGACAAAGGCTATCCTGCTTACCGCACAGGAATTAAACTCCCCGGTTATCCTGGGTGTTTCTGAAGGTGCCGGTAAATATATGGCTGGATACAAGACCGTTGTTGGTATGGTAAACGGAATGCTGGAAGAGCTGAAAATTACAGTTCCGGTTGCTCTGCATCTGGATCACGGCAGCTATGAAGGATGCCTGAAATGTGTAGAGGCAGGCTTCTCATCCATCATGTTCGACGGTTCTCATTATCCGATCGAAGAGAACGTTGCAAAGACAAAAGAGCTTGTTAAGATCACCAGAGAGCACGGTATGTCCTTAGAGGCAGAGGTTGGCTCTATCGGCGGTGAGGAAGACGGCGTAATCGGTATGGGCGAGTGCGCAGATCCGAACGAGTGCAAGATGATCGCAGACCTTGGAATCGATTTCCTGGCAGCAGGTATCGGTAACATCCACGGAAAATATCCGGCTAACTGGAAAGGCTTAAGCTTTGAGACTCTGGATGCTATCCAGCAGCTTACAGGAGATATGCCGTTAGTTCTTCATGGCGGCACAGGTATCCCGACTGATATGATCAAGAAAGCAATTGACCTCGGCGTTTCCAAGATCAATGTTAATACCGAGTGCCAGCTGTCCTTCGCAGCAGCTACCCGTAAATACATTGAGGAAGGCAAAGATCAGCAGGGCAAAGGCTACGATCCACGTAAACTTCTTGCACCTGGCTTCGATGCAATCAAAGCTACAGTTAAAGAAAAAATGGAAATCTTTGGCTCTGTTGGAAAAGCCTGAGAATCCGTTTTATATTATAAGAACAAGAGAGCGGTCCGGATGGACCGCTCTTATTTTCTGAAATCGTAAAAAATTGAAAAATGAACATGTTTCTTGATTTTTTACTATGGCAAAAATAACTTTGAAACACTAAAATATAGATATGTTGAGACGGAAACAAAAAACATATTAAAAAGGAGAGGATTACATCATGAAAATGAAAAAAGTGACCGCATTAGGTATGGCTGTATTAATGGCAGCAACTGTTATCCCGGCTGTTCCGGCTATGGCAGAGGAAGCAGCAGGAAAGGTTTACTACCTGAACTTCAAACCAGAGCAGGATGAAGCATGGCAGAACCTGGCAGCAGCTTATACTGAGGAGACAGGCGTTCCGGTAACGGTTGTTACTGCAGCATCCGGACAGTACGAGACAACCCTTCAGTCTGAAATGGCTAAGAGCGATGCTCCGACTCTGTTCCAGGTTAACGGACCGGTTGGACTGAAAAACTGGAAAGATTATTGCTACGATCTGTCTGGCTCTGATATCTATTCTCAGCTTACCTCTGATGCTTTCACCGTAAAAGACGGCGATGCAGTTGACGGTATTGCATACGTTATCGAGTCCTATGGCCTTATCACAAACAAGACTTTACTGGAAAAAGCAGGATATACACTGGATGACATCAAGAGCTTTGATGACCTGAAGAAAGTTGCTGACGACATTCAGGCAAGAAAAGATGAGCTGGGCATCAAGGGTGCATTCACCTGTGCTGGTATGGATTCCTCCTCTGACTGGAGATTCAAGACTCATCTTGCAAACCTTCCGATTTACTATGAGTACAAAGAAGATGGTGTTGATGACACAGACGCTATCAAAGGTACATACCTTGACAACTACAAGAACGTATTTGATCTGTACATTACAGATTCTACATGCGAAGGCGCTGAGCTTTCTGCAAAGACAGCAGATGATTCCCGTAATGAGTTTGTAAACAGTGAGGCAGTCTTCTATCAGAACGGTTCCTGGGAATATGGTGAACTTTCCAAGACATTCAGTGATGATGAGCTTGCTATGATCCCGATTTACTTCGGCGTTGATGATGCAAACGAAGGTCTTGCAACCGGTACTGAGAACTTCTGGTGTGTAAATAAGAATGCAGCAGAAGAAGATATTCAGGCTACTCTGGATTTCATGAACTGGTGTGTAACTTCTGAGACTGGTACAAAGTCTATGGCTGATGACATGGGCTTCACCATTCCTTTCAAAACAGCACAGGCTTCCAACAACGTATTTGTTAAACAGGATGCAGGGTACACAGAAGCTGGTTTAACACCTGTATCATGGAACTTCACCACAATGCCGTCTGAAGAGTGGAAGAATGGTGTTGGTACTGCTCTTACTGCATACGCAGCAGGCGGTTCCTGGGATGATGTTGTAAGCGCATTCGTAGATGGATGGGCTACAGAAAAAGCTCTTGCTGAATAAGCAAAAAATATATCGGCGAAATCTGAAATAAGAGATTGAACTTTAAAGGGGAGGCAGCGTGTCTGACCTCCCCTTTCCTAAGTTTTGAACCTTATTTATTGGAAGGAGGAGATACGATGGTTGGTAAAACTATCAAAAAATGGTGGCCTGTATTTGTCCTGCCGACTCTGGCAGCATTCCTGATTGGCTTTCTCTGGCCTTTTATCTGGGGTATCTATCTTTCATTCTGTAAATTCACCACAGTAAAGGATGTTACCTTCGTAGGCCTGTCAAACTATTCAAAAGTATTTATGGACAGCAGCTTCAGCCATTCATTCTGGCTGACAGTGGCATTTGCATTTATTTCCAGTCTCCTGATCAACGTGCTGGCATTTTCCATCGCACTGGCACTGACCAAAGGCTATAAGGGAACCAATATTTTCCGTACTGTATTTTTTATGCCGAACCTGATCGGTGGTATTGTTCTTGGTTATATCTGGCAGACTCTGATCAATGGTCTTCTGACAATCTGGGGACAGCCTCTTCTGAAACTTTCCGCCAGAAACGGTTTTATCGGTATGCTGATCCTTCTGATGTGGCAGCAGATCGGATATATGATGATCATTTATGTGGCAGGACTGAACAATGTTTCCCCGGATCTGATCGAGGCAGCTCAGATTGACGGCGCGACCTCCAGACAGATTCTGTTTAAGATTAAGATTCCGATGATCATGCCATCTGTTACGATCTGTACATTCCTGACACTGACAAACGGATTCAAGATGTTCGACCAGAACCTCTCTCTGACCGGCGGCGATCCTGGAAAACAGTCACAGTTACTGGCACTTAATATTTATGATACCTTCTATGCCCGCAGCGGTGCACAGTGGAAAGGTATCGGACAGGCAAAGGCCGTTATCTTCTTTATCCTGGTTGTTGCAATCGCATTGATTCAGCTTAAGGCAACATCTTCTAAGGAGGTGCAGCAGTAATGACAGAGAAAAAAAGCAAATCCGGCATTGTTGCCACGATTATTCTGAGTATCATCAGTCTGCTCTGGATTTATCCGATCGTAATGATCCTGTTCAACTCACTGAAAGTAGAATCTGCGATTACCACTGCAGGAGTGTTCCAGCTTCCGAACTCTGAAACATGGAATGGTTTGAAAAACTTTGTTGCCAGCGTAACACAGATGGATTTTCTGAAATCCTTCTGGTACAGCCTTGTAATTTCCGTGATGTCAGTTGTTCTGATCCTGCTTTGCTGCTCCATGTGTGCATGGTATATTGTGCGTGTGAACGGAGCACTGTCCAAAGCATTTTATTATCTGTGCGTATTCAGTATGGTTGTACCTTTCCAGATGGTTATGTTTACCCTGGCAAAGACTGCAGATACTTTGAAACTCAATACACCGTATAACATCTGTATCATTTATCTGGGATTTGGTGCCGGACTGGCAGTATTCATGTTTACCGGATTTGTAAAGGGAATCCCGCTGGAAATCGAAGAGGCAGCGCTGATCGATGGATGTAATCCTTTGCAGGTTTATTTTAAAATCCTGATCCCGATTCTGAAACCGACCATTATTTCAACTGCAATTCTGGAACTGATGTGGGTATGGAACGATTACCTTCTGCCGACACTGGTTCTGGATATTAAAAAATACCGTACCATCCCCATGGCAATCCAGTATTTCCGCGGAAGCTTTGGACATGTACAGATGGGACCGATGATGGCTAGTATTATGATCGATATTATTCCGATCATCATTGTATATCTGGTATGCCAGAAATACATTATTGAAGGCGTAGTAGCCGGTGCGGTCAAAGGTTAAATACCATCTTTTCAAGATGACAGAGTGATGTTAAAATAAAGATAGTTCCATGCATTTATGCAGGGGCTATCTTTATTAATATCAGGAAAAATGTTGGGAATGGAGTATGGGAATGTACAGAGTATTGATTGTGGATGATGAAAAAATTGAACGCGAGGGTATTAAGTTCCTTCTGGAAAAAGAAGAAGGAGAACAGGAAATATATGAAGCCTCCAATGGAAAACAGGCATTGAATATCCTGAGAATGCAGGATATAGACCTTTTGCTTACAGATATC
This sequence comes from Blautia sp., assembly GCA_022764275.1. Classification (GTDB taxonomy): domain Bacteria; phylum Bacillota; class Clostridia; order Lachnospirales; family Lachnospiraceae; genus Blautia_A. Next base: position 6,333 of record JALERH010000078.1, on the reverse strand, counting down.
AAGATGCCTCACATGGATGGGCTGGAGCTGGCGCGGGAAGCAAGGGAAATATCGGATGCGATTCAGATTGTGATCTTCAGCGGCTACAGTGATTTTTCTTTTGCCCAGGAGGCAATCCATTACGGAGTGACCGATTATGTGCTAAAGCCTGTAGACCCGGAGCGTTTCCACGACACTGTGCATAAGGCCAAGATGGCTATTTCCCGCAGAAAAAAGGAAAAGCAGCAGGCTGAAAAAGAAAAGAGTTTCCTTCAGCAGTATTTTCTCCAGAGCTATCTTTATTCCGGAAAAGAAGAAATTCTGGAAAAAGCCGGGGAGATGATCGCTCTGGAAGAGTGGGACAAGTGGCACTGTGCAATCCTTGTGGAAACAGATCAGGCCTTTTTTGATATGGCTCCGGACAGTATGCCGGAGGATATCCAGGAGGAACTTCGAAGGAAGTTTTTCTATCTGAATCTGAATACCAGGCAGTCCATTCTGCTTTTTAATGATATTTACTGTGATTATGAACTGGTGGCAAAGCAGATTTATCTTCAGTTAAAGAGATCCTACCATGTAAGATTTCATCTGGCAGTCAGCCGGAAATTTGAGGACCACACAGATTTGCCGGAAGTCCTCGGTCAGCTGGAGCAGGCAATGGAGGAAAAATTTTACCATCCGGATACCCATGTATTTACCAGCGAGGACGATGAGAGCCGTCCTGTAAACGATGAGACCCAGGATTCGCAGCTGATGCAGAAGATTTCGGAAGATATCAGTCGTAAGGATGTGGAACAGCTCTGGAAGCATTTCAACTGCCTGTCAGAAAAATATCAGAAGAATACCCAGTTTTCTGCCATGTATGTGAAATTTGTTTTTTCCAACGTAATTCAGGAGCTGTTTGAGGAAAGCCAGTTTTCTGAGGAAAGACTTCTGGACAAAGAGATAGACAGACTTTACAACTGTAACGACATCGCTCAGATTCTGACGATTACAAGAGAGAACATTCAGGAATATCAGAATTTTATCGAGCAGTCCATGAGCGGCTCCAGAGACGAAGTGGCAGCTGTGAAAAGTTATATTTATCAGCACTATAATGAAGATCTGAGCCTGGAAACCCTGGCGGATAAGGTATATCTGTCTTCCGGGTATTTAAGCTTTATTTTCAAAAAGGAGACGGGCATGAACCTGAACCGTTTTATTCGTGTGGTTCGTATGGAAAAGGCAAAGGAACTGCTGTGCTCTACCAATATGAAAGTGGCCCAGGTGAGCGAACAGGTGGGAATCCCGAATGTTTCCTATTTCTGCAGGAGTTTCCGGGAATATTACGGAAGCAGTCCGGAATCCTACAGGAAAGGAAACGGGGAAGATGAACAGAGTATCGGGGACAATAAAGAGTAAAATCAAAAATATGAAATACCGCCATAAGCTCACAATCCTTCTTGTGGTCGCGAGCCTGGTGCCGATGATTGTCCTTGCTCTGTACAGTCACAGCCGTATGAGCAGCCTCATACGCAAAAATGAGATGGAGGATATGTCCTCAATCCTGGAGCAGACCAGGGAGGGTATTGACAGTCAGGTTGAGGTTTTTACCAGTCTGCTCAATTATCTGACGTATTCGCCGGATATTGATGAGATCATTGAATCCAGGGATATGGACAATTATCTTGCCTATGAAAAATACACGGAGGTAGCGGATCCGCTGCTTTCCGTGCCTAAATCCTATCATGATGCGATTCTGCAGATTCAGCTGTTTGCGTCCAGTATTAAAGTGCGCCATGAATACACGCTGGTTCCCCTTTCTGAAGTAGGAAAAGAATGGTGGAGCGGGCTCATTTCCGATGACGTGAAGGTACAGTGGCTTGTAAACGAGGAAAAACCGGAGATTGCCGCGGTACGGAAAATCTATGAGGGACAGAATCTGGAGGCGGTTCTTTGTGTGACGCTGGATTACAACAAAATATTTCAGCCCTTTCAAAATATCATCACAGAAGACTGCGGAGGTCTGATTCTGGATGCAGAGGGCAGGACACTTTACCATAAGGAGAACATGACGGATTCGGATTTGCCGGGAGAGGAACATGACGGAGATATCCTTGACTCTGTACGGGAAAATTATGTCTATGTCAGCAGTGAAAGCCATGACTGTGGCTGGACATTTTATCTGTATAAGACACAGAACGCAATTAACAGTTCTGTTTCCAGGCTTTTGCTCAGTGAGATTCCGCTGATCGCTTTGTGTGCAGGAATCATTCTGGTTCTGGGACTTGCATTTTCCAGGATTTTCACCAGAAAGATCGAAGAACTGACGGAAAATATGAACCGTGTCAATCAGGGCAGCCGGGAAGTAACCGTCTATAGCGATTCGGAGGATGAGATTGGTCTTCTGATCCGAAGCTTTCACAGTATGATGGAAGAAATCGATCGCCTGATCCATGAGGTCTATGAAAACAAGATTGCGCTGAAGGAATTTGAGCTGAAAGCACTGACGGCTCAGATTAATCCGCACTTTCTGTATAATTCCCTTTCCATCATAAACTGGATGGCGATCCGCAGTGAACAGAAGGATATCAGCAAAGTGACACTTGCACTGTCTACCTTTTACCGAACTGCTCTCAGCAAGGGGCAGGATATGGTGACTGTGGAAAACTGTATACAGAATATCCAGGCATATCTGGAAATTCAGCTTGTGATGCATGACAATGATTTTCAGGTCATCTGGGATATGGACCCAGGCATAAAAGGGGAAATCGTACCAAAACTCATTTTGCAGCCGGTGGTGGAAAATGCTCTGGAGCATGGTCTGGACATGAAGGAAGAAGGGGAAAAAATTCTGAAGCTTTCATTTGTCCAGGATGGAGATGATGTGCTGATGGCTGTGGAGGATAACGGAATGGGTATGGAGCCGGAGGAGGCAAAATCCCTTGTGACGTATCAGGCAGCAGGATATGGACTGAAAAATGTAAATGACCGTATCTGCCTTCTTTATGGAGAAAAATACAGCATCCGGATTCTCAGTGAAACAGGAGTGGGAACGCGGGTGGAAATGCGGATTCCGAAGGGAGATAAGAAAGGTGAAGAATAGAATCGGTTTTGTGGCAGTTCTGCTGACGGCAGGACTGATGTTTTCAGCTGGTTGTGGGAAACAGGAGGATATTGAGCCAAAGAAACAGGAGCAGGAGACTGCGGCAGACGTATCTGGTGATGACTGGGAGAAAGCGTGTACGACGCCTTATGGGAAGTATCCTGAAATGGTAACCTATACCCTTGGCCAGATGAGCGGGGCAAATAACTCCAACCTTCCGGAGGGAAATACCTATGAAGATAATGCCTATACAAGGTATCTGCGGAATATGCTGAATATCCAGAACAAAAACACGTATATGGAGAGAGAAGACCGTTATGATGACTACGTAAACGTTCTGGTAAAAGACCGTACCATGCCGGACATTCTGGTGATCTCAGACAGGGAAACCCTGAATGAACTGGTTGAGAATAATATGATCGAGGATCTGACACAGGTGTATGAAACCTGTACCTCTGACCGGATCAAGGAAATGTATGAAAGCTACGGCGGTGAGCTCCTGGGGGCGGGAACCTTTGACGGCAGGCTTATGGCGCTTCCGGAGGCGGTAATCGATCATGGTCCGTGTCTGCTCTGGCTTCGGAAAGACTGGATGGAAGAACTGGGACTTTCGGAACCGACGACTCTGGAGGAGGCTTTTGATATCATCGAAGCATTTCAGGATAACCATATGGGTGCAGAAGAAGGAGAGGAGCCGGTTGGACTGGTATGTGATACCGGCCTGGTGGGAACTACCAGCGAGAATTATTCCATGAATCCCATTTTTGACAGCTTTCATGCCTATCCGCAGAGATGGCAGAAGGACGAAAACGGAAACCTGATCTATGGTTCCCTGACCCAGGAAACCAAAAATGCCATAGCCTGTCTGCGGGAATTATACGAGAGAGGCATTATTGACCAGAATTTTGCCCTGCGTGCCCAGAATAATCTGAGAGATCTGGTGGTGGAGGGAAAATGCGGTGCCTTTTTCGGACTGTGGTGGACGCCGAACAATCCTCTGATGGACGGCTATGAAAATGATCCCGATTCTGACTGGGAGCCTTATTATCTCACCTCGGAATATCAGGATGCGGAAAATGTCTATACTTCTTTTCGGGACAACAAATACGTGGTGGTGAGAAAAGGGTATGAGCATCCGGAAATCGTGATGAAGATCATCAGTGTACTTTTTGATTATACCCGATATGAGGCGACGGATGCGGATGAGGTCAACAGTTATTTTGCCCTGAATGTGGATCCGAAGGCGAGACCCCTGGTCATCAACGTGGATTACAACGAAGCTACCTATACGGTGACAAAGAATATCCGAAAAGCCATGAACGGGGAAATGGCAGAAGAGGAATTAAGTGCCATTGAAAAATCCTACTACGATGCCTGTATGAACTATATGAAACAGGATAACGCGGGAGCAGAGGACTGGGCTGCTTACAAATCCAGAATTTCTGCAGTGGGGCTTCTGGTGGATGCCAACTATCAGCCGCCAAAAAGGAAGTATCTGAAGAATTCGGACGGGGAGCCGTCCCATCTTCTCCTGAATCTGGAGAAGGATGCTTTTATCCAGATGATCATGGGAAAGCAGCCCATGGATTATTTTGAAACATTTGTGCAGGAATGGTATGAACAGGGAGGCCGTGAGCTGACTGAGCAGATACAAAAAGAAAACCAGTAAAGGACGGAGGAAAGAAAAGCATGTCTGAGTTAAGTGACAAAGTGAGAAAACAATTTAAAGAAGCGGATGATGAAAGGGATGCCCTGATGACGACTCCCGAGGATGTGGAGAGATGGGACAATATCGTATATGGGAAGCTCGACCGCAAAGCCCAGGTCCTGGATGTATACCGCCCCAGACAGGCGGAAGATGAAGACCTGCCGGTGATCATCAGCGTACATGGAGGAGGCTGGGTCTATGGCGATAAGGAACGTTATCAGTATTATTGCATGAGCCTGGCACAGCGAGGTTTTGCAGTGGTAAACTTTACATATCGCCTGGCACCGGAGTATAAGTTCCCTGCACCTCTGGAGGATCTGAATCTGGTATGCAAATGGGTGATGAAAAGAGCAGGAAGATATCATTTTGACACGGAACGCATTTTTGCCGTGGGAGATTCTGCAGGAGCCAATATACTGGGGCTCTATGCGGGCATCTGTACCAATCCGGATTATGCGAAGGAATATGATTTCCAGATTCCGGAAGGCTTTGCCCTGACTGCTGTTGGCTTAAACTGCGGCGCGTATACCATTGACAAAAATGACCCGACGCAGGCTATGACACTGGAGCTTATGAAGGATTTCCTGCCGGAACAGGGAACAGAAGAGGAACTGAAAAAACTCAATGTTCTGAATTGGATTACAGATGTTTATCCTCCTGTGTTCTGTATGACAGCAGTAAATGATTTTCTAAAACCACAGGCTTTGGCGCTGGTGGAAAAGCTTACAGAAAACCAGGTGCCATTTGTATACCGGGTATTTGGGGACAAAGTAAACCAGCTGGGACATGTTTTCCACTGTGATATAAAAACCGTAGATGCGGCGCAGTGCAACGATGCGGAGTGTGATTTCTTCCGCGAATTCTGCTTCTGAAAAAAGGCTGTAATTCAGATTTGTTTCTGGGTTACAGTCTTTTAGTGTTTTAAAATAAATACAGGGATTCTGTTTTCTATTGGAATCGGGATTGTCTGTTCGCTGGTGGGATATTACAGGATTCCTGTGTTGAGACAGATTGCGGCGGCCTACATTGAGCTGTCCAGGAATACCCCGCTGCTGGTACAGCTGTTTTTTCTTTACTTCGGACTTCCGAAAATCGGAATCCTCATCAGCTCTGAAAGATGTGCTGTCATCGGACTTAGCTTTCTGGGCGGAAGCTATATGGCGGAAGCTTTCAGGAGCGGGCTGGAAGCAGTGGAAAAGGTTCAGACAGACGAAGCGCTCCTAATAAATTTGAGGCGGGAACCGGAAGCATTGCAGATGCGGTTGGTCTCGGGGCAGCATTGGAATATTTATCTGCCATTGGTATGCCGAGCGTGAATCAGTGGGAGCATGAATTACTGCAGTATTCGATGAAAGAAATGAAAACAGTGAAAGGACTTCACCTGATTGGTACAGCAAATCATAAGGCATCGGTGCTTTCCTTTAAACTGGATGGATATTCAGATGAAGAAGTCGGCAGCAGATTAAACAGTTATGGAATTGCAGTGCGTACAGGACATCATTGTGCACAGCCTGTGTTAAGACACTTTGGATATGAGAGCTCCGTACGCCCGACACTGGCA
>JALERH010000138.1 GCA_022764275.1 Blautia sp. | reverse complement strand
TCCATCGGTTTTGCAGCAAAAGCGGGAGAGACAGCTTCCTTTACCGACTATAAAATTACGAATACGGGAAGATTTGCACAGGGCGAGCTGTTTGGAGAAAATACAGGAGCTACCTATGCGATTTTTGATGGCATGGATGGTGTGACTATGGACGGAAATGTCATTACCGTCGATGGCGGAGAGGCAGGCGTGCTTAATTATGCAGATCCTACCTACAGTGCAGCGCCTATGGTCCGCAGGGAATTTGAGGCGAAGACAGGGATCGCTTCCGCAAGATTGTATCTTACGGCAGAAGGCATTTACAATTTCTACATGAACGGCCAGGAGGTGGCACCGGAGGAATGGTTTAATCCGGGCTGTGAGGAGTACGATGCATACCTGGCTTACAATACATACGATGTAACCGACATGCTGACAGAAGGCACAAATGCAATGGGCGCAGTTCTGGGCGAGGGCTGGTGGACCGGACAGATGACTTTCGAGGCATCCAATTATAACTATTTTGGAGATCAGCCGGCGGTTATGGCGAAACTGGTGATCGAGTATGAGGATGGAACCAGTGATACGGTAGTCACAGATGAATCCTGGAGCTATTACAATGACGGACCGGTACGCCTGGCGTCTTTCTTCCAGGGGGAGAGGTATGATGCCACAAAGGAAGCGGCGGTAGAAGGCTGGACAAGTGCTGGTTTTGATGCTTCTTCCTGGTGCCCGGCGTCCATAGTGGAGACCAGAAAGCAGTTTGCCAATGCAGAGCTTGTGACCAGAACCGATACACCCGTATGTGGAGGTTCTGAACCATAAAGTGATTTATCATCTGCCGGAACGAGAGATTCCGGTATATAGTTCTCTCAGAGAAGCGGAGAAGCTTCTTTTGGATAGAGGATTTGAAAAATGCAACAGCTGTTATCTGGTAAACCTGCGCCATGTAAAAGGTATTAAAGATAATTATGCATTAGTGGGAAACGAAATGCTTCAGATCAGCAGGGCCAGAAAAAGCTTTTTATACAGGCATTGGCTGGCTATATTGGAGGAAGGTAAATTTTTGAAAAAACAGAGCGGGGGAATCATAGTCACGGTGGAATAGTAAAATAGTGCATTACGGAAAAACGGAGTGCCAAATAACAAATCTCATGTGTGTTCGATTTGAATTTAACAGGGGAACTGCTGTCACGGGCAGTTCCCCTGTTTTGAATAAAAAGATTTTCATGCGTGATAAGATAACATATCCTGCATAGCGGTAAGGACAATCACGTTGTCTGAGAAGAATCCTGGTCAAGAAGACCATATTCTTTCAGCAGCTCCTTTTGAAAATCCGGATCTGAAAAGGATTTCAGTAAATCTTCCTGACGTCCATCGCGGATAAGGGATTGGTTTAAGTGGTTGATTTGCTCCAGTGCTTCCGTGCGGCCTTCTTTGCGGCCTTCTTTGCGGCCTTCTGTGTGTCCTTCTTTGTGTCCATCCTCCCAACCGGCTTTGTGTCCATCTTCCCAACCAGCTTTGTGTCCATCTTCCCGTGCTTCCTCGGCAATGGCTCTGTACATCCTTTTTGTAAAAATCTCATCATCGTATTCATCTAAAAACATAGCGACAACCTCCTGGCGGTGTTCCTTCAACACATCGGTCAGGACATCCTCCTTCAGGCAGCGGTCTACAGCAAGATTTACGGATGTCTGAGGCGTATAGCCATTGTGGATGTTTTCGCGGATATAAAAGATAAACCGGGAATAATCCAGAAGAGGCTTACATTTTTCCATGAGTTCCCGGTTCTTTCCGTAGTTGATATTCAGTACTACCGCCCGGCATTCCAACGCGGGGATATGAAAGTCGTCATTGACATTCATATCCGGATGCTTCACGTAAGAATCGGACAGATATAAAACCTCGCGTTCCGGCCTTTCTTCCACTCCGTTATAAAAAACAAGAAATTGCGGAAAGGGAAGGAGAAGCTGCTTGCTTCCGTACATATTTGCATCTGTCTGTTCTATGTAAGAGCGGTATAACCGTGCAAAATACAGGAAACCCCGGAGAGGGATATTCGGATTCCAGGTGGACTGGTGTTCTACGAGACAAAGTGCCCAGTCCAGAAGAAAAGAAACATCATTTTTATAACTCAGGTAAATTACATTCTCCAGAGTGGTGATGGTAAGCTGGCTGACATCCTCATATGACGTCTGGTTGATGGCATTATAAAGTTGTAAAAGCTTTGCTTTGTCCCGGAAAATAAAACGGAACAATTTATCCTTGTGTGTTCTCTGCACATATGTGCCTTCATCGGGAGTGTAAGGAATCAGGGATTCCTGTGTCACATGTTCAGAAGTACTTTGTGGTTGATTATTCTTCATGTTTACACGCTCCTATTATAAGCCTGATTGTGATGTTTTAAAAGTAGCAAATGCATATTTTGAGAAAAATGACAGGGATTTGGAAGACCACCTCCTCTGAAATGAAATTGCAATAAAAAAGGGGAACATACCGGCGAAATACCGGAAGAATGATAGATATTATCCATCATAAACGGTATTTAGCGGATTGTAAAGGAAAAGATTTCGACAAGATTCGACTTAAAAGACAGCTTGGGCTCAAACAAAGACAGCTTGCGCTCAGACAAAGGCAGCTTGCGAAGACTTTGGCAGTTATGGAAAAATTGCAGTATAATATAGACATTCTTAAAAAGGCAAATATTTTTAGCGGAGGAAAAATATGCACAACAGAAAGAAATATCAGATTCTCATTCCTGCGGTTCTGTGGATTCTGGGCGGTATCCAGATCATCCGGTATATGATGCTGGGAGATATGACGGCCCTGCTCACCGTGACAATTCTGGAACTGTGGTTTGGTTTGGCTGCATATGCGTCATACAGAGGGAACTGTCCGTTTTTTTTACTATTGGCAGGATTCGGAGCCGGTATCTGCGGATTTTTCACGAACCATGCCGAGACGACCTGGTTTAATGTGATTTATCTGTATCAGGCCGTGGCCGCAATGCTGGGCGGAATCATCGGGACTTTTCAGATGATTCGAAAAAAGGAGAAACCAAACAGAAAATGGATTACACCCACGGCAGCAGTTCTGACTATGTTTCTGGTATTTCTGGCAGTCTGGGGTGTGAGCTTTTGGCGTGTACCCGGGAAACAGGAGGCAGAAAGAGAAATCTGGGGAGTGCCGGAGAAATTTGACAGTGTTCCTGCACAGGCACAGGGAACGGTGGAGGAATTTGCCTATCGGACAAAGGCTTATGCAACAGATATCCGGGACGTGACCAAGACTGCTATGGTGTATCTTCCGGCAGGGTATGACAATAATAAAGAATACAATATCCTCTATCTGATGCACGGAACGGGAGATGATGAGAAATATTGGCTTGTAACCCATCCCGAAAATAAGACTATGCTGGATCAGATGATCGAACAGGAGATCATTGAGCCACTCATCGTGGTGACACCTACATTCTACGTTGAAAATGACTGCAAGGATGATTTAGATGTACTGACTTATTCTTTCCGGGAGGAACTGCGAAACGATCTGATGCCGGCCGTGGAGAACCATTATTCCACATATGCAGGAACTGCCGATGAGAAAGGTTTTTCCGAGAGCCGGGATCACAGGGCGTTTGCCGGGCTGTCCAGAGGTGCAGTGACAACCATCCATTCTGTGATATGCGGAAGTCTTGACTACTTTTCCTGGTTCGGTACCTTCAGCGGAAGCCGGACTGATGCAAAATATTTCCAGGAAACGCTTCAGTCAGAGGAATTTCAGGATTTGCCCATTCATTACTGGTACATCAGCAGCGGTACCTTTGACTTTGCGCTGCCGGGACAAATTGTGGATTATAAGGGGCTGCTTCGGACAGAACCGAGGCTGCAGGAGGGGGTGAACATCTCTTTTGATACATATCCCATGCGGTATCATTCAGCAGGGAACTGGCATATTTCCCTGTATAACTGTCTGCAGAAAATATTTACTGATTGAGTCGCAACAACTCACGCTGAAAATTGAACATTTTGCGTAAAAATAAGTACGAATAATTTTTCAATGGTATAATATTGCACAAATGATATCGGTTTAAATTTTCGGATTGTGATTTAAGGAGGAAGGTAAATGAAGACGAAACAGGCATTTAATCCATATATGCCAAGCTGGGAATATGTTCCGGATGCCGAGCCCCATGTGGTAGGAGACCGGGTGTATGTATATGGTTCCCATGATA
>JALERH010000054.1 GCA_022764275.1 Blautia sp. | reverse complement strand
AAGGTTGTGCCGTACACCCCCGGCGAGCAGCCGAACGAGAAAGATATGATCAAATTAAATACAAATGAAAATCCCTACCCACCGGCACCAGGAGTGGAGGCCATCCTGAAAAGTATGGATACAGATGCGCTGCGGCTTTATCCGGATCCTACGGCAGGGCGGCTGGTACATGCGATCGCAGAATATTACGGTCTGCAGGATGAACAGGTATTTGTAGGAGTAGGCTCAGACGATGTCCTTGCCATGAGCTTTCTTACATTTTTTAACTCTGAAAAGCCCATTCTTTTTCCGGATATCACCTATTCTTTCTATGATGTGTGGGCAGACCTTTTCCGGATTCCTTATGTACGTCCGGCACTTGATGAAAACTTCCATATTCGGAAGGAAGACTATTTTGTGGAAAACGGCGGTATCGTTTTCCCGAATCCGAATGCACCTACAGGAGTGGAGATGCCGCTTTCAGACATCGAGGAAATTATTGCTAAGAATCCGGACGTGATTGTCATTGTGGACGAGGCATACATTGATTTTGGCGGAAAATCTGTTCTGCCGCTTATTGAAAAGTACGAAAATCTGCTGGTCGTACAGACCTTTTCCAAATCCAGATCTCTCGCCGGAATGCGCATTGGCTTTGCCTGTGGAAATCCGGCGCTGATCCGGTACCTGAATGATGTAAAATATTCCTTTAACTCTTACACTATGGATCGGACTGTTCTGGCAACGGGTGTGGAATCGATAAAGGATAAGGCGTATTTTGAAGCCACCTGTCAGAAAATTATAGAGACAAGGGAATGGACGAAAAAGGAACTTGCTGCTCTTGGTTTTTCCTTCCAGGATTCCAAATCCAATTTTATTTTTGCCACACATAAGAGCTGTCCGGCAGCGGAGCTGTTCGAGGCTCTGCGAAAACAGCACATCTATGTGCGATATTTTCCAAAACCAAGGATTGACAATCATCTGCGTATCAGCATTGGCACGCAGGAGGAGATGGAAAAATTCGTGGAGTTTTTAAAGCAATACCTGCAGCAGACATTTAAGGACTGAAGGATGCAAAAAAGGAAAGGATTATGCAAAAAACGAAAGTTTTCAGAAAGGCCCTGCTGTGTCTGTCGCTGGCAGGGACTCTTTTTTTTAACAGTACGGCAGCCTGGGCGGGAGATTCAGAGGACTGGGTATCAGGAGATAATCAGAATGAGGAAATGGGATTTTCCGGAGAGGCTTCGCAGGAATGGACAGACGAGGACGGAACAGGCGAAGAGATTCTGAGCGGATGGAACTCGGACGAACAGGGCGTGTGGGAGGAATCCGCAGAAGCAGACAACGGGAAAATCTCTCTTACAGAAGAAGAACGGGAAGCGCAGCTTGCTCCTATCCGGGAACTGACTCCTATCAGCTTCTGTGAAAATCCGGACAGTATCATGGACGGTGACACGGGAAGTGTGGGTGCGTCCCGCGCGGCGTCTCTGCCCGCGAGATATGATACAAGGGGGAGCATTTCCTCATCGGTAAAAAACCAGAAGCCATCCAACATGTGTTGGGCATATACACTGGCGGCAAATCTGGAGACTTCTTTCCTCCGAAAAAATATGGGAAGCTATGATCTGTCCGAAGAGCATCTTGCGTACTTTTTTGCAAACCGGGTAAATGACCCTCTTGGAAATACGGCAAGTGACAGGAATAATGTTCTTCATGACTATCGGGATGGCGGGAACCAGACCCTTGGGGCGATTTTTTTAAGTACGTGGTCCGGGATGGCGCTGGAATCCCAGGTGCCTTATGTGACCAATGCCGATCATACGGCAGATTCAAAATCAGTGCCGGCAAAATCTATGGCTTATCAGACAGCCGCTTATCTGGAGAACGCAGTATTTACCAGCTATTCCGTATCACGTATAAAGAATCTGATCTATGAATACGGCTCTGTCAGCCTTTCTTTCCAGATGTCTGACATCTATTATAATCCGGATACCTGTGCATACAGCTATCCGCTTGGCACAACGGGGGTAAATCATGCAGTTACACTGATTGGTTGGGATGACAACTATTCAAGGGACAACTTTGCGGCAGAATCCCGGGTGAAAAACAATGGAGCCTGGATTGCCAAAAACAGTTGGGGAACCGGATGGGGTGACGGAGGGTATTTTTATATTTCCTATGAAAATACCTCCAATTACAGTATGGTTGCCGCCGAAGCAGCTGCAAAACCGTCATACAAAAACAATTACTTTTATGATGGATCCAGCGCACTGAGCAAACTGACTCTTTCTCCTTCCGGAAATGGTGGAACCAGTTCTGTTGCAAATGTGTATACGGCAAATGCAGGAAACGGAAAAGGGGAGAGCCTGGGGGAAGTTGTGCTTTCCACGTATACAGACGGAGGAACATACAGTATTCAGATCTACACCAATCTGACAGACGCAAATAATCCGGAAAGCGGTGTCCCTGCTTACAGCTCTCCGGTGCAGCATTATCAGAAATATGCTGGCATTTCTACCGTTCGTGTGCCGGAGGTGACTCTGATGCAGGGAACCAGATATTCCGTGGTGGTGACAAACACAGGAACAAATTCTGTGGAATATCTCTGCGAGACAAACAGTTCGTATGAATGGGTGACATTTCAGGCAGGGTTGAAAGCAGGGCAGAGTTTTTACTATTCGGAAGCTTCCGGTTGGAAAGACTGTACCGGAATCTCAGCCTGCGCAAGAATCAAGGCGCATACCAGGACTCTGGGAAGTGCGGTATCAGCCGCAGCCCCGACAGGGGTAAAAGTATCTGCGAAAGAATATAACCAGATTGCAGTTTCCTGGAATCCTGTTTCCGGTGCTTCCGGCTGCGAGATTTACCGAAAAAAATCCGGAGATAATTATACAAAAGTAGGAACCGTATCCTATAAATACAGCTCTTTTACGGACAAAAAAGCAGTGCCTGGAACGCAATATACCTATAAAGTACGTACTTATTATGTAGTAAACGGACAGGCCGTATATTCCGGCTTTTCCAGGGCAGTAAGCGGGAAGTCGGCACTTTCAGTACCGAAGGTTTCGGTAACCGCATCTGCAAGCCTGTACAATCGGGTTTCCTGGAACCAGATACCCGGTGCACAGGGCTATGTTCTTTACCGACGCACGGACGGAGAATGGAAAAAGCTGGCGGTGATAAAAGGTGGAACAAGTGTATCCTATGACGACAAAAATATTTTGCCTGTCACCACATATGAATATGGGGTGAGAGCTTATCGGGTGGTAAACCAAAAAAAGATTTACAGCAGTTATCAGTCGAGCGGGGCGTACAAATCCGCTCCGGCACTGCAGAAGGTTTCTTCCGTAACGAAGTATGGGGCTGGGCTTAGAATCCGGTGGAGCCCACAGAAAACATGTGACGGTTATCGTATTTACCGAAACGCCGGAGACGGAAAATGGACGTGTATTGCCGTCATCCCAAAGGGAAGTACTTCTTCTTATACAGACAAGACCGTGGAGAAGGGAAAGAAGTACGCTTACCGCGTGCGCGCTTTCGTAAAGGAGCCATATGGTACGGTTTACAGTAAGTACAAAACATCTGCATACACAGTTTATTCATGAAAAATTTATTGTTTTCCGTGGCGGAAAGTGTTAGAATAGATGAGATTACATATAGATATTATTCAAATATGATAATAAATAAAGACAGAAACAGGAGCAAAAGAGATTCATGAGTATGTTTTCTAAAGTTTTCGGGACTCACAGCCAGCGAGAAGTAAAGCGGATCATGCCGCTGGTAAACAAGATCGAGAGCCTGCGTCCCGAGATGCAAAAATTAACCGATGAAGAGCTGCGGGATAAGACAAGACAGTACAAGAAGCGCCTGGAAGAGGGCGAGACGCTGGATGATCTCCTTCCGGAAGCATTTGCAACCGTTCGTGAAGCTGCCAAACGTGTACTGGGGATGGAACACTATCAGGTACAGCTTATCGGTGGAATTATCCTTCACCAGGGACGTATCGCAGAGATGAGAACCGGCGAAGGTAAGACTCTGGTTTCCACTCTTCCTGCATATCTGAATGCCCTGGAAGGCAGAGGTGTCCACATTGTAACAGTTAACGATTATCTGGCAAAGCGTGATGCCGAGTGGATGGGTAAGGTTCATGAGTTTCTTGGCCTGACTGTTGGCGTGGTTCTGAATGACATGAAGCCTGAGGAGCGACGTGCAGCATATGGATGTGATATTACCTATGTCACTAATAATGAGCTGGGCTTTGATTACCTGCGTGACAACATGGTTATTTATAAGGAGCAGCTTGTACAGCGTGAGCTTCATTACTGTATTATCGATGAGGTTGACTCCGTATTGATCGATGAGGCCCGTACTCCTCTTATCATCTCCGGACAGAGCGGCAAATCCACCAAGCTTTATGAGGTGTGCGATATCCTGGCACAGCAGCTGGAGCGTGGTGAGGCCAGTCATGAGATGACCAAAATGGCAGCCATCATGGGAGAGGAAGTCATTGAAACCGGAGACTTCGTAGTAAATGAAAAAGATAAGATCGTCAACCTTACCGAGCAGGGCGTGAAAAAGGTTGAGAAATTCTTTAATATTGAAAACCTGGCAGATCCGGAGAATCTGGAGATTCAGCATAACATTATCCTGGCACTGCGTGCACATAACCTGATGCATAAGGATCAGGATTACGTAGTAAAAGATGATGAGGTCATGATTGTTGACGAGTTTACCGGACGAATCATGCCGGGACGTCGTTATTCTGATGGCCTTCATCAGGCAATTGAGGCAAAAGAGCATGTAAAGGTAAAACGTGAGAGCAAGACACTTGCTACTATCACCTTCCAGAACTTCTTTAATAAATATGACAAAAAAGGCGGTATGACCGGTACAGCTCTTACTGAGGAAAAAGAGTTCCGTGACATTTACGCCATGGACGTTGTGGAGATTCCAACCAATAAACCCATCGCACGTAAAGACCTGGATGATGCGGTTTATATGACCAAGAAAGAAAAATACAACGCGGTTGTACGTGCGGTAAAGGAAGCGCATGAAAAACAGCAGCCGGTATTGGTTGGTACCATTACCATCGAGACATCCGAGCTGTTAAGCCGCATGCTGAAAAGAGAAGGCATTCCGCATAACGTTCTGAATGCAAAGTTCCATGAGCTGGAAGCAGAAATCGTTGCACAGGCAGGACAGGCAGGTGCTGTTACCATTGCGACCAATATGGCCGGCCGTGGTACGGATATCAAGCTGGATGATGTGGCCAGAGAAGCCGGCGGTCTGAAGATCATTGGTACAGAACGTCACGAATCCAGACGTATTGACAATCAGCTCCGCGGACGTTCCGGTCGTCAGGGTGACCCGGGTGAATCCCGCTTCTATATCTCCCTGGAGGATGATCTGATGCGTCTGTTTGGTTCCGAGCGTCTGATGAAGGTGTTTACCTCTCTGGGCGTGGCTGAGAATGAGCAGATTGAGCATAAGATGCTTTCCAGTGCCATCGAGAAGGCACAGGAAAAGATTGAGTTTAACAACTTTGGTATCCGTAAGAATCTTCTCGATTACGATGCTGTTAATAATGAGCAGCGCGAGATCATTTACAAGGAGCGCCGCCAGGTTCTGGATGGCGAAAACATGCGCGATGCTATCTACAAAATGATCACAGATATCGTGGACAGCACGGTGGATATGTGCTTCTCGGACGATGTGGATGCAGAAGAGTGGGATCTGGATGAATTCAATTCTGTTCTCCGCCAGATCATTCCTATCGCGCCGGTTACTGCAGAAAAGGTAAAAGGCAAGAGAAAGAATGAGATGAAGCATGTCATCAAAGAAGAGGCTGTGAAGCTTTATGAGGCAAAGGAATCCGAGTTTGCAGAGCCGGAGCAGCTTCGTGAGCTGGAGCGTGTCATCCTTCTGAAATGTATTGACAGCAAGTGGATGGATCACATTGACGACATGGAAATGCTCCGCCAGGGTATTGGACTGACTGCTTACGGACAGAGAGATCCGGTTGTGGAATATAAAATGAGTGCTTATGAGATGTTTAACAACATGATTTCTTCTATCCAGGAGGATACCGTGAGAATGCTTTATCATGTTCATGTTGAGCAGAAGATTGAGCGTGAGCAGGTTGCCAAGGTTACCGGAACGAACAAGGATGATACTTCTGTACGGAAACCGGTTCAGAGGAAAGAAATCAAAGTCTATCCGAATGACCCATGCCCATGCGGAAGCGGTAAAAAATATAAACAGTGCTGCGGCAGAAAAGCAGCGAAAGTATGATAAAAAAGCCATACAGAGGCCGGATGACCGGCAGCTGTATGGCTTTTGCTGTGGCTGAGGAAAAGTTTAAAGGAAAAACATAGCTCTTACTCCTGGCTGGGAGGCCCGCCAAACTGCTTTTTATAGGCACGGGAAAAGGTGGTGTAATCGGTAAACCCGCTCATCCTGGCGGCCTTTAATACAGGGGTGCCCTGGGCGATGAGGGTACGGGCAAGGAGAAGCCGTTTGTTTACAATGTAGCTGTGCATGGTAAAGCCGGTTTCTTCTTTGAATTTTCGCATCATATGATACTTGCTCAGATAATATTTCCGGGCGAGAGTCTCTATGGAAAGGTCTGCGGTCAGATTCTGATTGATATAGCGAAGAAGGACTTCCACCTGAGAATCATAGGTGCAGGACTTCTGATCCATAATGTACTGCTTTTCCAGAAAAATGCGGTTTATGTAAATCATAAACTGGGTAAAAAGAGCATCTGCCAGCAAATCGCTTCCGAATTTGTCATCCTTCGTGGCGGTTTCCAGTTCATACAGAAGCTCCTTTAGGCGTTCCTGAACCTGGGAGTCCAGACGGATCAGATTAAAGCTACGGTCACTGGCCTTCTGAAAGCAGCGGATAAGCTCTTCGCGGCAGATATCATCACGGATCCACAGGATAAAGCGCTCATAAGGAACCGAAGGATCGATTTCCGGCTTATGGATGGCATGCTGGCTGACCAGAAGGATATCCCAGGGCTTCAGATGATAGGATTTTCCTTCGATGTGGTAGGCTGCCTTTCCCGAAAGAAATACCACTACCTTATGAAAATCATGGTAATGATAGGAAAATTCTTTTTTGTTCCGGTCCTTCAGGTGAAAAAGCCGGAACTCCTGTTCCAGATACCCGGTTTTTTCTGTTGGTTCCTGATAAGCTTCCATAGTTTTTCCTTCCTTTCGAAAATATGCCGATTATATGAGGTATTTAAACTAATCATACTCTATGGATAAGAAATATACAAGGCATTTTTTGCAATATATTCCGCAATTTATCCTATATACATGGAAAAAATAACAGATATAATAGTAACAGAAGGTTAAACAAAGTGATTTTCAGACAGAAAGGAAGCAGTTTATGAGAGACAGTATCGTTATGACAAAATATCAGGGATTGGGCAACGATTATCTCGTGCTGGATGCAAACAAGAATCGTGTGCAGCTTGCAGGAAAAAAAGTTGCCCTGCTCTGTCAGCGGGGATTTGGACTGGGTGCGGATGGAATTCTTTACGGACCGGTAGAGATCAATGGAAAGATGGGAGTACACATTTTTAATTCTGATGGAAGTGAATCCGCCATCAGCGGAAATGGTGTACGGATTTTCGCAAAATATCTCATGGATCAGGAGTACGTAAAGGGGCCGAAATTCGATATCGAAACGCTGGCAGGCACCATCCATGTGGAATGTCTCAATGCCCGTGCTACGGAATTTCGTGTAAATATGGGGAAAGCTTCCTTTCTGTCGAGAGAGATTCCGGTAACCGGTGAGGTGCGGGAGGTTATTAATGAGACCTTTACTTTTAACGGTGAGGAATATAAGGCTACCTGCCTGACGGTAGGCAATCCGCACTGCATTATTTTCACAGACAATGTAAGTAAGGAAATGGTCACAAAGCTTGGACCATATGTGGAAAATGCGGATGAATTTCCGGAAAGAATGAACCTGCAGATCTGCCGTCAGATTGATAAGGGAAACCTGGATATTGAAATCTGGGAAAGAGGATCCGGTTATACAAGAGCTTCCGGTACAGGAAGCTGTGCGGCAGCCATGGCAGCGTACCGCCTGGGAATGATGGAAAACCGTATTAATGTAAACCAGCCTGGTGGAATGATCCAGATTGATATTCACGAGGATGGAACCATTTACATGACCGGCACAGTTGGTTACATCGCAGATGTAAGTGTGGCGGAGAGCTTCTTCTCCTGATAAAAAGAGTGTCACATAAATGTACAGCGGCGAAGGCATTGTCCTCCGCCGTTTTTTCGGGAGAAATCAATTGTTTTATTCCCGACAAAAATGTATAATATATACCTATACGAACCCGGAGGGGTGAAGTTTAAGGATAAAAAGGAGTAAATCATAAATGGAAAATATACAATCCCCAAAACGCGCGCTCATTGCCATGAGCGGCGGAGTGGACAGCTCTGTGGCAGCGATGCTCATGTGCCGGGAAGGATACGAATGTATTGGTGTGACTATGAAGCTGTATGACAACGAAGACATTGGCCTGTCCAAAGGGCACACCTGCTGTTCTCTGGACGATGTGGAGGATGCACGCGGCGTGGCATACCAGCTTGGAATGCGGTTTTATGTGATGAATTTCAAGGAGGATTTTTCCGAAAAGGTTATCGACCGTTTTGTGGATGCCTATGAGACGGGGCGTACGCCGAACCCATGTATCGACTGCAATCGTTACATGAAGTTTGCAAAGCTTTACCACCGGGCACAGGAGGTAGGCTGCGATACCATCGTGACCGGTCATTATGCCCGTATCGAGTACGATGAAAGCCGCGGACGGTGGCTTTTGAAAAAATCCAGGAATACGGCAAAAGATCAGTCCTATGTGCTGTATTTTATGACCCAGGAGCAGCTCGCGCACACGCGTTTTCCCCTGGGAGAGTTTGAGACAAAGGAAGAGGTGCGAAGCCTTGCGGCGGAGTATCATTTTACAAATGCCGGAAAGCATGACAGTCAGGACATCTGCTTTGTGCCGGATGGAAACTATGCAGGGTTTATTGAGCGCCGGACAGGAAAAAAATACGAAAATGGTCCTTTTGTAGATAACGAAGGCAATGTTCTTGGCGAACACAAAGGAATTATCCGCTATACGATCGGTCAGCGCAAGGGACTGGGGCTTGCTCTTCCGGCTCCGCTTTATGTCTGCCGTAAAGATATGAAGAACAATACGGTCATCCTTTCTCCTGAGAAGGATCTTTACACAAAAGAGCTGATGGCCGATGATTTTAACTGGATTGCACTGGAAGCTCCCAAGGAGCCCATCCGTGTGACTGCCAAGACACGATATCATGCCAGAGAAGCGGCCGCAACTGCTGTTTCACTGGATGACAAGACGGTGAAGATCGTATTTGACGAACCCCAGAGGGCAATCACTTCCGGACAGGCAGTGGTGCTTTACGATGGGGATGTGGTCGTAGGCGGCGGTACAATTTTATAACGGGAACAAAACAGCCATTCTGAACGGATGGTTGTTTTTTTTTGCCGGATATGCTATTGTATAAATTGAGTATTTTTAACCTAAATAAAATGAAAGAAGGTGAAGCTATGGTTGAATTAGACCAGTTCAAGAGCATTCTTGCAACATACACAGAACCATTAGTGGAAGTGAGGGATTCACTTTGACCTGGCTAACAAGGAGAAGCGGGTT
>JALERH010000036.1 GCA_022764275.1 Blautia sp. | reverse complement strand
AGTCAGGATGTCTTGAGCCTTCTGAAAGTGAGCAGTGAGAAATTCGGACAGACCGTTGTCATGATTACACACAATGAAGAAATTGCTCAGCTTGCAGACCGGATGATCCGTATTGAGGACGGGCGGATAAAAGGCGGTGAGCGTCATGCGTAAGGTGAAAAATAAGGCAATCATCCGGAATCTTTCAGACAAGAGCTTTGGTGCAAACAAAACAAGAAATATCATCGCAGCACTTGCCATTGCTCTGACGACGATGCTTTTTACGATTGTCTTTACCATTGGGTTGGGAACTGTGGAGAGCTTTCAAAGACAGACAATGCGTCAATCCGGTGGAGACAGCCATGGAACGCTTAAAAATCTGACGAGGGAACAGTATGAGAAGCTGAAAGACCATCCACTGATCAAAGAATGCGCTCCCTGCATGGCTGTCGCAGATGAAGTCAGAAATCCGGAATTTCTGAAGCGCCATATGGAAATGTGGTATTATCCTGAGTATCATTATAAGCATTGTTTTATAGAGATTATAGATGGAAAAGTACCGGAAAAGGCGGATGAGATCCTGATGGATGAGGTGTCTCTGGAGCTTCTGGGACTCCCGGTAAAAGCAGGGCAGCAGGTCACTCTGGAGATGCTGGTAAAAAATAGAGACGAACAGGTGACAGAGAGAACTTTTACTGTTTCGGGAGTCATAAAGGCGGATTCTGCACTTGATGTAGGATTTGCCATTGTGTCAGATGCATACCTCACAGAGTATGCCGGAGAACTTACCTATACCTATCAGGAAGACTGCTCCCTGACCGGTGCGATCCGCATGGATGTAAGCTTTGCTAACTCCTTCCGTATTCAGCAAAAGCTGGATAAAGTCATTACGGACAGCGGTTATTCGGCGGAAGAAGGAGACGCGAATTATATAGAAAGCAATGCAAACTGGGCGTACATTTCAGATGGGACATCGGACGATCCCGGAACTCTGGCAGCGATGGCCGGAGCGCTGGCATTGATCCTTCTGACAGGATACCTGATCATTTTCAATATCTTTCAGATTTCTGTCATGAAAGATATCCGGTATTATGGACTTCTGAAAACGGTGGGTACGACAGGGCGTCAGATAAAGAGAATCCTCAGAAGGCAGGCGCTGCGTCTTGCCTGCATGGGCATTCCGGCGGGACTTCTTGTGGGATTCTTTGTGGGAAAATGGGTGGTTCCTATGATCCTTCGGCTGAGCAGTTTTGGCGATGATGCAGCTGTATCCATGAATCCTGTTATTTTTGTCGGCGCAGCAGTTTTTTCATTGGTTACGGTATTTATTTCTGTGAGAAAACCTGCAAAGATTGCTGGAACAGTATCCCCTGTGGAAGCGGTACGCTATACGGAAGGTGATAATTCCAACCATGGAAAAGGACTCTTAAAAGGGAAAAGAGAGAAGCAGAAAAAGACTGCCGATGGCGGGAAAATCTACCGGATGGCTTTTTCAAATCTTGCCAGAAACAAAAGAAAAACGGCAGTGGTAATTGCGTCTTTATCCCTTGCTGTGATTCTACTGAACAGTATATTCACTATAACCAGTTCATTCGATATGAATGCATATCTGAAAAAATTTGTGACGTCCGATTTTCTCATTGGCAATGCCAGCTATTTTGGAATGAATCATTATTGGGGAATGAGCATAGAAGATGTAGAAGAAGAAAGCCTGACAGAATCCTTTATTCAGGCATGTGAAATGCAGGATGGTTTTCTGGAAGGAGGAAGGATTTATGGAACAGGAACAGTAGGACTGGAAGCTGCTTCCTGGAATGCTCCGGAGTATATCAGAAAAGACGAAAACGGCGATTATTACTCACAAAACGGATATGTGATGCAAAAAGATGAAAACGGTGCCTACACCCTGGAAACCATGGTGTATGGAGTGGACGAATTTGTGATGGATGAGATGGAGGTGTGGGAAGGCGAGGAGGATTTAAATGTCATAAAGGAAAAGCTTGCTTCTGGAAATTATATCGTGGCTGCAGTCCCGGTAGATGACAACGACAAGGTGGAAGCGGACGGGGTAGTTCATCATCCCGGAGATAAAGTGACTCTGATCATGGAAGATGGTTCCAGGCGAGAGTTTGAGGTGATTTCCCTGATCAAGACAAATTATTACGGCATGACGAACCGATCTGGAAAGGATTTTATATACTACACGACCTCTGCTGTTTTTCAGGAAATGGCATCGGAAAAATTCCTGATGACGTATGCATTTAATGTGGAGGACGAAAAGGAGGGAGAATTTCAGGATTTTCTGAAAGAATATACTACAAAAACAGAGCCTTTGATGGACTTTGAATCAAAGCTGAAATGGCTGGATGATTTTTCAGGAATGAAGGATCTTGTTGTCATTGTAGGAGGAGTACTGACGCTGGTGATCGGACTTATCGGAGTTCTGAATTTTATCAATTCGATTCTAACCGGTATCGTCACAAGACAGAAGGAATTCGCCATGATGGAGGCCATTGGCATGACGAAACGCCAGCTTACCAAAATGCTGGTTCTGGAAGGCATGTACCATGCAGGAATCACGATGGGAGCTTCCCTTATCTGTGGGTGCCTGTTTTCCCTGACGGTAGTGCGGGCACTGGCAGGAGGGCTGTGGTTTATGAAATACCATTTTGTGATCCTCCCGATGCTGATGATATTCCCGGTACTTTTGCTTATAGGCGCTGTGGTTCCATATCTTGCCTGCCTGCAAAAGAGTAAAGAGAGCCTGGTGGAACGAATCCGGCAGAATGAGTAAAATGCAGGGCATATGGAAAAATGATGATATTAAGTGGCGGATTTTTAAGTCTCCGCCACTTTTTTGAACTTTTTGTTCAGGGGGTAAAAACGATTGCTTTTTATCATGTATTGCGGTAATATGGATGAATAAAAACAAATATAAAAAGTTGGTGACTGATTTTGACACAAAAGAACAAAGTGTATAAAAAAATCTTTTTTTTCTATCTGATTTTGGTCTGCTGTGCATTTGCGCTCCTGACATTTCTGGATATTACCCAGAAGAGTGAAATCGTTCAGAAAAAAAGTGTGCAAGGCTTTCGGGTTACCGAAAAAATCAGCTATCAGGAAACGGAAGATGATGACGCTCCAGCAGGGATTATAAAAGAATATATTCTGAATCCGGGGCAGATTGGCGAAAGCGAAAACTGCCTTGCATTTTATGTGGTGCATCACTATGTACAGGTATATATAGAAAACGAGCTGGTTTACAGCCTTTCACCCGGAGAAAATCATACGGTCAGCAAAACAACCGGCTGTGAGTGGGCGATTGTTCCTCTATCGGAAGAGGACTCCGATAAAGATATTAAAGTAATCCTGACACCGGCATATAAAAGTGTAAGTGAGAGACAGCCTGAATTTCTGATCGGAGCCAGACAATCCATCTTGCTGGGGATGGTCAGAGACGATATCTGTGACCTTATTATGAGTGTACTGGCAATCGGAGTGGGGGGTGTCTTTATTGGAATCGCTCTTTTCTGGCTGATTCAGAAAAAAGCAGAGAACAGTCTGCTTTATCTGGGAATTTTTTCAGCATTCCTGGGGCTTTGGAAGATAACGGATACCCGGACGATGGCAATGATGTTTTCTGAACATGCACTGCTGTTGTCGCAGATCTCTCTTATGGCTTTAGCCCTGTGTGTGGTTCCGTTCATTCTCTTTATAGAAAATCAGATTGAGAGAAAAAGATGGGGATTTCTTAATTTTGTCTGTGTATGCTCCATTTCCGTAACCTTGCTGCAGGTTGTGCTGCAGGCAGCAGGCCTGATTGACCTTCGTGAAACTCTGATGGTTACACATGGAGTGATCGCGCTTACCCTGGCGGCAATCATTTCCACAGTAATCTCGCAGCTTCATGCAAAAAGGAGCAACCGAAAGCTTGCGGTTACCTGCGCATGTTTTCTTTTGTGCACGATTGGAACCATTGTGGATCTGGTGAAATATTATCTGACGGGTACTTCAGGAGAAATCCTGAATACGATTGCAATTTTCCTTTTTTACATAGTGGTAATGGGCGTGATGTCTATCATGGATCTGACACATGAGGCTACCATCGATTTTGCAACTGGATTGTTTAACAGAAGCTGCTGTAATGAGAAAGTACATATGGCTTCCGAACTTCAGGAAGGAACATGCCTGATCATGTTTGACCTGAATCAGCTTAAAAAGATAAACGATACAATGGGACATGAAGCCGGAGACGAAATCATTGCACAGTTTGCAAAAATCCTCCGGCAGAATGTACCGGGTTCTGCCTTTCTGGGGAGATATGGAGGAGACGAGTTTATTGCCATTATGGAAAGATGCGACAGTAATCTGGCGGATAAGATTCTCAGGGACATTTCCGAGGGCGTTGAAAAATATAATGCTTCCGGACACCGGACAAAGATGAGTTTTTCTGCCGGTTATGCATTGTCTGCGGACTATCCCGGGTGCACGATGATGTCTCTGATGAGCAAGGCAGACAATAAAATGTACGAGAATAAAAAAGCTTTTTACGAGAATCTGGAAAAAAGATCATGAGCTGTAAAAACGACAGAGTGCGTATCGTGGATATTGCGGAAGAGCTGGGACTCAGTACCGCAACGGTCTCCTATGTTATACATGGAAAGACAAAGAAGATATCTGATGAGACTGTGAAGCGTGTCCAGGAGCTGTTGGAAAAGAGACAGTATATCCCCAGTATGGCTGGCATTCTGCTGGCTCAGAATGACTCCAGGATTATCGGAATTGTGGTAAATGATCACGAAAAATATGAAGGCCATGTGCTGGAGGATGGATTTATTTCCTCTGCACTGAACGCCCTTTCTGCAGAGATTGACCGTGCCGGGTATTTTATGATGGTGAAAGCGACCAGGGAATGGAAGGAGATTGCCAAATTTGCCTCCATGTGGAACATGGCAGGGATTGTCCTGATTGGTTTTTGTGAGCAGGATTATCGAAAAATGCGGGAGAGCATGCATATTCCCTTTGTGGTTTATGATGGGTTTCTGAAAGAAACAGGCAAGATGGTAAATATCGTGGCGGATCATTTTGACGGCGGATACCAGATGGGAAAATACCTGCTGGCCAGGGGCCACAGACGCATTCTCTGTATCTCTGACAACCACATCTGTATGGATGCGCTTCGCTGGGAGGGACTCAAGACAGCGGTGCCGGAAGCGGAATTTATGGAAATTCCCATGCAGAGGGTTGAAAGAGAGCAGTTTTACCGGGATCATCTTGAGAAAATCCTGCAGTTTACGGCAGTATTTGCAGTATCGGATTATTATGCCGTGGATCTGATGTATTTTCTGATAGGTCAGGGAATTTCAGTTCCGGAGGAAATCTCCGTGGCCGGATTTGATGACAGCAGGCTGTCCCGGCAGGTCCAGCCCGCGCTTACGACCATCCGGCAGGACAATGGGAAGCGGGCGAAGATGGCGCTTAAGCTTTTGGAAGAGTTGCGGGAGGAAAGAGAAGAAGGCAGAACCTGTGTACTGCCGGTGGAGATTGTAGAAAGAGAAAGTGTAAAGAAGATTGGCTGATAAAGTAAGAAGCGCTTGTGTGATTTGCACAAATGACGCTTCTTATTTTTGTATGCGGTTACGCGTTTAACCTTTGATTTTGGGTGGCTTTGATAATATGCTATTTATACAGACTCAGTCCGGATGAAAATCAGAAACAGGATTCACGGTGAGTCTGATTATCAAAAGCGAGGTAACCCATATGCAGAAACAAGATGCTTTTCGTAAAAGTTTATTCCAGATAGCTCTGCCTGTAACGCTTCAGTCGCTGCTCCAGTCTTCGTTCAGCGTGGTAGATCAGCTTATGACCGGGCAGCTTGGCAGCGTCAGCATTGCCGGAATCGGACTGGGCGGAAAATTTGCCGGGCTTTTTTCTGTACTTGTCTCCGCCGTAGCAGCCGTGGCCGGAATTATGATCGCTCAGCATCTGGGAAAAAAAGACTTGCGGCAGGTTGGGCGCAGCTTTTACCTGAACCTGATCATCGCCTTGATTATTGCGGTTGTGTTTGGAACGGCAGCGATTGGTTTACCGGAAAAAATCTTGTCTCTTTACACAAAAGATCAGCCGACCATAGAAATGGCGTCGGTATATTTGAGAATCTATGCCCTGGGATTTCTCCCAGCCGCAGTGACCACGATTCTGTCCACACTTCTGCGCTGTATGGATGCTGCAGTACAGCCTCTGTATGCAAGCATTGCCGCCGCGGTGGTGAACAGCGGGCTGAATTACATTCTGATTTTCGGAAAACTGGGATTTCCGGCAATGGGCACCCGGGGCGCTGCACTGGCAACTGTGATTTCTCAGGTATGCGGATGTGCCATCACGCTTATTATGTTTTGGCGCATGCGGGCAAAAAGAAGATGGAACCTGCCGTTTTCGCTGCAGATGGACAGGTCAAGATGGAAACATTATGCCGGAATCCTGGCACCCATTCTGGTATGTGAATTCTTCTGGAGCCTGGGGGAGAATGTATATGCATCTATTTACGGGCACATCGGTACGCAGGCCTGTGCGGCAATGACCCTGACGAATCCAATTCAGGCATTGACGATTGGAGCATTGAACGGTGTAGCGCAGGCATCCGGAATCATGGTAGGAAAATCTCTGGGAGCAGGAGAGTACCAGAGAGCCCGCCAGGAATCCAAAAAGCTGATGCTCTGCGGATTTTTTGGCTCCCTGGTGCTGTCGGCTTCTATCCTGATCTTTGCAGGGTATTATGTGAAAATATTTCAGGTAGAGGACAGTGTGCGCCTTATGACGATCAATATTCTCATGGTTTATGCCGTTATTTCTCCTGTGAAGGTTCAGAATATGATCCTGGGCGGAGGAATTTTACGCAGCGGCGGCAGAACAGAATATGTTATGTACGTGGATCTTATTGGCACCTGGATATTCGGTGTGCCTTTAGGTGCGCTGTCTGCCTTTGTGCTTTACCAGCCGATTCATATAGTCTATCTGATGCTCTCTCTGGAGGAGTGTGTACGCCTTTTAATTTCTCTTGCGATTTTCCGGAGAAATTCGTGGATGCGGAGTTTGGG
>JALERH010000003.1 GCA_022764275.1 Blautia sp. | reverse complement strand
ATGGGGCTGATTCCCATCAACAGTTACGGTCTGGAGGAGCTTCTGGATGTGATTGTGAATAACCCTCCGTTGTATTATGGATATGTCTATTATCAGGAACAGTGTGTGAATTCGTGGAAGGAAGAAAAACACAGCCGGAACCGGATCTGCCTGATCGGCAGTGAAACCTCCCTGGTAAACGGTCTGAGTGTGCTCACAAATATTTTTACCCTGCGTGCCGGATTCGGAAAGGAATTGCTGAACGAAAATCTTCTGGCAGAGCAGTTAAAACCCTTTCTG
Organism: Blautia sp.; assembly: GCA_022764275.1. Classification (GTDB taxonomy): domain Bacteria; phylum Bacillota; class Clostridia; order Lachnospirales; family Lachnospiraceae; genus Blautia_A. The sequence continues at coordinate 15,879 of JALERH010000003.1, read as the reverse complement.
GAGGAAATTCATATTTCCCTGGATCCTTTTATGTCCGTGGAAAAGCTTTCTGCCTATGAAAGGGTGCTGGTGGAGCTGCTCCGTGCCATTGTGGCAGGCTATCATCTGATCATTTTTCAGGAGATCAGTACTGCTATCAGTGAAAATGAATTGGAAAAGCTCTATGAAATCATGCGTTTTTACGCAAAAAAAGGATTTTCTTTTCTGTATGTCAGTTTCCATTTCGAGGAAATCCAGCAGATATGCACCCGGGCAGCGCTGATGATAGACAGCAATATTTCCCTGATCTTTGAAGAAGAACAGATTCATAAGGGAATCAGCAAGGAGCTTTATATTGACTATTATAACCATGTAAGCCACCGTCTGCGGCACCGTGTGAACAGCTCCGGCAGGAAAGTGCTGAATGTGCGTGATATGTCCGGCAGGTATCTGGATCATTTTCACTTTCAGGTCTTTCAGGGAGAATGTCTTGTTATTCAAAGCCTGGATACAAAGCTTTATATAGAGCTTCTGGAAATTCTGGAAAAAGAAAATGGTTTGAGCAGAGCGGTAATGTTCGTTGACGGAAAGCGGGTAAACGGCTACGATTCCAGGAGAATTGCTTTTCTGAAAGAAGAACCTTCCCAGACAATGCTTTTTGAACATCTGAGTGTGAGGGACAATCTGTGTATTGCTCTGGATGGAAAGATTCCCAGTATCTGGATGCGGAAAAAGGTACAGAAGTCTGTACGGGAGGAATACACCCGGATTTTCGGGGAGGATATTTTTGACCGCAGCATTCAGGAACTGACAGAAGAACAGAAGACCAGAGTGGTGTATGCGAGAATCCTGCTGGAAAAACCGGATGTGGTGTTTATGGTTCAGCCATTTAAGCACGCAGGTACTCCTCACAGACTTCAGGTCTGGGAAATGCTGACACTTCTTCTGGAAAAGGGTATTTCCATTGTCATTCTGGCCATGAATATGTCCGATTCCCTGACGATTGCGGACCGCATAATCCGAATCAGCAGGGTAAACGGAAAAATGGCCGTAAAAGAACTGAATTACAAGCAGTTTGGTAAATTGCCGCAATCACTGCCGTGGGTAGAATTTTTTGATGAGCTGGAAAGCAAAAAGGAAGAAAAATAGATAGGAGGACAGGGTATGAGCAGAAAAAAAGCAATCTCTGCCGGTCATATTTGTCTGGATATTACTCCTGCATTCAAAAGCAAAGAAGAGAAAGATATCCAGGAGATTTTTGAGCCGGGGCAGCTCATTGCCATGGAGCAGGCAAAAGTAAGCCTGGGCGGTTCGGTATCCAATACCGGTGTGGGCATGAAGCTTTTGGGAGCAGACGTGGAATTGATGGGAATGGTGGGAAATGATGCCTTTGGGCAGATGATCTTAAAGGAACTGGAGAATTATGGTGTTTCTGCGGGTACCATGATTGTCCGGGACGATATGGGAACATCCTATTCTGTCATTCTGGCACCGGCAGGGATTGACAGAATCGTGCTTCATTGTACAGGAGCAAATGATAAATTCACGCTGGACGATATTGACCTTGCCAGGGTAAAGAAAGCGAATCTGTTTCACTTCGGGTATCCGTCACTGATGCGGAACATGTATGTGGACGGAGGCAGAGAGCTGATTCGTCTTCTGAAAACGGTACATGAACAGGGCGTTGCTATTTCCGTGGATATGGCGATGTTCGAAGAAAGTACAGAAGCCGGCGCACAGGACTGGGATGAAATTCTTAAGGAAATTATCCCATATATCGATTTCTTTGTACCAAGTGTGGAGGAACTCTGTCTCATGCTGGACAGAGAGCGGTACCATGAATGGAAGGCAAGAGCAAAAGGGAAAGATGTCACAGGATTCCTTGATATTGAAAAGGATGTAAAGCCTCTGGCAGACAGACTGCTTTCCTACGGCGCGAAAGTGATTCTGATCAAGTGCGGTTCTCCGGGGCTTTATTTTAGAACTGCAGGAAAAGAAAAGCTTATGGAAATCGGTGGAGAAATCGGCAAGGAACTGGCAGATACCTGGGCAGACAGGGAAGCTTTTGAGAAAAGCTATCTTGTAAAGCAGGTTGTTTCCGGTACCGGAGCCGGTGATACCACCATTGCCGCTTTTCTGACGGCAATTCTGGAGGGAAAGGACTGGCAGGATACCCTTCATCTTGCGGCTGCCACTGGAGCGCTCTGCGTGCAGACTTATGATGCGCTGGGCGGAATTATTTCTCTTGACGAAGTGCAGAAAAAGATTGATGCAGGATGGGAAAAGAGAGATTGAATTAATAGCGCAGCAGTAGTAAAATTATAACTATAAAAAATCAGTGAATTTTAAACCAGACAGGAGAAAAAAGATGTTAGTGAATATGAATGACGTTCTGATTCCTGCGAAAAAGGGGAAATACGCGGTCGGACTTTTTAACGCAGTGAATCTGGAACTTGCAAGGGGAATAATTGCAGCTGCAGAGAGTTCACAGTCACCGGTGATCATGGGAACTGCAGAGGTACTGCTTCCGTATGGACCGCTGGAAGAAGTATCGTATTATCTGATCCCGATGGCAAAAAAAGCCAGCGTTCCGGTTGTTATCCATCTGGATCACGGCCTTAAAAAGGAAACATGTCTGAAGGCACTGGAACTGGGATTTTCCTCCATTATGTATGACTGCTCTACGGATTCTTACGAAGAGAATGTAAAAAAAGTAAAAGAAATGGCAGACATCGCTCACTCTTACGGTGCAACGATTGAAGGCGAGCTGGGACATGTGGGAGATAACGATGGTTCCGCAGAGGGAAACTCCAGTCTGGCGAGACCGGAAGATTTCTATACCGATCCGAAAATGGCGAAGGATTTTGTGGAAAAGACCGGCATCGACGCACTGGCAATCGCAGTGGGAACGGCTCACGGTGCATATAAACTGCCGCCTAAGCTCGATTTTGAGCGTATCCGTACGATTGCAAATACGGTGGATGTTCCTTTGGTTCTTCATGGCGGCTCCGGACTGACCGATAACGATTTTAAACGGGCAATCGAGGAAGGAATCAGCAAGATCAATATTTTTACCGATATCAATATCGCTGCCGTAGAAGCGGAATTCAAAAAATTTGAGAATATGAGCAAGGGTATTATCGATCTGATTCCGGCGGCTGTAGAGGCGGTAAAACAGGAAACACTTAAGAAAATGACCCTGTTCTCCAGTGTGGGAAAAGGAAATGTGCAGCCGGACAAGGAAATGATTGTGAAGGCGGTTGTGGAAGAAGTGCTGAAAGCACTTAATAAATAAGAGAATGAAACAGGGCGGAAGATTCAGCTTCCGCCCTGTTTATGTACTTCCTTTCGGACAAAATAAAAGCAGACAACCTGCAGAAGAATGGTCACGATCCAGGATACCGGATAGGAAAGAAACAGAGCCGCAAGCGAGCGGTGGTGAGGAAAGACACCGAATATCCATACTACTCTCGTGCCAACCGTTCCGATGATCGATAATAGCATGGGAACAGCAGAATGTCCCATCCCGCGCAGTGCACCGGGAAACAGATCCATGATGCCGCAGAAAAAATAGGTTACGGTTGTGTAGGAAAGGATTTCCATGCCACAGGCGATTACCTCTGCATCCTCTGTATAGATTCTTAGTATCTGATGTCCGAAGACATATGAACCGCAGCCCAGCAGAAGGGAGACGATGACAGTCAGGATCATGCAGTCAGCCAGAACCCGGTCCATCCGTTTATACTTGCTGACACCGTAATTCTGACTGGTGAAGCTCATACATGCCTGTGTGACGGAATTCACAGCCATATACAGGAAACCGAAAATATTATTGGCTGCGGTATAACCAGCCATGGCAATGGAACCAAAAGAATTTACAGAGGACTGCAAAAGTACATTGGAAAAAGTGATGACAGTACTCTGGATTCCTGCGGGGATTCCCACCTGGAAAATCTGTTTCAGGCAATACTTTTTGAGCGTCAGCTTTGAAAAACGCAGCTGATAACTTCCCTCCGACTGGTAAAGACATTTCAGAACCAGAATACAGGAAAGCATCTGGGATATTACAGTCGCAATCGCCACACCTGCCACGCCAAGGTGAAATACGATCACGAGAATCATATTCAGGGCTGCATTGATACAGCCGGAAATGATCAGATAAAACAGAGGACGTTTGGTATCCCCGATTGCTCTGAGAATTGCCGCACCATAATTGTAGAGCATAAAAAACGGCATTCCGATAAAATAAATCTTCATATAAAGCGAGGACTGGTCTATCACATCCGAAGGAGTTCCCATCAGCTCCAGAGCAAGTCTGGAAAAAAGAAGCCCTGCAAATGCCATGATGATTCCGCTGATCGCGGCAAGGCTGATGGCGGTATGTACGGTTTCAGACATTTCCCGGGCTTTCCCTGATGCAAAAAAACGGGCAGCCAGAACGTTCGCCCCCAGCGAAATACCGATAAACAGATTGGTGAACAGATTGATCAATGCAGTTGTGGAACCAACCGCTGCCAGCGCCTGACTTCCGCTGAAACGTCCCACGACCACAATATCCACTGCGTTAAACATCAGCTGCAGGACGCCCGAAAGCATCAGAGGCAGCGAAAAAGAGATTAATTTATCCATGATCGACCCGCTGCACATATCGATCTCATATTTACTGCTTTTCAATTCCTCATCCCCTCAATTCAGACGAACACAAAAAGGCATTTGTGTCAGTCAAGTTCCCCTTCAAATAAAACTTTTTCTGCAAATCTTGCAGCATCCTGAATGCAGTCCGGGCAGGAGCGGAGAACCTTTCCTGTTCCGATACCTTTCAGTTCCTTACAGACAACACTTCCGTTCTGTTCTTTGAATTCATTTACGATTTCCCTGGAAAGACCGTATGTTTTTGCTTTGCTGTCCGGGGCATCCAGATTGCCGCTGCTGCGTTTCATTCCTGCAAGTGCACAGGCGCCGGAGACAGCTCCGCAGGTGCCCTCCATGCCGCCCATTCCGGCGCCGAAGCCCTCAGTAAGCTTAAACATGGTTTCCTCATCCATTCCAACCAGATCACAGTAGGTACAGGCAACTGCCTGAGCACAGTTATAGCCTTTGTCATGTCTTTTTATGGTTTCCTCAACTCGTGTTTTCATTTGATTTCCTCCTTAAAGTCGTTCACTGCTTCAAAATATACCACAGTGAAAACAGATGGTCAATAAACAGCCGAAAAATAAAAAGTAACGATTGTGTTGTATGGAAGCAGCCTGTATAATAATACCATAAAAAACAGGAGATAAGAGCTATGAACATACAGTTTCAGATATGTGGGTTGAGTATATTGTTTTTACTTATTCTTTTCTACAAAAGTCACAAGACACTGCCGTTATACAAGGAAAGAGTGTTTTACGCCGTATTGCGGATCATTACGGTCAGCCTGATGGCAGATGTTTTATCTCTTGCTGCCATAAGATACAGGCAAAGTATGCCGCTTCTTCTGGTTGAAACTATATGTAAGTCCTATATTGTTACTTCGATTTGGGGTGCGTGGTCTGCACTGATATATGTTCTGACAGATATTGTTACTGAGAAAAAACATAAAAAAATAACCGGAAGATTCATTCTGCTGCTCACAGCACAGAGTCTGATCGTGTATCTGCTTCCGATTTACATCTATGAGAATGGAAACCAGGTGTATACGTATGGTCCATCGATCATATGGGTATATATTTGTGTAGCTCTTTATATTATTGCAACCGTGACGATTACCTGCGTGTATCGAAAAAAAGATCAATCCCAGGATCCGGTTTGCAATCGTTCTGTGGATGCTTATCTGGATGGCAAGCGCGGTGATTCAGTTTTTAAACAGTGCGCTTTTGATCGTAGGATTTGCCAGTGCAATAGGGGTCATGATCCTGTTTGTGATCATGGAAAATCCGGAGAGAAATCTGGAGCGCAGACTGGGATGCTTTAATTCGTATGCTCTGACAGAATATCTGAACCAGTTGTTTGAACGGAAAAAACGTTTTGCAGTTATGGAAATAAGCTTTGAAAATATCAGTCTTCTGGAAGGGCAGGGGATGGAGGAGAAATATGAATCGGTACGAAAGATTCTCCATTTGCTGGATCGGTTTGACGATATCCTGATATTTAAGAACATTAATCTCAGTCTTGTGCTGATCAGCGAAAATGCAGAAGAACTGGAAGCTGCAGGGAAAGTAATTTCAGATGAGTTTATGAGCAGGGATGGACTTCGGAGAGAGGAAATGCTTATTCTGACCGAAAGACCGGATACTTTTGAGGATATGAATGAACTGTTCCAGTTTTTGTCTTTTGTCCATACAGAGTGTGGCGATGAGACGGGAAAACTGATTCATGCGGATGAAGAGCTGCTCAAGAAATTTAAAGAAAAATCTCTGATCAAACAGGAAATTACAGAGGCACTGTCTGAAGACCGGGTGGAGGTTTTTCTGCAGCCGATCTATTCCAATGAGGAAAAATGGTTTACGTCTGCGGAAGCATTGGTAAGAATCCGTAAAAAGACGGAGGGCTTTTATCACCGGGGATTTTCATTCCTGCAGCAGAAGAGAATGGACAGATTCTGGAGCTGGGAGAGAGAGTCTTCGAAAAAGTCTGTGATTTTTTAAAGAACACAGAGGCTGTTAAACTGGGCATTCATTACATTGAAGTGAATCTTTCTGTGGTTCAGTGCGAGAAAACGGATCTGTCAGAAAGGCTGATTTCCATTATCGAAAAATACAAGATTGATCCGGGGCTGATTAATCTGGAGATTACGGAAACGGCATCCATCAGTGCCAGAAGGACGCTTCTGGAAAATATGAAGAAGCTGATCGAGTATGGTTTTTCTTTTTCTCTGGATGATTTTGGAAAAGGAGAATCCAATCTGATGTATGTGGTGGAAATGCCGGTCTCCATCGTGAAGCTGGATTACGACATGTTCAAGGCGTTTTTTAACTCCCCCAAAGCCAGACAGGTGGTCCGGGCAGTGGTAAGTATGGCTCATGGTATGGAACTGAAGGTGGTGGCAGAGGGCATTGAAACGCAGCAGGAGGTAGAGGACATGTATAAAGAAAACCTTGATTACATACAGGGATTCTATTATTCGAAACCTCTTCCTGTAAACGAATTTCTGAAATTTTTGCAGGATAAAGCTGTTTTACGGGCCTGAATGAACTATAATAAGGATATAGAAGAAAAAAAGCATCGCTGAATGTAAAGGAGTGTGGAATATGGGAATGTATTTAAACAGCATTTCACCTTACTATTTATACAAAAGTGAATTTAGCAGACCGTATTTCGTAGACAAATCAGAGGTATTGAAGGAATTAATACCATTTGTTTTTCAGGGAAACTCTTATATCTGTGTCACAAGACCCCGGAGATTCGGAAAAACAGTGATGGCGAATATGATTGGTGCCTTTTTTGGAAAAGGGGAAGATGCCAGTGAAATATTCGACAACCTGAAGATTTCACAAGAAGAGAATTATCGAAACCATTTAAATCAGCATAATGTCATTTATATTGATTTTAGTGTGGTGGATGATGAATGTACCAGCTACAAAGAGTATATAGAGGCTATTAAAGAAACATTAAAATCAGATCTTCATCTGGCATATCCGGATGTGGCATTTCGTGAGAAAAGTTCTGTCAGGGAAGATCTGACGCGTATTTTTACCGAAAAAAAAGAAAGATTCCTGTTTGTCCTTGATGAGTGGGATGCGGTTTTTCATATGCCGTTTATTAAAGAGGAGGATAAACTATCCTATCTTCTGTTTTTGAAAGGATTGCTGAAGGACAAACCGTATGTATCCCTTGCCTATATGACTGGAATCCTCCCTATAGCCAAATATTCCAGCGGATCAGAACTGAATATGTTTATTGAATATACCATGGGTACCGAGGCTAAATTTGGCGATGATTTTGGCTTTTCCGATGCGGAAGTGGATATGCTGTACCAGCGATTTATAAAGAATTGTGAAGAGAAAGGAGAAACACCTGCCGTAACAAGAGAAGGACTTCGTTACTGGTATGATGGTTATTATACAAAGTCAGGAGAAAAAATGTATAATCCCCGTTCCGTAGCTGCTTCTCTTTCCAATAACAATCTGGGAAGCTACTGGACTAGTTCCGGTCCTTACGACGAAATTTTCTATTATGTTGAACATAATGTGGCAGATGTCCGGAAAGATCTGGCGCTTATGGTGGCTGGGGAAGGGGTCACTTCAAAAATTCAGGAATATGCTGCAACGTCTATGAATCTGAGCACACGGGAAGAGATATTATCGGCCATGGTGGTGTACGGCTTTCTGAGCTACTATAAAGGTAAAGTTTATATACCAAACAAAGAGCTGATGGATAAATTTGATGAAATGCTCAGGAAAGAACCCTCTCTGGGGTATGTTTATCAGCTTGCCAAAGAATCCGAGAGGATGCTGCAGGCGACTCTTCACGGAGATACGGAGACAATGGAGGAAATACTGGCATTTGCCCATAATACAGAAACGCCATTGCTGTCTTATAATAATGAGACAGAATTGTCTGCAATCGTGAATCTTGTGTATTTGTCTGCAAGGGACAGATATCGTGTTGAGAGAGAAGATAAAGCTGGGACAGGATTCGTTGACTTTATTTTTTACCCGGAAGAAAAAGGTGACACTGGTATAATTCTGGAACTGAAAATTGACCATACACCTGAAGAAGCCATTAAGCAGATTCGGGATAAGCAGTACGTGCTGCGTTTTAAAGGCAAGCTTGGGGAAAAACCAAAGGTTACCGGCAGAACCCTGGCTGTGGGAATCAGCTATGACCGGAAAACAAAAGAACACCACTGTAAGGTAGAGGACTTGCAGTAAAGAAGAATGAATCTTCTGTAAATAGTAATTGAAACGAATCAGACAACCTGCTATCTGATAGAATAGTAACAAGTGATATTCTGCGGAGTATTTTGGATGGAAAAGAATGATCAGCAGCTTTACACGGAAAGAGACGGCATGCGACTGGCTCTCATATTTCCCGGGGAAAGGGAAAATACCGAGAAAATTCGCGAAAATGTAAAAAATGTTCTGTTATCTGAACTCAGACAACTGCTTCAGAAACAGGGGGACTTGCATTGAAAAGAGTCAGAATGCTGCTTCGTGTAAGCTCCGAACAGCAGCTGGAGGAGGATGGAGATCTGTCTGTACAGAGGCAGATTTTGGTAGAGTTTATTGAAAAGCAGAAAGAGTGGCTCCTGGACAAAAAAGAATATTTTGAAGGGAGCAAAAGCGCTTATAAAAATACTTCCTCTCAGAGAGAAGTGCTTCAGAAAATCCTGAAAGATGCGCAAAGCGGAGAGTTTGATATCCTGGTACCGTATAAAGATGATCGGGTGGGGCGTCTCATGTGGGACACCCCACAATATATTATGAGATTAAAAGAGCTGGGGGTTGATGTCTATACTGTAAAGGATGGATGTATCTCGCCGGAATCTGATGACATTATAGGGCAGATGATGTTGGCATTTCGGTACGCAAATGCTCAGAAAAGCAGTGCAGATACCGGGATACGTGTAAAGGATACGGCACAGAAGCTTGTGGAGCAGGGAAAATTTATGGGAGGATGTGCACCTTATGGCTACCGGCTTGAATACTCCGGAAAAATCAGCAAACACGGCAGAGCCTTGAAAAAGCTTGTCATTGTTCCGGAAGAGGCCCAGGTGGTTACAGCAATTTATGATTTGTCTCTGAACAGAGCATATGGTTCTGTCAAAATCGCAAAGGAGCTAAACCTCAGTGAAAAATACCGGAAACTGGCTCCGGGTGGAGTCTGGAAAAGCGGAACGATTACCAGTATTCTCACTAATCCGATTTATGCAGGATATACCGCATACAAGCGGAGGGAGAAGAAAAACGGAAAATATCACAGGCTGGACAGCAAAAACTGGGTGATATCCCACGAAGCGAATGAAGAAATCCGCATCATAGAGGAAAACGTCTGGAATTGCACGCAGGAGAAAAGGAAGATGCGTGGAAGCAGGTATATAAAAAATACGGAAAATGACGACAGGGTGGTAATCCGCAGAAATGACGGAATGCTGCCCCTTATTGATGTTATTTACTGTGGTTATTGCGGCTGCAAATTGTCAAATGGGAGCAGATACAATTACTGGACCATCAAAGAAACCGGGGAAAAACGAGCCAGTAAGGTTTTTGTGTATCGCTGTCCGGGGGAAGCCAGGGGAGTACCCCATGAGGAAAAGGCTCAGTTTCGTGCGGAAAGGATCGAACCGGCGATTTTTGAACTGCTCGCAGAATTCGTGGAAAAGCTTCTGAAAGACGAAGATGTATATTCAGAAATCGGGAAGAATCGGGAGCTGGAAAAAGAAACCCTGGAGCGGGAAATAAAAAAGAAAAAGCAGGAACTGGATGATACGCAGGGAAAAATAGAGGTTCTCGAAGAAAGAATTCCGCAGGCAATGTCCGGCAGTTATCCGCTTTCATTGGAAGAATTGACAGCACTTATCCGGAAGCAAAAAGAAAAGCGGGAAGAGCAGCATGAGGAAATAATGGAAAAAGAGGCTGAGCTCAAAAACATTACAGATTCTGTGCATGACAGAGAAGAAAGAAAACAGGAGACTCCCACCTGGAAGGAGATTTTTCTCCATGGGGATTCCGCTGTAAAGAGGGTGTTGGTGAATCAACTCATCGAACGCATCGATGTGACAAGAGAAGAAGTAGCGATACGCTTTAAGATCAATATGGAGCTTCTTGTCCAGAACGGAATTTCATATACGGAAAAATCTATTTCGAAATCATCTGATTCGGAACCACGAAAAAACGGTGATTCCGGGGTACCGGAATAAGGGCTACGATTTTACCATTACATCCTCCACTGCGTATGATCACAAATGGATGCCGGGCAGAAATATTTTTGACAGTATCGACCGGATTGTGGATGAATTGTTTGAAAATTATCTTTCCCGGCCAAACGTGCGCCAGCCAATCCTGACACAGTACTGTGACGGGGAACGGGTTCAGTGCCGTGACCGGGGATGGATGACACAGTGGGGAAGCAAAAGGCTGGGAGATTTGGGATATTCCCCTATTGAAATCCTGCGTTACTTTTATGGAAATGATATGTATATCAACGTGGCAGAGCAGGTTTCCGGAATTCCTTCTTCCTGGCCGGGATACGATCTGAATATCGGAGCATCAGGAAACAAGGTGCTGCAGATTCAGGAGCAGCTGAATGCTATTGCCCAGGCCTATCCGGCACTTCCGACTATCTCTGAGGATGGTATTTACGGGCAGGCAACAAAAAATGCGGTGAGCAAATTTCAGAGTATTTTCGGGCTGCCTCAGACCGGAATCGTAGATTATCCAACATGGTATAAGATACAGGAAATTTATGTAGCCGTCACCAGAATCGCGGAACTGGTGTAAATGATATTTGTATACAGCAAAAAGAACGCCCGGGCAGGACGTTCTTTTTGCATGGTATGGATGGACATTGCATATAAAACCGTGCATTTGTACGTGAATTGTTGTACAATGTTAATTATAAAGGATGCAAAGGAGAAAGATTATGAGAAACTTAAGAAAAAAGATGCTTGCTCTTATGCTGGCCCTGACACTGGTTTTGGCAGGGGCAGCAGGCTTTGGAAACGAGCAGGAAGTCCAGGCCCAGGAAAACGGTATTATGGCAGTTCATTTCCTGGATGTGGGGCAGGGGCTGTCCATTCTGGTACAGTCAGGAGGACAGAATCTGCTGTACGACGGCGGCGACCGGAGTGCTTCCAGTTTTGTTGTATCTTACCTGCAGAAACAGCAGATCACGAATATTGATTATTTAATCTCTTCGCACTACGATGAAGACCACGTAAGCGGCCTGATTGGCTGTCTGAATACATTTTCTGTCAGCAACGTGATAGGGGCTGACTACATTCACGATTCTTCTTTATACGATTCTTTTATAAACAGTACGGACGCTTTGGGACTTACCGTCCAGCACCCGGCAGTGGGAACGGAATTTCCCTTTGGTACCGGTGAATTTACCATACTGGCGCCATCGGAGATCAGCAGTGACAGTAACGATAATTCTGTAGCGATCAAGCTGACAAACGGGGAGAACAGTTTCATTTTTACAGGAGATGCGGAATATACCAGCGAGGAAAATATGGTTTCCTCAGGTATTGACCTTTCCTGTGATGTGCTGTGTGTGGGGCACCACGGTTCTGCCAGCTCCACAAGCTGGGACTTTTTGCAGGCAGCTGTTCCGGAATATGCTGTGATCAGCTGCGGTGCCGGAAATCAGTACGGACACCCGGATGCCGATACCATGGACAAATTGTCTGATATGGAAATCGAGGTTTTCCGTACCGATAAGCAGGGCACCATCATTGCTGTGTCAGACGGCACAGGGATTTCCTGGAATGTGGCTCCGTGCAATGATTATTCACCCGGTGATGAATCGGATCCGGGAACACAGCCGGCAGAAGATTACGCCGCTGAATTTGAAAGTGATCCGGGAGATGCGCAGTATACGGAAGGAACAGGAGCCGCAGCATCTCAGACACCGCAGGAGGAAATGGTATGGCTTTCCGCCACCGGTTCAAAATATCACAGCATTCCGGACTGTGGAAATATGAATCCGGATACGGCACGCGAGGTGACTCTTTCCCAGGCAGAAGCACAGGGATATGAGCCATGCAAAAAATGTTATTAAAACCTGCAGGTTTTTCTTCTTTTTAGAAGAGAGATTCATTAATTTTCAGAGTACTTTGCAATAAGTTCATTGTATTTTGGATGTTCACGGAGGTATCCGCAGTCCGGATCAGTCCTAAGTGCTTTTAAGAGATAGGACAGAAGTTCTTTGGACTGAATTTCTCTGGTCTGCGGTGCCATTCGGTGATACAAAACGGATTCATTCAACTGCCATGGACTCATCAGAGCTTCAAACATTTTCTCCAGTAAAGAGAGAATTTTATCGGCATCCATTTCCTGAGACGCAATTTGATAAGAGGCAGTATATCCAGTGTATTTCCACATATCAAATAGCGCAACCATTGTTTCTGCCTTTTCTGCAATTATTTCAGCAATGGCTGTTTCGCCGGAAGCTAATTCTGCATCTAAAAGTTTTGATAATATCAGATGAACTCTGTTTGTTTCCTGAAATAATGCCTTTTCAAGCTCCAATGCAGCCAGTTCGGCCTGGCCCTGTTTGAGGTGAATGGAGACTTGCAGCATGAGTTTATCAGGAAGTGGATTGATGAGTTCTTTTTTGTCTTGCATAGTATCAAGAATTTCCTGCGCAGCATCCAGTTTATCCTGTCTGATGCAGCGGTTTACTCTCATATAATCTGCACTGTTTCTGATGCTTTCATCAGAACTCTGTCCCAAACACGAATACCATGAGGAAATTTTGGTTTCAAAGTCATCTATGGGTACATCAGGGGCTTGGGTCTGTAACAGCATCGAGTCCAGAATACAGCCGGTGTCGATACGCCGAGATAATCAGCAACCTGTTCCTGTGTTAACCCAAGTTGTTTTCTTTTTTCCTGGATTACAATATTCATAGGCATATCAGTATCTCCTTTGATTCTATTCCAAAAAGCTTTTAGTAGTTTTCATTATAGCAATCAGCATGGCAATTCACAATCGAATAAATGTTAATCTGAGAGATAAAAACTTAACGACAGGTTAATTTTCGTTGTAACGTTTTCTCTATTTGTGACTTAATTGTATAGAGAGACATCCGTTAGATTCATTTCAAATCAAATAGGGAGGACGATAATTATGGGAAGTATGGTCAAAAAAAAATTGGGAGTAATTGCTTTGGCGACCGTTGTTTGTTTATCTGGTTGTTCAGCAAATACAAATAATGATGTGAAAGTAAACAGTAGTTCATCTTCACAGGAAATCGGTCAAAAGCAAATTCGGACGTTTAATGGAACCAGCAAGGTTAAGGCGTCAGATGGACATACATGGACACCACCGGCAGGATCACATCAGGATAAGGATGGATATATTATTGATAAGAATGGTTGTGTAATCGGACAAACAGGACCACTGAAAATACCAGGTGATGCAGTGGGATGAGACATTACCATATATGGAGGAGCAGAAATTGGATATAGAAACAATTTACCGGAAATATTTTCATGATGTCTTTCTCTATATTCGTGCACTCTCCGGAAATGAAAGTTTATCTGAAGAAATAACACAGGAAACGTTTATGAAGGTGATAAAAAACATTGAGCAGTTTGATGGGCGAAAAGATATACGCGCATGGCTGTTTACGATTGCTAAAAATACATACTATCGGTATTGTAGAAGAAATCGAATTTTCGTGGGAGAAGATTTTATGGAAACACTACAAGATACATCTCCGGGAGTAGTGGATCAGATTGTCATAGATGAGACTGTTCAAAGGGTTAAGCATTATGCGGATTTACTGCCAGAGCCATACAGAAAAATATTTCATTTGAGGATATATGGAAATCTTTCTTTTGAGCAGATTGGAAATTGCTGTCATAAAAGTGCCGGATGGGCAAGAGTGACGTATCATCGTGCACGGAGGATGATACAAAAAGAGTTGGGCCAGGAGGAATTATCAAATGGAAAAGATTAATTGTAATGTAATTCAGGATATTCTCACATTATATATTGACGATACGGTAAGTGATGACACAAAGGCACTTGTAGAAGAACATCTGCAGAACTGTGAAGGCTGCCGGCGACTTTACAATGAATTACAGGAAGAAATTATGGTTCCTGTTGAAATAAAGGGCGATAATAAAGAAATCAAGGAGCTTCAGGACTTTAAAAGGTTTCTCTTAAGAAAAAGGATACGGACAATTCTGCTTTCTGTGTTTGGATCCGTGATTTGTCTTGCAGGAATTATAATATACATGAATCAGCATATCACATATATTAATTACAGGGATGCCGGTATCACGATTTATAAGGAAGATAGTGATTCAGTCTATTATAAAACTGAAATCAGAGGAAATTACAGCCAGGAAGTATCTTTAGACGAAGAAACAGGGGTAGGAACCATTTATTTTAAACAGAGTCTGTGGGATAGGTATATAGCTTGTCTGTTTTATCCGTTCGATCATATTCATTGTATTATTAAAAAGGATCAGATAAAGAAAATGTATATTGATTCGGATGGAACAGAAATAACAATATGGGAAGCATCAGACAAAGAAAAAGAACACTATTTTTCGCAAGATAGAAATCAGCCGCTTGGTTAAGATAAATACCATTATTAAGCAGGAAATCTGAAAGAGAAACAGACCGCTGTCACGGCCAATCAGTCTGTCGATGATCTCATCCAGATGATATTCGGCAATAATGCGACGCAGTACGCGGAAAGGTACTAGAAGTATAAGCAGTGTTGTGGGCGATAATCTGCAGACAGTATGAGGCAGAAGGTCTGTCTTATATGATTGCACAATCATACAATTTAATAAAGTGCATACAGAACCGATTGGCAGCAAACCAGTCGGTTTTGTTTTTTCAACAGGGTCATTCCGGAACAACGGGATGGCCTTATTATATTTCAAAGGAGGAATGTGATTGAAACAATTTCCTCCCGGCAGAGCTGGTGGTACTGACTTTGGCATAGACATAAAATCCTTTTTCGTTTCAAGTTGTGTTTGAAATCAACCCGTTTATGCAGAAAAAGTTTATAGTGGGAAGAACTTTGATACACTATAGGCTGAAAAGTACTTTAGAATGGGTCGATTACAGCAGCGAAGGAGGAGTTAGTTTATGAGCTTACAGTATCAATCCATCATAAAGGAAATGTCATTGGAAGAAAAAGCCCTGATGATGTCAGGAAAAAATACATTTGAAACAGTGGATTTCGAAACATTTGGAATTCCTTCCATAGTTATGTCAGACGGTCCCCATG
>JALERH010000185.1 GCA_022764275.1 Blautia sp. | reverse complement strand
TATATATTTTCTCTATGTTAGAAATAAGTATACTCCAGACCCAGATTTTTACATTTTTCTGGGTCTGGGAACAAATTCTGTCTGCTATAGATACAAAAAGCATCTTGAAATACTCTGTTTTACCGTAAAACCCCGGATTTTTTCTCCAGGAAGGTATATTTTTCTCTATATGCCCAAAAGTTTGAAGCGTATCCGATTCTGTGATATAATCGAATTCTGATTAAGCAAACCATCCGACACGGATTCGGAGGAAATGCCGGATTGACAGTGTCCTCAATAATTCAGCCACAGGAATGATGAAAAAGATGAACAGAAATGATTATTTAAAAAATATCCCCAAAGTTGACCGCATCCTGAAGGAGCATTCCATTCAGGCGTTATGTGATGCTTTTGGCCGTGGACTTGTGACAGAAGCAGTGCGATATGAGCTTGCAAATCTGCGCAGCCTGATCTGCGCGGGAAAAGAAGAAGAGATTGACCGTGCACTGCGGGATTTCATGATAGAGCTTCCGGAAAAAATCCGGGAATTTTCAGCTTTTTCTCTCCGGAAGGTCGTAAATGCCACCGGGATCATCCTTCACACCAATCTCGGAAGGGCGCCACTTGGCAAAGTTCAGATGGATGCCGTCATGCAGGTCATGGCAGGCTACTCCAATCTGGAGTACGATCTGAGCACCGGAACAAGGGGAAAAAGGACGGAGCACTGCTCTTCCTGGATCACCAGGGTTGTCGGCTGTGAGCATGCCGCTGTTGTAAATAACAATGCCGCCGCAGTAACGCTCATGCTTTCCGCACTTTCCAAAGACAAAGAGGTGATTGTTTCCAGAGGAGAACTGATTGAGATAGGCGGGAAATTTAGGATTCCTGATGTCATGAAGCAGAGCGGTGCCTGTCTTCGTGAAGTGGGAACCACAAACCGCACCAGAATCTCCGATTATGAAAAGGCCATCACAGAAAACACCGGTGCGATCATGAAAGTGCATACCAGCAATTACAAAATCATGGGATTTACAGAGGAAGCTTCTGTGGAGGAGCTCGCCGAATTAGGCGCCCGGTACCATCTGCCTGTTATCGTGGATCTGGGAAGCGGCGTGCTGATTAATCTGGAAAAGTTCGGGCTGACCCATGAGCCTACGGTTCAGGAAATGCTGAAAAAGGGAGCCGACCTGGTGTGCTTTTCCGGTGACAAGCTTCTCGGCGGCCCTCAGGCCGGTATCATCGCGGGCAAACGGAAATATATCGAAAAGATGGAAAATCATCCCCTCATGCGTACCTTCCGTCCGGACAAATGTACCATAGCCGCCCTTGCCGCCACCTTCCGGGAATACCTGGAGGAAGACCGTGCCATAAAGAACATTCCCGTACTTTCCATGCTGTCGCGTTCTCCTTATGAGCTGAAAGAGCAGGCCGAAACACTTTCCTCTCTGCTGCAGCACGGAAATTTTCCCGCCTGTTTAAGCGTAGAAGAAAGTATCACCAGAATGGGCGGCGGTTCCCTCCCCGGCGAGGAACTGCCCGGTTATGCAGTCACCATTTCCCCCATCTCTATGTCATGCGAAAAAATGGCGGCAAAAATGCGGAAGATGCCCACCCCCGTTGTTGCTCACATCAAAGACAACCTGATATGGATGGAAATGCGGACGATCCCGGAAAATGAAGTAGCACAGCTTTCCCAGGATCTGATCCGGTTTTTCGCCTGAAAAAGTTTTCTCGAAGAAATCCGGGGTTTTACGGTAAAACAGAGCATTTCAAGATGCTTTTTGTATCTATAGCAGACAAAAATTGTTCCCAGACCCGGAAAAATGGAAAATTCCGGGTCTGGAGTGCACTTATTTCTAGCATAGAGATAATTGATAGTAAAACTTGCATACTTCCGCTGGAATTTCCGGGATATTGGGTCTGAGAAAGAATTGTGTGTAGTTCAGCTGAACGGCTATTTTTCAAACAGCAAAAGAGCTCCGCTCAGAGTCCGGATATTCTCCGGATTCTCATAGTCCTTGCTGACTCCGTCGTCTTCATAAAGAGCATATTCTGCCCCATCGAATCCCATAAGCGTCAGATGTTTTGTATCCAGTTCTGCTACCGTCTGCGCAGAAGCCGCTACCGGGATACATTTGCCCTCACGGATGAATACAGGAACTTCATTCAGCGCAACCTCCACATAATGGATGCCCTTTTCCAGTACCTCCTGGTATACCGCACTGTCACCGGTGAATTTTACAAGCATCATACGTTCCGGCAGATAGACAAAACGTCCTTTTGCATTCTGGGTGTAAACCGGGGCGATCATCACTTCGTTTCCAATCATCAGCTGATCCTCTGTCCGAACGGCAATCTCATCCTCCGGATATACGAAAGCCATCGGTTTGAAATACAGATCGTCATTTAACGCTGCTTTCATATATTCGCTGTACAGATACGGAACCAGCCGATAACGTGTCTCGATGATCTGTCTGAAATCTTCTGTGTCTCCGAACTGGTAGCATTCCTGCTCTCTCGTTCTCAAATCGGAATGATTCCGCATAAGCGGCGTAAACACCCCAAGTGCGAGCCAGCGCAGAACAAGATCTCTCGTTGTGTCTGCCCCAAAGCCGCCAAGATCAGCACCGGTATACAAAAAACCGCACATGTTCAGAGACGGCATCATTTTCAGGTTCAGAAGAAGATGGGACCACCAGGATTTGTTGTCACCGGTCCAGATTCCGCCATAGCGGTGCATTCCGATATAGGAGGAACGGGAAAACATCAGGAAACGTTTGTCCGGGGCAATCCGCTCAAAGGCTTCTCCTGCTGCACGTGTCATATTGTATCCGAAAAGATTGTGAACATCCTTGTGACAGATTTTTTCTCCGTTCACCGTATGATAAAATCTTGTGTGATCCGCCGGATTATTTGAAAGTGCCTGCATCTTGTCACCAATTGCCACGGCAGGATTTTCTTCTTCCATGGTGCTGTTTTCCCGGAGAACGGCCTTGAATTCTTCCATTCCCTCCTCGGAGTAAAAGATGGCAGGCTCGTTCATATCGTTCCAGAAGCCTTCGATTCCCTGATCGGTAAGGACATGATACCAGCCACCAAACCATTTTCTGGCATCTGCATTTAACACATCCGGAAAATGCGTGTAACCCGGCCAAACGGCTGCCACAAAATTACTTCCGTCCGCGCGTTTGCAGAAATAGCCTTTCTCCACGCCCTCTTCGTATACCTCGTATCCCTTCTCAATCTTGACGCCTGCATCGATAATGGGAATCAGGCGGATTCCGTCTTCCTTCATTTCCTGTACAAACTCCGGAAAATCGCTGAAATTCTCTTCATTCAGTGTAAAATCCTTATAGTCCTGCATGTAATCAATATCCATGTAGATCATATCAAGAGGAATCCGGTTTTTGCGATAGCCCTCGCGAACCTTGCGGTAATCTTCTTTTGTCTTGTAGCCCCAGCGGCTCTGACCGAAGCCAAACGCAAATTTCGGCGGAATGTAGCTCCTTCCAATCATCTTTCGAAACTGCTTTACGATGTCATAGGGAGATTCACCCTCGATCACATACAGCTTCAGGTCTGCCTTTTCGCAGCTTACCTTCAGAACATCCAAATCCGTGTATCCGATATCAAAGATCAGTTTTGACGGATAGTCAAAGAAAAATCCCACATTTTTCTTTCCGGCAAGCACAATAAAGTTGTGGGCTCCATACAGGGAGTTTTTGTCCTCTGTATGGTTGGGGTCGTCTGTACAGTCGCTGATATAACAAAATCCTCTCTTATTGATTCCGCGATTCGCTTCTCCAAGTCCGTATACGATGTCATCCTTCTCCATGGTACAGGTAAAGGAAAAGCCGTTTTCCAGGGAAATTTCTCCGAATTCCGGCAGTCCGTCACGATTCTCCATTTCCATTACAACAGCATCTGTTTCAAAGGGCTTTCCAAATACATATTTCCGAATCATTTTTTTCATTTCCTTTCGTTTTCCGGTCAGCAAAGCTGCCTGATGTCATGTCTTCATCTTTTGATTGTATTATAGTCGTTTTTTCTTGCTTCTTCTTGCACCATCCTGTATAATCATAACACAATCATGACTTTTTGGAGGCAGCGGTATGCATCATGATTTTTCTTTGAAGGAACAGGTCGCTCACGGAACGCAAAAAAATCCCATCAGCGGTCTCCCTTTTCGTACCGGAAAAGGAACCGGTTATGAGAACCGATTTTTTGTGGAACGCCACTGGCACCATTATATAGAAATCATCTACATTGTAAAGGGGACTTATCAGTTTGAGATCAACCTGGAAGAATTCAGGCTGGAAACAGGAGATATCTGTTTCTTAAATGGAGAGGATCTTCATCAGATTACCGGACTGGAGGCCATCACTGCACACGACGTGCTTCTTTTTGACCCTAAAATTCTGAAATTTTCCTATATGGACGAGTTTTCGGAGCAGGTGATCGAGCCTCTGCTTGACCATAAACACCTTCTGCCCCACTTTCTGCATCCAAATCACAGCCATTATGCAGAAGTCCGAAGCCGCCTGCTTCCCCTGCTGGAGCTTGCTGTAAAAAAACCGGAACGGTGGTATGTGCCATGCAAACTGGGACTGATCGAGCTGCTTTATTTTATGCAGACCTGCGGGCTCTTCCTTTCTGCGGATGAGGCACTTTCTCCGGCAGACCGCCAGAAAATCGAACGCTACAAAAAAATGGTCTCGTATATGGAGACCAATTATCCGCAAACCATTACCCTGCAGGATCTGGGAAACGTGGTGTCCTGCAATCCCCAGTATATGTGCCGCTTTTTCCGCGAAATCACAGGTACCTCCCCCATGCAGTATCTCATATCGCTTCGCGTGGAACACGCATGCAGTCTCCTGCGACGTACGGAAAAGTCCGTCCTGGAGATCAGTCTGGACTGCGGTTTTGAAAATGTCAGCTATTTTATCCGCAAATTCCGCCAGCTCAAGGGCTGTACACCGGGGGAATATCGGAATTCCCCCGGCTGAGACCCGGCTTTTGCAGTTCCAAAAAACAATATTATACACGGTCAGAAAGCGTATCCTGCAGGCTTCCCAGATAATAAAAGCCCTTGCAGGTGTCCAGACGGACATTGACATATTTTCCAAGCAGCTCCGGAGATGCCGGGAAATGCACCAGCAGATTGTATTGGGTTCTTCCGGTAAAAATGCCTTTTTCCTTACTCTCTGTC
>JALERH010000147.1 GCA_022764275.1 Blautia sp. | reverse complement strand
GAACATAGGTTATAATGAGCGCGAAATAAGGAAATGGTAAAAAAAGTAAACATGTTGAAAGGAGAATATTGACATGAAGGTATCTAACATTAAAGACATTGAAAAATTTTTTGAAGTAGTTGACAGCTGTGCCGGAAAAGTAGAGTTAGTAACAGGCGAGGGTGACAGACTGAATCTGAAGTCCAAATTATCTCAGTACGTATCTTTGGCAAACATTTTCTCCAATGGGGAGATTCCGGAACTGGAAATCGTAGCTTATGAGAAAGAAGACATCGATAAACTGATGCACTTCATGATTAACGGCTGATCATTCGGTATATAATAGATTACAGATAACTGTTCGTCAGATAACATCTATAAGGATTTGAACAGACAGTTTATGAGAATGATATCGGGGATGTGACAGAGTCATGTCCCCATATTCATCTGATAAAAATAAAAAAGAAGCGAAAAAGAATGCAGAGACGCATTTTTACGATTGTGAACCAGGGGGCAGTAAATACCTCCTGGTCATCGTACGTTAAGCAGAAAGGGGTAAAAAATGGTAAAAATTGATATTATTTCCGGATTTCTTGGAGCCGGAAAAACAACTCTGATCAAGAAACTGTTAAAAGAGGCTTTTCAGGATGAGCAGGTGGTGCTGATTGAAAACGAATTTGGAGAAATCGGCATCGACGGAGGATTTCTGAAGGAAGCCGGCATCCAGATCCGTGAGATGAACTCCGGATGTATCTGCTGCTCCCTGGTGGGAGATTTCGGCGCTTCTTTAAAGGAAGTAGTAGAGAAATACCATCCGGACAGAATTTTAATCGAGCCTTCCGGAGTAGGGAAGCTGTCTGATGTTATCAAAGCCGTACAGGGTGTGCAGGATGAAGTGGATATTGTGCTGAACAGCTATACTACCGTTGTGGATGCAAAGAAATGCAGGATGTATATGAGGAACTTCGGAGAGTTCTTTAATAATCAGGTAGAGTATGCCGGAGCTATCATCATGAGCCGTACGGATATTGTGGATGAAGAGAAGGCAATGCAGGCGATGGAACTGTTAAGAGGCATTAATGAGAAAGCGGCCATCATTACCACTCCTATTGAGAAGCTGGACGGGAAGAAGCTGCTTGATGTTATGGAGCATCCTGTTTCCCTGGAAGAGGAAATGATGGAGGAGCACGAACATCATCATCACCACGATCACGACCATGATGAGGAGTGCTGCTGCGGCCATGACCACGATCATGAGCACGGGCATCACCACCATCATGCAGATGAAGTATTTACAAGCTGGGGTCGGGAGACAGTTAAGAAATATACCCGTGAAGGACTGGAAAAGATTCTGGAGGCACTTTCCGCATCTGAAGAGTACGGAACTATTCTTCGTGCCAAGGGAATGCTTCCTGCAGAAGACGGAACCTGGATCTATTTTGATATGGTTCCCGAAGAAACAGAAATTCGTGAGGGCGCACCGGAATACACAGGACGTCTTTGCGTCATTGGTTCAAAGCTCAAAGAGGATAAGCTTGCAGAGCTGTTTGGCGTAGCATAAGAGATGGCAGAGCCGTCAGTATAAGGCGGAGGAAGGGAGCAGCATATGGATGAAATTACAGTACCCATATATCTGATCACGGGCTTTCTGGAAAGCGGCAAGACTACTTTTCTGAGCTTTACCCTGGATCAGGACTATTTTCAGATAGACGGAAAGACCCTGCTGATTTTGTGTGAAGAGGGCGAGGAGGAATATGATACCAGAGTCCTTGCGAAGAGAAATACGGTAGTGGAAGTGATTGAGAAAGAAGAGGATCTGACTCTGGAACGGCTGCAGGCTATGGAAATCATCCATCAGCCGGAACGTGTCATTATGGAATACAACGGTATGTGGCTGGTAAGTAAATTTGAGCAGATGGCGCTTCCGAAAGGCTGGGGCGTAGAGCAGCATATCACCTGTGTGGATGCAAGCACCTTTCAGATGTACATGGCAAATATGAAGTCCATTTTTATGGATATGGTGCGGCATGCGGATATGGTAGTCTTTAACCGCTGTCAAAAAGATGATCCGCTGGCAAACTACAGGCGAAGCATCAAAGTCACCAACCAGAGTGCGGAAGTGATTTTTGAAGATGAGGAAGGTGAAATAGAAGATATTTTCGGTGATGAAATGCCTTTCGATGTAAATGCACCCGTTATCGAAATTCTGCCGGAGGATTATGGTATCTGGTTTGTGGATGCTATGGATAATCCAGATACCTATGTAGGAAAAACTGTGCGCTTTAAAGCCCGCGTGATGAAACCCCGCGGAATGGGAAGCAGGTTCTTTGTTCCCGGCAGGACAGCTATGACCTGCTGTGCGGACGACACCACTTTTCTGGGATATGTATGCAGGAGCGAATCTGCACCCGCACTGAAGCCGGGAGAATGGGTAGAGGTGACTGCCAGAGTCGCTTTTGAAAACAGAATGGAGTATCAGGGAGAAGGAATCGTTTTGTATGCAGACGATGTTCACCCCTGCGAGCCGCTGAAAGATGAAATGGTTTACTTTAATTAAGGGCGCCCTGACAGCAGAAAAACAGCCCGCGGAGGAAAATATGTACTTGATAGTTGGACTGGGAAACCCCGGGAAGCAGTATGAGGCGACCCGCCACAACATGGGTTTTGATACAGTGGATATTCTGGTGGAAAAGCATCATATCCCCCAGAGCGGCGTAAAATGTAATGCAATGTATGGCAAAGGAAGTATAGGCGGAGAAAAGGTCATTGTAATGAAACCGCTGTCTTTTATGAATTTAAGCGGCGGGCCTGTCCGTGATATGGCAAATTATTTTAAAATTGATCCGGAAACACATCTCATCGTCATCCAGGATGATATCGACCTGGAACCGGGACAGCTGCGCATCCGCAAACAGGGAAGTGCCGGAGGACATAATGGACTGAAGGACATTATCCAGAAGCTAGGCACGGAGAAATTTCTGCGTGTGAAGATCGGAGTAGGAGCGAAACCCAAGGGATGGGATCTGGCAGACCATGTTCTGGGTCGTTTTGCACCGTCTGAGCGAAAAATTGTGGATGAAGCCATTGAAAACGCAGCAGACGCTGTGGAAAAAATCATCACGGAAGGCCCGGATGCCGCTATGAACGCTTACAACCGTAAAAATAAAGAGAAATAATCCATAAACCGGATTTGACACCCAAATAATTTTTGCGTATTAAAAAATCAGGAGTGTTATCCCATGAATGCATTTACACAGCCACTGGCTGCCATGGCCGAATTTGAACAAATTCAAAACTGTATAGAGAAAAATCAGGGCATTGTGCAGGTCAGCGGCTGCATTGAATCCCAGAAGGCACACTTTATCCATGGGCTTTCTGCGCTTGCTCCCTGCCGCCTGATCCTGGCGGAGGATGAGCGCCAGGCAAAAGAGCTTTATGAAGACTACCGCTTCTATGATAAAACAGCTCTGTTTTATCCTGCAAAGGATCTTCTTTTCTTTCAGGCGGATATCCACGGAAATCTTCTGATCCGTCAGAGAATGCGTGTGGTAAAAGCCCTCCTGGAGCAGGAGGATATCACCGTAGTGACGAGTATTGACGGCTGCATGGATTACCTTCTGCCTCTGCAAAAGATAAACGATTGCCTGCTGCACTTTTACAGCGACAGTGTGATCGATATGGACGCGCTGAAAAATGCTCTGGTAAATTTAGGATATGAGCGCACCGGCCAGGTAGAGATGCCGGGACAGTTTTCTGTGCGCGGAGGAATCATCGATATCTATTCTCTTACCGAGGAAAATCCCTGGCGTATCGAGCTGTGGGGAGATGAAATTGATTCCATCCGGAGCTTTGATGCAGAAAGTCAGCGCTCTCTGGAAAATCTGGATGAGATTACCATATACCCGGCTGTGGAAAAAAGCGGAGAAAAGGGTATGGTTTCTTTTCTTGACTATTTTCCCAGGGAGAAAACGCTGCTTTTTCTGGATGAACCAAACCGTCTGGCGGAAAATGGACAGGGAGTGGAGCGGGAATATCTCCAGAGCCGGATGCACCGTGAAGAAAAAGGGGAGAAAAATCTTCCGGATCAATGGCTTTGCCAGTTTGGAGAGATTCAGGAGCAGATCAATAAAAGGAAGGCAGTATCCCTTTCCACCCTGGAGCCTGTGGGTGGCGGCTGGAATTTCGGGGAAAAGTTTAATCTGACGGTACAGAGTGTATCTTCCTACAACAGCAGCTTTGAGCTTCTGGTAAAGGATTTGCTGAAATACAAGAAAAGGGGCTATCAGATCGCACTTCTCTCAGGTTCCCGCACCAGGGCAGAACGTCTGGCAAAGGACTTGCTGGAACAGGGGCTGAATGCTTTTTACGGGCAGGATTATGACAGGATCATGAATCCGGGCGAAATTATGGTTGTCTACGGACATGCCCGCCGTGGCTTTGAATATCCCCTTGTCAAATTTGCAGTAATTACGGAAACGGACATATTCGGACAGGAGCAGAAGAAAAAAAAGAAGAAAAAGACCTACAGCGGCAGCCGTATCCAGGATTTTGCGGAGTTATCCATCGGGGACTATGTGGTGCATGAAAAGCATGGTCTGGGCATCTACCGGGGCATTGAAAAGGTAGAAGTGGATAAGGTCGTCAAGGACTATATCAAGATCGAGTATCGGGATGGAAGCAATCTTTACATTCTTGCAACTCAGCTTGATGCTCTTCAGAAATATTCCGGTGCTGACACGTCCAGGGCACCAAGACTGAATAAGCTTGGTACGCAGGAGTGGAACCGCACCAAAACAAAAGTAAAAGGTGCGGTAAAAGATATCGCAAAGGAACTGGTGGAACTTTACGCTGCCCGTCAGGAAAAGGAAGGCTATGTCTGTGGGCCTGACACGGTATGGCAGAAGGAATTTGAGGAAATGTTCCCCTACGAGGAAACGGAGGATCAGATCGCCGCAATCGAGGACACCAAGCGTGATATGGAAAGCACAAAGATCATGGATCGTCTGGTGTGCGGGGACGTGGGATACGGCAAAACGGAAATCGCTTTGCGCGCGGCGTTCAAGGAAGTTCAGGAGAGCCGTCAGGTCGTGTATCTGGTGCCGACTACGATTCTTGCCCAACAGCATTACAATACTTTTGTCCAGAGGATGAAGGAGTTTCCCGTGCGTGTGGATCTCCTGTGCCGTTTCCGTACCCCGGCTCAGCAGAAAAAAACAATTGAAGACCTGAAAAAAGGACAGGTGGATATTGTGATCGGAACGCACCGTGTCCTTTCAAAAGATGTGCAGTTTAAAAACCTGGGCCTTCTGATCATTGATGAGGAGCAGCGGTTTGGCGTTGCTCACAAAGAAAAAATCAAGCAGATGAAAAAAGATATCGATGTGCTGACCCTCACTGCCACGCCTATTCCAAGGACTCTGCATATGAGCATGATCGGAATCCGCGATATGAGTGTGCTGGAGGAACCGCCGATAGACAGAATGCCAATCCAGACCTATGTCATGGAATACGATGAGGAGACAGTTCGGGAAGCCATAAGCCGTGAGCTTCGCCGGGGCGGGCAGGTATACTATGTATACAATCGCGTTACGGACATTGATGAAATGGCACTTCGGATTACCAGACTGGTGCCGGAAGCGCGAGTGGAATTTGCCCATGGACAGATGAGTGAAAAAGAGCTGGAACGGGTCATGTATGATTTTATCAACGGTGATATTGATGTGCTTGTCTCCACCACCATTATTGAGACCGGACTTGATATTTCCAATGTCAATACCATGATTATACACGATTCGGATAAATACGGACTTTCCCAGCTTTATCAGCTGCGTGGGCGTATCGGCCGTTCCAACAGAACCGCCTATGCATTTCTGATGTACCGCCGGAACCGGATGCTGAAAGAGGTTGCAGAAAAAAGACTCTCTGCTATCCGGGAATTTACGGATCTGGGAAGCGGATTTAAGATTGCCATGCGCGACCTGGAAATCCGTGGAGCGGGAAATCTGCTGGGTGCCCAGCAGCACGGTCATATGAATGCAGTAGGATATGATCTGTACTGCAAGATGCTCAGCGAAGCGGTAAAAGAGGCTAAAGGCATTCATACAATGGAGGATTTTGAAACCACCATTGACCTGAATATGGACGCATTTATCCCGGACTCTTATATCAGCAACGAATTCCAGAAACTGGATATTTATAAACGCATCGCGGGAATCGAATCGCAGCAGGAATACGATGATATGCTGGAGGAGCTGATCGATCGTTTTGGTGAGCCGCCGAAGGCTGTTCTGAATCTGCTTGCTATCGCCAGACTGAAAGCCCTTGCTCATCAGGCATATATTACGGAAATCAAACAATCCGGAAAGACGGTATGTGTTACCCTTTATGAAAAAGCAAAGCTGAATCCTGCGGGAATTCCGGAGTTGATACAGAAATATCGTCGGGGGCTGCAGTTTAAAAATGAAAAAGAACCGAAATTTTTGCTGATACCGGTGGGAGATATGATTTCTGCACTGACAGATTTTTCCGGAGAATTGCTGAAACTGGTGGAGGAGTGAGCCTATTTGTGAAATATGTATGCTTTTTCACATTTTTTCTTGCTCAAATGGAAAAAAAAGATTATACTCTTACTAACGCGTGCAGTTGCACAATTTAGCTTGGAGGAAGATATGAGAAAAGTAATGAAGAGAACAACCGTAGCTGCTCTGGCGGGAGTGATGGCCGTTGGAATGCTTTCCGGCTGCGGAGAAAAGAAATTAGATGGAACAAAGAAAGTTGCTTCTGTAGACGGCACAGAAATTGAACTGGGAGTTGTAAGTCTCTATGCCCGTGAGATGCAGGCACAGACTGAGGCCATGTTTAAAGCGTATATGGGAGACAGCGCGGCTGACATCTGGGATCAGACGACAGCAGAAGATGATGGTGTGACCTATGGAGAACAGGCTGTAAAGGATTCCCTGGAGCAGATCGAGCTGATGTACATTATGAAGGAAAAGGCAGCCGACTATGGTGTGGAGATTACAGAGGATGAGCAGAACGCCATTGCTGAAGCAGCAGCTCAGTTTATGAAAGATAACGATGAAGAGACCATAGAAGCGCTTTCCGTGACAGAGGAGCAGGTTAAGACATTACTGGAGCTGGAGACCTACCGTGAGAAGATCCACCAGCCGATTCTGGATGAGGCGAATGTGGAAGTTACGGACGAGGAGGCACAGCAGTCCGGCTTTACTTATGTGAACATTTCCCTTGCTGGCGATGAGCTCACAGAGGACGACATCGCCGCAAAGAAAGAGCAGGCGCAGTCTATTCTGGATCAGATGAAAGAGGATCCGACAGCCGATATGAGTGAGATTGCCAAGGCTGAGGATGAAAGCTATAGTGCATTAAGCGGAACCTTCTTTACCAATGAGAGTGACGATGAGAATCTGACCTCCTCCTATCCGGATGAAGTGGTAGAAGCACTGAGAGGCCTGGAAGACGGAGAAGTTTATCCTGAGCTGATCGAGACGGACACAAGCGTTTATGTTGTCAGACTGGATGAGGTAAACGATGAGGAAGCTACCGAGACGAAGAAAGAATCCATCAAGTCCACCAGAGAGAATGAATACTATACCGAGACAACGGAAAAATGGCTTGAGGATGCCAAGATCGATGTAGATGAGAAGGTTCTGAAGACGCTGACCATTACAGACAGCCATACATTCTCCTTTAAGCCTGCTGAGGCTGAGGATGAAACTGAAGAAGGTTCTGAGACAGAAGAAACAGCAGAGGATGTTGACACCGAAGATGCGGCTGAAGAAGCGGTAACTGAGGAAGAAACAACTGAAGAAACCGATACAGAAGATGCTGAATAATAAAAAGAATAATTATAAGATACCCCTCCGGGTCAGGTAAAGATACCTGTCTCGGAGGGGTTTTAATTCTCTCCACTTCCGGTTGGGTTGGGCCTGTTTATTCTTCTTCTGTTACAGCAGCTTCCAGCGTCGCACGCCCATCGATATCCACACCATTTACCCGCACGTGGATTCCATTTACCGCCACATCATCCTCCATAGGAATGACCAGGCACTTGCGCCCATCGATGATACGGGTTTCCACCAGATCCACTCGTTCCGGGTCCACATGAATAATCACGTCCGGAGTCTTGATCTCAAACTTCCTCGTATTTGTAATATTGGAAGCGACAAGAGTGGATTTTTCTCCGGCAGCCATCTCATACTGTTCATCGAAAGCCTCCAGCTTGTCTTCCTGCACGCCGCAGTCCTCGAAAAGACGCTTTACTTCCGACTTGGTGAGTACCACAGGATCCGGTTCATCCTTCTGCGCCTCAATCAGTTCATTCAGCTTTTCGTGAATATTGATGACCGTGTCATAATGACAGTCCTCGCCCAGCGTCTCCTCTACGAGGGCGTTAAAGGAATCACGCTGTCCGCCGGCGGAAAGGGGAGCGGTACAGCCAAAAAGTTCATCGATGAAGGTACTGTGGAGCTGTTCGGCATTTTTGGAATAATACAGCATTCCGTGAATGTCTGTGCTGCGGTCATTAAACTGTGGGAAAAGGAATCCCACATCCGGCATTTCCACGATCCAGTCCCGGATACGGTCTTCGATATTGTTTGTCTCCGCGTTATAGCAAAGCCCTGCCTTGGAAAGCTTTACCGGGCAGATGCTGCACAGGATATGGTCATAGATTTCTTCGGAGGCATCAAACATTTCCGTCCCGTCCGAAGCTTTTCCGGGGATATCATAGACTGCATGTATCAGAATAATATAATAATTTTCCGGATAATCATAGTTCTCGATAATCTTGTCGTAAAAAGCCTCCAGAAGAGCATCATCGGTCAGCCTGCTTGCACGAAGGCGCATGAGAAATTCCTGGGTACCGCCATCGGCTTCCTGTTCCAGGGGGAACTCCATGTTCATCAGATTTTTTCCAAGAGTTCCGGACAGAGTTTTCTTAAAAATATCAAAGTATTTAAACATCTCTTCTTCGGAAAGAGAGAGAAAAGCTTCCTTTACTTCGGTCTTTTTGTTTTTATCGCCGTCCACGTAACAGCCGCAGATACGGTCAATGGAACAGTTCGCAGGTGTGAACTGTTTCTTTATTTCTGAAATTTCTTTCTTATTCATCAAATCCTCCTGATACCGCATAAAGCGTTGAAATTGGTGCCCGAAAGCCACATTATTATACCGCAGATTTAAAAGTTCGGCAACTGCCGTGTGAAAGACTCCAGAATGTCGAAAAATGTCAAGTTTAACAAAGAAGGCCGGAACTTTGGATGTAAAAGTCTGTGAATATGGATAGAAAAGAGAAGGATTTTTTTATAAAGATATAAGAAATGCATAAAAAAGAGAAGGATTTTCCAGAAAAAAAGAAGGATTTTGTATGGCTTTTGAAAAAGTGCATTGCTATAATAGCGTTAGCAATACAAAATAAATATGTATCGTGAGAAAAGGAATAGGAGGTTTTTTTCAATGAAAAAAAGATTAGTTAGCAGAATTCTGGCAACAGCAATGGCAGGTGTTATGGCTTTCTCCTTACCGGTAATGGCTGAAGAAGCAACAGAGGATACCGCAGCAGAGGAAACCACAGAAGCGAACCCTGAATTAGCAGACAAAAAGGTTGGTGTTTGCATTTATCAGTTCGCAGATAACTTCATGACACTGTTCCGTACAGAGCTGGAAAACTATCTGGTAGAGAAAGGTTTCAGCAAAGACAACATCGTTATCCAGGATGGTGCTAATGACCAGGCTACACAGTCCAATCAGATCGACGCATTCATCGCAGACGGCGTTGACGTTCTGATCATTAACCCGGTTAACTCTTCTTCCGCAGCTACCATTACTGATAAAGTAGTTGACGCTGGTATCCCGCTTGTTTACATCAACCGTGAGCCGGATGCATCCGAAGAGCAGAGATGGGCAGACAATGACTGGGATGTTACATATGTAGGATGTGACGCACGTCAGTCCGGTACTATGCAGGGCGAACTGATCGCAGACCTTGGCCTTGACAAGATTGATATGAACGGAAACGGCAAAGTTGATTACATCATGATCGAAGGTGACCCGGAGAACGTTGATGCTCAGTATCGTACAGAGTTCTCTGTAAAAGCTCTTGAGGACGCTGGCCTCGAAGTAAACTGCCTTGATGATCAGATTGGTAACTGGGATCAGGCTACTGCTCAGCAGTTAGTTGCTAACTCCCTCAGCCAGAATGGTGATGACATCGAAGTTGTATTCTGTAACAACGACGCTATGGCACTTGGTGCTCTGCAGGCTATCCAGGCAGCAGGACGTACTGTAAACGAAGATATCTACCTTGTAGGTGTTGACGCTCTGTCCGAGGCTCTTGAGGATGTTATGGCTGGAACAATGACAGGTACTGTATTTAACGATCACTTCTCACAGTCCCACAGTGCAGCAGATGCAGCTATCAACTACCTGACAGGTGCTGGTAACGAGCATTACATTGGCTGTGACTATGTAAAGGTTACTGGAGACAATGCACAGGAAATCCTTGACATGGTTAAATAATCAGGAAAGACCAAATAACCAATGGAAAGGTGCGGGTGACGCAAGAAGCACCCGCACCTTTTTTTGAACCTGGTATGTGAAAGGAATGTTTCCAGCAGAATTTTACATTTAGGAATAGGAGGAGGAAAATGGCTGAGTATAAACTGGAGCTGAAAGGAATATGCAAATCCTTCCCTGGAGTTAAGGCACTGGATAACGTACAGTTATCCCTCCGTCCGGGAACCGTACATGCGCTGATGGGAGAAAACGGTGCAGGTAAATCAACTCTTATGAAATGTCTGTTCGGTATCTACAAAATGGATGCCGGGGAAGTCTTATTAGATGGAAAAAAGGTTGTGATCAACAATCCTGATGAAGCAATGAAAATGGGTATTGCCATGGTGCATCAGGAATTACAGCCGGTTCCGGCCAGAACTGTTGCCGAGAACCTGTATCTTGGAAGATTTCCAACCAAAAATTTTGGACCGTTAAAGGTCATTGATCACAAAAAAATGTATGAGGATACAGCACACTGGTTAAAGGAAGTAAAAATGGACTTTGACCCGAAGGCACTTCTTGGGAGCCTTTCCATCGGGCAGATGCAGTCCGTGGAAATTGCAAAGGCTGTTTCTCATAATGCACAGGTAGTAATTTTTGACGAACCGACTTCTTCCCTGTCTGACAACGAGGTAGAAGCCCTGTTCCGTATTATGAACGACTTGAGAGATAAAGGCGTAGCCATGGTATATATCTCTCACAAAATGGATGAGATTAAGCGTATCGCTGATGACATCACCATTATGCGTGATGGTACATATGTAGGTACCTGGCCTGCATCAGAGCTGACCACAGATCAGATCATTGCAAAGATGGTAGGCCGTGAGCTGACGAATGTATATCCGGCGAGAAAGAATACACCGGGTGAGGTCATCATGGAGGTGAAAAACCTCTGCTCTATCCATGAAAAATCCTTCCAGAATGTATCCTTTACCCTTAGGAAGGGTGAAATCCTGGGATTTGGCGGTCTGGTAGGTGCACAGAGAACCGAGCTGCTGGAGGGCGTCTTCGGTATGAGAGGAATCGCTTCCGGTCAGATCTTTATCAAAGGGCAGGAAGTGAAGATTAAAAAACCTGCTGATGCGATGAAGGCAGGAATTGGTCTGATCACAGAAGACCGAAGAGGAAACGGTATCTTCGGCTGTCTGTCTATTAAAGATAACGTTGGTGTATCGGTTTACAATAAGCACTTACAGGCGGGCTTTGTTCTTAATCACAAAGAAATTAATCAGATCGTGGATGACAGCATCAAGAAGCTGAGCATTAAAACACCGAATATGCAGGAGCACATTGCCAACCTGTCAGGCGGTAACCAGCAGAAGGTAATCGTTGCAAGATGGCTGGCAAATGATCCGGATATCCTGATCATGGATGAGCCGACACGTGGTATCGACGTTGGTGCAAAGCATGAAATCTATGAGATTATGAATGATCTGGCTGCTCAGGGAAAGGCAATCATCATGGTTTCGTCCGAAATGGCAGAACTTCTTGGCATGTCAGACCGTGTTTACGTAATGTGTAACGGTAAGATGAGAGGCGAGATTACAGAAAGAGAAGAAATGACGCAGGCTCATGTTATGAGCTATGCGACTCAGTTCTGATGATGGGAGGATTAAAAAATGGAAAACAAGAAAAAAATGAATTTTAAAGATATTATGATTAATTATGGTGTTATTATCATCATGATTATTCTCGTTATCTATACAGGAATCACATCAAAGAATTTCCTGTCAATGAACAACCTGTCCAATATTCTGATGAACATGAGTTACCGTATCGTCATCGCTCTTGGTATTGCAGGATGTATCATCACCGGCGGCTGTGACCTGTCAGCCGGACGTATGATTGGTTTTGGCGGATGTATCGCAGGTACTCTTCTGCAGCGTATCGATTACTCCGGTAAGTTCTTCCCGAATATGGAGCCGCTGAACATCTTTGTTGCACTGCTCATCGTTATGCTGATCTGTGCTGCATTCGGTGCTGTTACCGGTTTCTTTATTGCTTACCTGCATGTACCGCCATTCATCTCTACCATGGCTATGATGGAAATTATTTATGGTATTAACTCCATTTATACAAATGCAACTCCTCTGGGCGGTTACGTTACAGAGTATACCAACATTGCAACCGGCAGATTCCTTGGCATCAGCTACCTGATCTGGATCGCAATTATTGTAGCAGCAATTACATGGTTCATTTTTAACATGACCCGTCACGGCAAATATATGTATGCAATCGGTGGAAATATGCAGGCAGCAGAGGTTGCCGGTGTTCCGGTAAACAAAACACTGGTTATCATTTATGCAAAGGCAGCAGCTATGTATGGTCTGGCTGGTTTCATGATGGGTGCAAAAGCTGGTGGAGCATCTGTACAGTTAGGTCTTAGCTACGAGATGGAAGCAATCGCAGCTTGTACTATCGGTGGTGTATCTGTTTCCGGTGGACGTGGTAAAGTATCCTCCGCTATCATCGGTGTTGCTGTATTCGAACTTCTGAAGACTGCTCTGCAGTTCCTTGGTGTAACTCCATACGCGCAGTATATCGCACTTGGTATCATCATCTTCATCGCAATCTCTCTGGATATCAGAAAGTACATTGCAAGAAAATAAAAATGAGGATTACCATTTCGTATGGCTTTATGAATAGTTATTAATATGGTATAGTATGAGGGCTGTCACAAAATGAGGCATATCAAGATGGGTGCAGATTTTGTGACGGCCCCTTTTCACTATTTAAAGATTAAGAAATTTCAGAGAAACGGAGGAAAAAATATGGGAGCCGATAATTTTCTTTCTGCGGCATTTGTACCGATTCTGATGGCTGGCGGCCTGGGATATTATGCAATTCGTATTCTGGTATTCCACGATCTGTCTTCCATCAGCGGAAAAGACAAGAAACGGAAATATAAGAATGAGGAAATGTATGCAAAAACAGCGGGAAAGCTTATGTTGTTTCTGTCCATTGCTTCCCTTGCTATGTCTGTGATTCTATACTGGTCTCCGAAGGCTGCAATGGCGGAAATTCTTGTGTGTATTGTTATATTTGGTATTTTGTGGAAAAGAATGCATGAAAAATACGGTGATTAAATCATCTGGACTTTAAAGGAAAACAAAAAATGCAGGAAGGGAGATGGACAATGAATCAGTATTCCGTTCTGTTGGTGGATGATGAAGAAGAAGTCATCCAGATCATTATGAAAAAAATAGACTGGGAAAGCATGGGATTTCAGATCGTTGGCTATGCCCACAATGGTGTGGAAGCATTGGAGATGGCAGAGGAGTACCAGCCGGATGTAGTCATGACGGACATAAAAATGCCATATATGGATGGCCTTACCATGAGCAGGAAGCTCAAAGAACAGCATCAGACAGTGAAAATTATTATATTTACCGGATTTGATGAGTTTGAGTATGCAAAAGAAGCCATTGACATTGAGGTGGAGCAGTATATCTTAAAGCCTATCAATGCGGACGAGCTGAGAAAGGTTTTCCTGAGACTGAAGGAAGATCTGGACCGGGAAATGGACGAGAAACGAAACGTCGATAAGCTTCGGGAATATTATATGGAAAGCCTGCCGCTTTTACAGGAAAGCTTTTATACATCTCTGATCGAAGGCAGGATTGCAGAAGATCAGATTGAAAAATACCTTGTCAGCTACCAGATCAGTCTGGAGGGTCCTTATTATGTGGCAACGATTCTGCATATCAGCACTTCCCACGATTCGTCAGAAATGAACCCGTTTTTGCGGACAGTTTCCGTGAAAAAGCTGGCAGAGGAGCAGTTTGCAGGAAAGTACAGCAGTAAGATCATCATTTATCTGGGTGACATCATTGTGATATCCCAGCTGAAAAGCGCGGAGGAGATTACCGGGTACACAGACTTTATGGACGAGTTCTGCAGGTTGGCAAAACGTGTCTGCGATGCCAGGGTGACAGCAGGAATCGGTCATGTCTGCAATCGGATCCAGGATTTGCGCTCTTCCTATCAGGGAGCCGGAAACGCGGTTTCCTACAGGGCGATTTATGGAAATACCAGGGCAATCAATATCGCAGAGATTGACCCGCAGGAAAATGCGGACGAATCATGGGAACAGCAGGCTGTACATACGATTCTGAAAAGAATCAAAATGGGTGACCGGGATGCACTGGAAAAAGAGATTAATGAGTGTATGCGTCACTTTTCGGAATATGGGACATCTCTCCAGAAATACAGGATTTTTATCCTGGAACTGGTTGCGGAGATTTTCCGCTTTGGAAACAATAATAACCTGAATGTGGATGAGATATTCGGGGATGGGAGCAATTATCTGGAAAAAGGCTTTCAGGCAGAATCGCCGGAGGAACTCTGGAACTGGCTGATGGAAATCAGCGGCAGGATGCAGGATGTGATTTCGAAGGAACGTCAGAACACGACGAAATCCTTTGTCACAAAAGCAGTGGAATATGTGGAAGAGAGCTACAGCGACAAAAATATATCCATAGAGACGGTATGCAAAAAACTGGGTGTCAGTGCAGCATATTTTTCCACAGTATTTAAAAAAGAAACAGGAAAAACTTTCATCAGCTATCTGACGGATTACCGAATGGAGCAGGCTGTGGAACTTTTGTTGACAACGGATGATAAAACTTATATCATTGCTGAGAAGGTGGGCTATGCGGATCCAAACTATTTCAGCTATGTTTTTAAAAAGAAATATGGTATGGCCCCGTCAAAATACAGAACAGGGAAATTAAAGGAACGTGGATAAGATAAAAAATCTTACAGCAAAAATCAGGGCATATTTTGGAAAATATTTTAATACCAGGAGCATACAGGTGACGATTTCCGCTTCTTTTACAGTGGTGTCCGTATGCTGTATGTGTTTCCTTGGTATTGTACTTTATAAGCAGTTTGCAAAAGAAGAAGAAGGAATGACAATTGAGAATACGGAGCAGCTTCTTGCCCAGACGGCAATCAATCTGGAGGATTATTTAAGAAGCATGCGCCGTATTTCTGATGCCATGTATTACAGCGTTATTAAAAATAAAGACCTGGCTGTGGACAGCCTGGACGAAGAAATGAACCTTCTGTACGAAGCGAATAAGGACAAGCTGGTCAGCGTCGCCTGCTACACCAATGAGGGGAAACTGGTTGCCGCGGCACCGGTTGCGACGGTGAAGCAGAATGTAGATGTTACCTCACAGCAGTGGTTTGGGGATGCTATGGGACAGCTTGAAAATTTTCATTTTTCCAATCCACATGTGCAGAATCTGTTTGACGATTCCACATATCGGTATTACTGGGTAATCTCCCTCAGCCGTTCTGTGGATCTTACGAGTAATGGAAGCTCGCTGCTGGGCGTACTGCTGGTTGATATGAACTACAGCAGTATTGAGCAGCTTCTGGATAAAGCCAATACGGATACGTCATCGGAATATGTCTATCTGATGGATCAGAACGGGGACATCATTTATCATCCCATGCAGGATCTGATCCAGATGGGTGTCTATAAGGAAAACAATCTGGAAGCCCTGAACTATGAGGACGAAAGCCATAAAGAGGTTTTCGAAGGACAGACAAGAATCGTCACGCTGAAAACCATAAGCTACACAGGGTGGAAAATTGTCAGTGTAGTTCCGCTGGAGGCATTCAGTATGGGAAGAGCGGGGACGAGATACCTGGCAATCATGCTGATCGCGCTTTCCCTGCTGGCTATCATTTTTC
Organism: Blautia sp.; assembly: GCA_022764275.1. Classification (GTDB taxonomy): domain Bacteria; phylum Bacillota; class Clostridia; order Lachnospirales; family Lachnospiraceae; genus Blautia_A. The sequence continues at coordinate 6,018 of JALERH010000147.1, read as the reverse complement.
TGAATCAGATGGTTTCTGCGAGAATTGCAAAGCCGCTGAGAAAGCTGAATGATTCTGTGAAGGAATGGGAAGCCGGTAATCTGGAGCCGGATATATACGTAGGCGGTTCCCTGGAGGTAGAGCATCTTGGGAAAACGCTGCGTTCTACAGTGGGGCAGATTCAGGATCTGATGCAGGATATTGTAGTGAAGCAGGAGGAAAAGAGAAAAAGTGAGCTGGACGCTCTCCAGTCGCAGATTAATCCGCATTTTCTGTACAATACTCTGGATTCCATTGTGTGGATGATCACAGGGGAACGTTACGACGATGCCGTATTTATGATCACGCAGCTTGCCAGCCTTTTCCGCATCAGTCTGAGCAGGGGAAAAACCATTATCCGGATTGAGGATGAGATAAAGCATGCACAGAACTATATGAACATTCAGAAAATCCGTTATAAGAACGCATTTCAGGTGGAATTCCAGATTGAACCCGAGATCATGCAGTGCTGCACGGTGAAACTGGTGGTGCAGCCACTTCTGGAAAACGCCATTTATTATGGCATGGAATATATGGATGGAGAGGGACTGATCATTATCCGGGGATACCGGAAAGACGGAGATGTTTATCTCGAAGTACAGGACAATGGGCTTGGAATGCCGGAAGAGGCAGCAGCACAGCTTCTGAAGGAAAATGAGAGAGAGAGAAAGCGCGGCTCCGGAGTTGGACTGATCAACGTACATAACCGTATTAAGCTGCGGTTTGGAGAACAGTATGGATTAATTATTGAGAGCTTTCCGGATGAGGGTATGACGGTTAAAATTCATATTCCGTTTATTCCGTTTACAGAGGAAACCCAGAAACTGCTGGACGAGGGCAAGCTTCCGGATGAAGCCAGAGAAAAAGGGGGACAGGAAAATGAGCAGAAATAAAGTGTATCTTGGCCTCCTGGTAGCAAGTATACTGGCGGTGATTTTTTATGTCTCCTATGGCATGCTGAACATTGGAAAAGAAAATAAGTCCTATACTGTTTCGGTGATTGTGGAGAACAGCAGCAGCGACCGTTGGAATGCCTTTAAAGAGGGACTTTCCAAGGGGGCTGACGGAAATAACGTTTATCTGAATGTGGTATCCACAGCGAAATTTTCCAGTATGGAAGAAGAAAGCCTGATCGTCAGGAGAGAACTGGAGAATGGGGCGGATGGTGTAATCGTGGAGCCTGCGTTCAGCGAGGACCTGAATGGAAAGTTCTATGAGACCGTTTCAGAAAAACCGGTAATTCTGGTGGAAAATGATATGGAATCGGAAATCCTGTATTCTACGGTAATGCCGGATCATTCCGGAATGGGAAAAGCCATCGCGGACGCAGTGACAGCAGGCGAAGAAAAGGGGCTGAATGGAGTAAAAATAGGCATTGTCGGAGGAAATCAGAAAAAAATTTCCATGCAGGAGCGAGTGAAAGGTTTCCAGGATGAGATTGCCGAGACAGATGCGTTTATTGCCTGGAATATCCTGGCAGACACTTCCCGGTGCCAGGAGCTTCTGAGTGAATATATGGAGACAGATCCGGTGGATATCCTTGTTTCTCTGAACAATGACACTACGGAGTTGTGCATCGATTATCTTCTGGATCATCCGGACAGAAACTGTCGGATTTACGGTGAGGGTCGTTCGGAAAAAACAGTTTACTATCTGGACAAAGGGATGATTCAGGCTCTGATCGTGCCGAATGAATATTATATGGGCTACCGGAGCATGGAGCTTATTCTGCAGAAGCTGGAGCAGTATACGACAGAGATAAAAAATATTGAGGTTGATTTTCTGTCTGTGACAAAAGAAACCATGTATGACGAAAGTATCGGAAAGATTCTTTTTCCGACAGTGCGATGATGAGAGGGGGCAGAGATGTTGAAGCGATATATCATTCTGTGTGCGGCAGCAGCGCTGCTTCTGACCGGATGCGGAAGAAAAGATGAGGATACAGTAAAGAATATCAAAATAGGGGTAACATTGTATGATCAGTATGATACGTTCATATCAGAGCTTATGAATGTTTTTACTTCCTGCGCCTCTGAGAAAGAAGAAGAAAGCGGGATTGCCATCAATATTGAGACACTGGATGCATCCGGAAGCCAGACGACACAGAATGAGCAGGTACAGATGCTGATTGAAAAGGGCTGCGACGTCATCTGCGTAAACCTGGTAGACAGAACGGAGCCAACGACGATTACGGATATGGCAGAAAAAAACGGAGTGCCGATTATTTTCTTTAACAGAGAGCTGGTGTCAGAGGATCTGGAGCGGTGGGATCAGCTTTATTACGTAGGTGCTGACGCTTTTGAATCCGGTGTGCTGCAGGGTGAACTGGCTGCAAGTGCGTTCAAAAATAATCCGGCAATGGACAAGAATGGTGACGGCATCTGCCAGTACATTGTGCTGGAGGGAGAAGCAGGACATCAGGATTCTATCGTACGCACAGAATATTCCATCAATACCCTTATGGAACAGGGCGTTGAGGTAGAAAAACTGGGATATGCCATTGCAAACTGGAATCGGGCTCAGGCGCAGACGAAAACAGCGACTATGTTTGCACAGTATGGAAACAGAATCGAGCTGATTCTGGCAAACAATGACGATATGGCACTGGGCGCGATCGATGAGCTGAAGGCAGCTGAACTTCCCAGGGAGATGTGGCCTGTTGTCATCGGAATCGATGGAACGGATGTGGGGCTGGAAGCCGTAAAAAAAGGAGAAATGACCGCAACTGTTTACAATGACAAGGAAGGTCAGGCGAAGGGAATGCTGGAGCTTGCCTACTCTATTGTTACCGGAAATCCGCTTTCCGAAGAATTTGAGCTTCAGGACGGGAAATATATCCGCCTTCCCTACCAGATTGTGACAAAGGACAATCTGGAGGAGATTCAGAAATAGACTGCAGAAAATTTTACATTTCTCTCAAAAGTTTGATATAGATTTAACGGAATAAGGGGCGCGCATTTTACATTAGGCCAATACAATAAGCACTGTTGAAACAAAAACTGAAAAATCTTTTGGAAAAAAAGAAGGAGATTACAGATTATGAATGCGAAAAAAATCAGTGCATTGTTACTTGCAGCAGCCATGATGGTTCCGTGTGCAGCACCGGCACAGACAGTACTGGCAGAAGAAGCGGGAGCAATAGAAACAACAGAGGCAGAAGGAAAAGCCCCGAAATATATTTTCCTTTTTATCGGTGATGGAATGAGCTATCCGCAGATTCAGACCACCAATTATTATCTGAGCGCCCTGGCAGATGACGGGGATGAGATCCTTACCAGCCAGAGCAACCTGAATATGATGAGCTTCCCGGTTTCCGGTTCCGCACAGACCTATGACAGTACGTCCTTCTGCCCGGATTCCGCTTCCACGGCAACATCTATTGCTACCGGACATAAGACATACAGCGGTACCATTAATATGGATGAAAAAATGGAGACGCCTTATGAGACCATCGCAGAAAAATTAAAGGCACAGCTTGGATATAAGATCGGTATTCTGTCTTCTGTTAACCTGAACCATGCGACACCGGCTGCTTTCTATGCACATCAGGCATCCAGAAACAGCTACTATGAAATCGGACAGGAACTGATCGACAGCGGATTCGACTATTTTGCAGGCGGCGGACTGAAGAAGACAACAGGGGACGAAGAAGATAAACAGGATCTCTATGAACTGGCACAGGAAGCCGGCTACAAGGTAATCAAAACAAAAGCCGAGGCAGAAGCACTTACCGCTGAGGATGGAAAAGCAATCGTGATCGACGAGACACTTGCAGACAGCGATGCTATGAGCTATGCAATGGATCTGGAAGAGGGCGAATGGGGCCTTGCTGATTATGTGCAGAAGGGAATTGAAGTTCTGGACAATGACAACGGCTTCTTCATGATGGTAGAAGGCGGAAAGATCGACTGGGCATGTCATGCAAATGACGCAGGAGCTACCATTACCGATACCCTGGCTATGGATGAGGCTGTGGGAAAGGCAGTGGACTTCTATAATGAGCATCCGGATGAAACACTGATTCTGGTAACCGGTGACCATGAGACAGGTGGTCTGACTATCGGTTTTGCAGGAACAGACTATGACACCTTCCTTACCAATCTGGAAAATCAGAAGATTTCTTACGCAAAATTTGATTCTGATTATGTAACAGCATACAAAGAAAATCAGACAGATTTTGATACCGTGATGGCAGATGTGACCGAACTGTTCGGACTTCGGGCACCGAATGGTGAGGCAGAGACTGCAAATCAGGCGGACAGTAAGGACGTACATCCGGAATCCGAGGATACTGGTTCCCTGGTTATGACAGAATATGAGTACAACAAGTTAAAGGCAGCTTATGACGAGACCATGACCCGCACCGGTGAGGAAGAGGAATTCGGACAGGAAGAATATCTTCTATACGGAAGCTATGAGCCTCTGACCGTAACCATTACTCACATTCTGAACAACAAATCCGGAATTAACTTCTCCTCCTATGCACACACCGGACTTCCTGTAGAGGTTATGGCAATGGGCGTTGGCCAGGATGATTTTGCAGGATACTACGACAACACAGACATTTATAACAAAGTAGCAGCTCTGACAGGAGTACAGTAAAAAAGAGAATGGAGTTTTTATGATAAACAGACTGAAAAAGTTCTCTGTTTCCATAATTGCAATCCTGTTGATTTTCATCCTCATGGCCCTTCCCACGGGCTATGAGGATGCTGCTATTTATAAGGGAACAGACAGAGTAAAAGCAAAGGTTCTCTCCACAGATGAAAGTACGGTAAGAAGTTCCGGGCTCATCCAGTCCGGGGAGCAGTATTGCCAGGTAGAACTTCTGGGAGGGAAATTTAAAGGACAGGAAACCAAAGCAGTGAATATGCTGAGCGGTTCCCTGGAGTCTGATAAAATGTTTTCAGTGGGAGATGTGGCTCTGGTCGTGGTAAGCTATAAGGACGATCAGATTCTTTCCGTGATGATGAGCGATCATTACCGCCTGGACAAAGAACTGCTTCTGGCGGCAATGTTTGTGGCTCTGCTGATCGCTTTTGCAGGAAGAAACGGACTGCGGGCCGTCTATTCTTTTGTCATTACAATCCTTGCCATCTGGAAGATCATGACACCTGCCTATCTGCGGGGAGTAAATCCAATCTGGTGCGGAATCCTGATTACCGTCTTTCTCACGGTATTGATTATTTTTCTGGTTTACGGCTTTGACCGGAAAACCATTGCCGCAAGCAGCGGGGCGCTTCTGGGCGTAATGGTGACCTGTGTGATCGGATGCATTTTTACAGATGCTTTTAAAATTCATGGGGCGGTCATGGCTTACTCAGAAAGCCTTCTTTATTCCGGATATCAGGATCTGAACCTGACGAAGATCTTCATGAGCGGCATTTTTATCGGTGCATCGGGAGCCATGATGGATCTTTCCGTGGATATCACTTCGGCAGTCAATGAAGTTATTCAGAAAAAACCGGGAATCGGCTGGAGAGAGGCTGCCCGGTCCGGCATGAACGTGGGGCGCGCTGCCATGGGAACTATGACCACGACGCTGCTTCTGGCTTATTCCGGAGGCTATATTGCTCTTCTCATGACTTTCATGGCGCAGGGTACACCGATTGACCACATTTTGAATTATAAATATGTTTCCGCAGAAATTCTGGACACGATCGTAGGAAGCTTTGGGCTGGTCACGGTGGCGCCGTTTACTGCTCTGACAAGTGCCCTTCTTCTGACAGGGAAGAAAAATATACCTGAGCAGATAACGGATGCCGGTAAAAGTACAGATAGTCGGTTATGATTCTGCACGGGCAGCGGAGATGGCTACACAAACAGCAGATCGTGGTTTATGGTGGAGTAGAACAGTTCCCGGCATTTTTCCGTATCTTTTGTCTGCCCAAGAGCCCACATCATTTTTGTTACCGATGCCTCAAGGGTCATATCGTAGGATTCCAGAACCGGGAAACGTTCTTTGATGACTTTTCCTACCTGGTAGACATCCATGTCACT
>JALERH010000131.1 GCA_022764275.1 Blautia sp. | reverse complement strand
TATGGTGCCAAAGTGCCCTGTTTGTGGCGGACCAATGGATATGAATCTCCGAAAGGATAACTTTTTTGTTCAGGATGCTACATGGTATGAAGCAGAAGAAAGATTTTCTGATTATTTGTCAGAGGCTATCAATGAAAAGCTGGTTCTCCTGGAACTGGGGGTAGGGTTTAATACACCGACTATTATTCGGTTCCCATTTGAGAAACTGGTAAGAGAGCATGAAAATATAAGTCTGATAAGACTGAATCTTGAACAGGCAGTTGTACCGGAAAGTTTTGGACGCAGAGCAGTAGGCATTAATGCTGATATGTCAAAGAGCATTAAAGATATAGTAGAGATTTTCTCAGTAGGATAAGGTAATGGTTATAATGGATTTAAAAGAAAGAGCAAGAAAATTAAAAACAGATATTCCTGCTGTCAGCCTTCGTATGATTTGGTTCATACGGAGGTTTTCTTTTTTTGAAAATTTTTTTTAGGTTGATTTAAAGTAAAGCCGGTATAGTGATACCCATGAAAGAGATGAAAGGAGCAGAGAAAATGGCATACCAGATGACGTTTAAGCGTTATGAACTCAAATATTTGATGGACAGCCAGCAGAAAGCAAATATTCTGCAAAGTATGAAAGAATACATGAAATTAGATAAATATGGAAGGACTACAATACGAAACGTTTATTTTGATACAGATACATACCGGCTGATCCGTCGTTCTCTGGAAGGTCCGGCTTACAAAGAGAAGCTGCGGGTGCGAAGCTACTGTCCGGCAAATGAAGATACCCCGGTGTTTGTGGAATTAAAAAAGAAATACCAGAACGTGGTTTATAAGCGCAGACTGGTGTGTCCGGAGGCAGAAGTGATAAAGTACTTTGGCAGCGGAAAGCCTCTTCCGGACCATTCACAGATTGGAAATGAAATCCGGTATTTCTGGAAATATTATGAAACACTTCATCCCACAGTTTTTTTGTCTTATGAAAGAGAAGCGTATTATTCGCTTGACGGGAGTGATTTTCGGGTGACATTTGATGAAAATATTTTATACAGGGAAGAGAATCTGTCTCTGGAAAGTGCTGTTTATGGAACTCCAATTCTGGAAAAAGGGCAGACTTTGATGGAAATCAAGACATCGGGCGGAATCCCTCTCTGGATGAGCGAGGCGCTGACAAGGAACCATTTATATAAAACATCATTTTCAAAATACGGAACAGCATACAGGCAGATACAGGAAACAGAAAAAATAAGGGGAGGAATTCAATATGCTTAATTCTTTATTTCGAGGGATCTTTGATACAGATATGACAAATGTGATTGGGGTGACTGACTTTCTGATATGTGTGGGAAGTGCACTGCTGATCGGAATGATTCTGGCAGGAAGCTATATGTGGAAAACACGCTATACAAAGAGCTTTGTGATAACACTGGCAATGCTTCCTGCGATTGTATGCATAGTGATCATGATGGTCAATGGAAACGTAGGAGCCGGTGTGGCTACAGCAGGAGCGTTCAGCCTCGTCCGTTTCCGATCTGTTCCAGGCTCTGCAAAGGAAATCGGTGCAATCTTTCTTGCCATGGGAACAGGACTTGTGGTGGGAATGGGCTACATAGGCTATGCTTTTCTGATAGCAGTGGTGTTAGGTGGAATAACACTTTTGTATAACCGTCTGGACTTTGGAGAAAAAAAGGGCATGACACTTTATAAGACCTTACATATCACCATTCCGGAGGATCTGGATTTTACAGGAGTCTTTGACAATATATTGAAGAAATATACAGACGAAAGTGAATTGGTTCAGGTGAAGACGACCAATATGGGAAGCCTGTTTCGATTGACATATAACTTAAAGATGAAAAGCGCAGGTGAAGAAAAAAATATGATTGATGAGCTTCGATGCCGAAATGGAAATCTGGAAATTACCGTATCCAGACAGGAAAATGTGACGGGAGAACTTTAAGAAACCATATATGACAGGGATAAATGAGCTCAGCAGACATGGAGGTAAAGAAAATGAAAGGTAAGGAAATACTGGCGTTTTTACTGACAGGAACAATGCTTTTGACAGGATGCGGGGCAGGAAGTTCTGTGTCCGCTCTGGAAAATGCAGATGATGCAGCTGAATCCACAGAATCTGCAGCAAAAGAGGTGTCAGGCAATAGTTCAAATGGACTCGATACTTCGGACATGTTTACAGACAGGGACAGGGAGATCGGTTACGACGAGGAAAAAAGTGCATACATCACTCTCTCAGATGATGAAAGTATCTGTGATTCAGACGCCGTTTGGGTAGATGGAGATACCATTACAATTACAGATGAGGGAACGTATATTCTGTCCGGTGAGCTGACAGATGGAATGATTATTGTGGATGCGGAAGATACGGACAAGGTACAGATTGTGCTGAATGGCGTAAAAATTACAAGTGAACAGTCTGCGGCAATCTATGTGCGTTCTGCGGACAAAGTATTTATTACGACTGCAGGCGGTTCTGAAAATACTCTGACAAATGGCGGAACGTATACCGCAATTGATGACAATAACATAGATGCTGAGTCTGGGATTTATTTATATTGCAGGCGGTAAGTTTGAAATCAGCTCAGCGGATGATGGCATGCATGCGGATTCCTCATTGATGATTGAAGGTGGAACCATTCATGTGTCAGAAAGTTATGAAGGACTGGAAGGACTGAGTATTGACATTACAGGCGGTGACATAGACGTGACAGCAAGTGATGACGGACTGAATGCAGCAGGAGGCAATGACAGCAGCGGATTTGAAGGTGGCGGCAAGGATATCTTTGCTGTAGAAGAAGGCGCATACATCTGTATTTCCGGTGGAAAAGTTCAAGTTCATGCTTCCGGTGACGGCATTGATTCCAATGGTAATCTGACGATATCAGGAGGAGAAACCTATGTGTCCGGACCTGCCAGCGGTGGAAATGGTTCTATAGATTACAATGGAGATGGTGTGATCACAGGCGGTACTTTTGCGGCAGCGGGTTCTTCAGACATGGCACAGAATTTCAGTGATTCTTCTACCCAGGGTGTCATGATGGTGACGGTGGATGTACAGACAGCGGAAAGCACTGTTTCCCTTAAGGACAGCAACGGGAATGAACTGATATCATGGACTGCAGGTACGGAATATACTTCAGTTATTGTAAGCTGCCCGGAAATCACTCGGGGAGCCACTTATACACTGACGGCAGGAGACAGTACGCAGGAAATTACCATGGACAGCCTTGTATATGGCAGCGGCGGTATGGGCGGTCGGCGAGGCAGCGGGGCACCAGGACAGGATGGACGTATGAAAAGAGGTGCAGTACCGGACCAGAATGAACAAATGGACGGGCAGGAGGAAGATTTTAGTGGCATGCAAAAAACAAGTATAGTATACTAACAACAGATGTTAATAATTTCCTGCCTGGTTGACTGGAAAAGAAAATATCGATTACATAGAAAAGAGGAGAATGTATGCGGCTGCTATTGGCAGAGGATGAAAAAGCATTATCAAAGGCGCTTACGACAATTCTGGAGCGAAACAATTATTCAGTGGATGCAGTTTTTGATGGACAGGAGGCACTGGAATATTTGGAAGTGGATAATTATGATTGTGTGATTCTGGACATCATGATGCCAAAGGTGGATGGCATTACCGTATTAAAAGAAATCAGAAAAAAAGGAAGTCTGATTCCGGTGCTGATGCTGACTGCAAAGTCAGAAGTGGATGATAAAGTTCTGGGATTGGATGCCGGGGCAAATGACTATCTGACGATTCTTTCCCGTATGGAAGAAAGCAGGAGGGAAACGGTCACAGTGGATTTTCCGTTTTCGGATATGGTAGAAGAAACGGTAAATACATTTCAGGTGCTGGCAAAGACACAGAAAAAAACACTGGTGAGTGAGATTACGCCGATGATTTCCATATGCGGCGAAGAAAAGGCATTGAACCGTCTTGTAACGATTCTTTTGGATAATGCATTGAAATATTCGGAAGACGGAGGCCAGATACTGGTTCGCTTGGAAAAAGAGAAGAAGCGTATTCGCCTGTCTGTTTATAATACAACGGAATTCATTTCACGGGAGCATCTGGAGCATTTGTTTGACAGATTCTACCGAACGGATAGTTCCCGAAATTCTCAGACTGGTGGATATGGGCTGGGGCTTTCTATCGCGTCAGCGACGGTGGAAGCGCACAGAGGAAAGATCACCGCATCGACGGAAGATGAGAAATCTCTGATGATTACAGTAACACTTCCGGCGGTTTAAGCCGGGACTGAACATAAAATGGGAGACAAAGAAAAAAGCAGTATGGGGAAGAAGAAAATGAGAAAAATACGTAAGGGGTTATTGCAGGTAATTCTGGCGATTATTCTTGGTATTTCAATTCCAGGAGCAGAGAATCTGTCGTGGACAGTGGATGTGGTCAGTGCGGCAAGTGAGACTGAGATAACGACAGAATCAGAGACTTCGGAGTATGTCTGGAAACAGAAAAAAGGAAGACAGTACTGTTATAAAAATGGAAAGAAGCTTACCGGTTTTCAGAAGATAGAGGGAAATTATTACTACTTCAATTCCAAAGGTGAAATGTGTACCGGATGGCAATTTGCAAAAAATCATTATCGGTACTTTGATTACAGAACAGGGAAAATGCGCATAAATACTACAGTTCAGGGAAGAAAAATCGACAGTGATGGGATCTGGACACCGGTCGTTGTTCTGGATCCGGGACATTCTGGTGTGGTAGCCGGAGGATATGAACCTTTGGGTCCTGGCTCCAGTCAGAAGAAATCCAGGGACACATCCGGAACCGAGGGCATAACAACTGGTGTAGAAGAATATAAGCTGACACTGAAGGTTGCAAAACAGCTTTCGGCTATGCTGAAAGAGCAGGGTTGTAAAGTAGTTCTGACACGGACAAACAGCAGATCCGCCCTTAGCTGTGCAGAGCGTGCCAAAATAGCGAACAAGGCAAAAGCAGATGCTTACCTGCGAATTCATGCGAACAGTTTTGAAGTTTCAAGTGTAACCGGTGCGGAGACTCTTTGCGTTACCCGGAATAATCCCTATGTATCCACGAAGCTGTATAAAAAGAGTTACGCACTCTCCAGGTCTGTACTTGACGCCTATGTAAGTGCTACCGGCTGTGTAAAGCGGCACGTTTGTGAAACAGATGAACTGAGCGGAAATAACTGGAGCAAGGTTCCTACGACTCTCATTGAACTCGGCTTCATGTCCAATCCAAGTGAAGATCGGAAAATGCAGACAAGCACTTACCAGAAAAAGATGGTAAAAGGGATGGCGAATGGAATAAAGGCCTATTTTCTGGGGAAATAGGTTATAACGACAGAGGTGGATGAAATGTTTGAATTTGACAGGTTAAAAGAAGTGGTAGCCCGACTTCGTGCTGAAGATGGCTGTCCCTGGGATAGAAAGCAGACTCACGAAAGTCTGAAACCAGAGTGTATCGAAGAGGCTGCGGAGGTAATATGTGGAATCAATATTCTGGAAGAGACCGGTGATGCCGACAATCTGAAAGAAGAACTGGGAGATCTGCTTCTGCAGGTGGTGATGCATGCACAGATTGCGGAAGAAGAAGGACTGTTTACTATGGAAGATGTGTGTCGTGGCATCAGCGATAAGATGATTCGAAGGCACCCTCACGTTTTTGGAACCGATACAGTAAAGGATTCCGATGAGGTTCATGCGGAATGGGCAGACATCAAAAACAGGAAAAGGCGGGAAAGGAATGGACAGAAAGCTATCTTCCCGGAGCTTTTGAAGAGGCTAAAGAACTGATTGATGTGGCAAAGAAACGTAAGGGATTTTGAAAAATGAACTATGAAAGAGAATATAAACGAAACAAAGTGGGTAATAGTGAAGGAGAAAAATATGTTCAGAACATCAAGTTTTAGAAATGATATTCGGTTCCAGCAAATTATAAGCAAGGAACTCCTGAATGGATTTAATCAGATTTTTATGATTGAAAGCAAGGATACAGAATTAATACAGAGCTGCTTTGAAATATTTTGTGAGGAAGCAGGTATTGAATTTGGCTCATCCCTGGAAAAAGATTTACTGTTTTATAAAATGTTGGGGATGTATCGTGAAATAGCTGACCCGGATCAGCGTTATACGTTTGATGAACATGGAGAATGGTTTCTTTCAAAAATACTTTTGACAGCGTATGAACGGATCGAAGCTCAGATTGAGTCATGGTATGATTTCGAAGAAGATGAAGATCAAGGAGAACCAACTATTGATAAGCTCTGGATATCCTCTCTTTCAGAAGATGAGGTACAGTATGTGCGGAAGAAAGCAGAAGAGTACTGTTTCAATGTATCAGAAGAAATACTGTGGGAGATGGGAGAGGATACTGACGAAGATTATAAAAAAGGTGTAATTTCCGAATGGGAGAAAAACAGAGAAGATATGGTTCGTAGAATTTCTTACTTCCCATTGATGGCAGAAGAGATTACGGATGATGCAGAACCGGAAGTTCTGTTCTGGGACAGAGATTTTCTCTTTATGGATGAATTTGGACCGGAGAATTTCAATATACTGACAAAAGTATTGAACCAAAACGGAGTGGATTTGGGATTTTCTCCTGTAGACGAGCATACACAGTTACTGACCGGGTCGCTGGCATTTGGTCTCACAGAAGAGGATTAGAAGAATGATAGGGCTCAACTGAGGAAAATGTTTTGAATATAGAGAAAAGATTTGGAGGACAAACAACATGGGAAAATTAGTAAATATTGCACCGCTGGCGGACAAAGAATTAAAATTACAGGATGCAGCAGATTACCTGGAAGAACTGAAGGATGTACTGATTGAAATTATTGATGAATATGAATCTGAGGATGCAGACAGTGAAAAAATAGATATACTGACAGATGCGTTGGATGCGCTGGAAGACGCATTCGATGCAATCAATGATGTGGTGATGGATGAACTTTAAGAGCGAGGTACAATATGGAATATAAATTCTGGGGATGGGAACAGGCAAATGTTCCGGCAATTACAAACCAATACAAGGGAATACATACTCCGCTGGACTTATATGACGCCTTTTCAAAAATCTGGTGTGCAGATACCTGTGCACCGAGGATGTGAACCTGTTTATCTGACAGAAACAGGCTGCAGAGACAGCACGATATCAGAGTATTTCATATTGGAATTGGAAGGGAGAGATTCATGCCAAGGGGAACAAACCAGAAATTTAAGCTGTACCGTCTTGCTCAGATCATGCTGGAAAAAACAGATGATGACCATTATATTACCATGCCGGAAATTATGGCTGCTCTTGGAGAATATGAGATTACGGCAGACCGTAAGAGTATTTATAATGATCTGCGTGATCTGGAGACTCTGGGAATAGAAGTGGAAGGTGAGCCTGTGGGAAACCGCTATCATTATCATGTGGTGAGTCGCCCTTTTGAGCTGCCGGAACTGAAGCTTCTGGTAGATGCAATCCAGTCATCAAAATTTATTACAGAACGAAAAACAAATGCATTGATCAGAAAACTGGAAAAACTGGTGAGCAAGTACGAAGCGATAAAACTGCAGCGTCAGGTATATGTGTCCGGAAGAATCAAGACCATGAATGAAAGCATTTATTATACAGTAGATACGATTCATAATGCGATTTCCGAGAACAGAAAAATCCGGTTTCAGTATTTCCAGTGGAATGTGAAGAAAGAAATGGAACTGCGTCATAATGGGGCTTATTATCATATCAGCCCATGGGGACTTTCCTGGGATCATGAAAATTATTATCTTGTGGGATATGATTCTGACGCAGAAAAAATCAAACATTACCGTGTAGATAAGATGCTGCATCTTCAGATGACGGAGGAAGAAAGGGAAGGAAAAGAACATTTTGCCAGGATGAATATGGCAGATTATGCAAAGAAAAGCTTCAGTATGTTTGGGGGAAAAGAACAGGAAGTAAAACTGCTGGTGGAAAACAGACTTGCCGGTGTTATCATTGACCGGTTTGGAAAAAACGTGATGCTGATTCCGGTAGATGAGGAACATTTTAGTGTGAATGTGGATGTTTATGTCAGCAATCAGTTTCTGGGCTGGATTTTTTCGCTGGGAGAAAGCGTGAAGATTGTGGAACCAGATGAAGTAGTGGAACGGATGAAGCAGGAAATTGAGCGATTGAGAGTACAGTATAAATAACAGAAAAGATGCTGAACATGATTTGGTGGTATTTGTATCGGTCACCTTCTTTACTATATTGGAAACAGATTTAAACTTATTATTTTGGAGGAGGATATATTAATGAGTAAAAAAGAAGGATATAGCAGAAAGGGACTCTTTGGTAATATTAATCATTATGATGCAAATGGTCGTAAAATCGGGGAAAGCCGCCCGGGTATTTTAGGCGGTATGAATAATTATGATGCAAATGGCAACAAAACTGGACACAGCAGCCCTGGATTGTTTGGCGGAATAAATCATTATGACAATCATGGAAATAAAGTTGGGCATAGCAGTCCGGGATTATTTGGCGGGGCAAATCATTATGATAATCATGGACATAAGACAGGACACAGTCTCCATGGATTTCTGGGATGGAATCACTATGATGATTGAGTTTACATTCGAGAATGGAAGAAAGAAGCAGAACCATGTAAACGGTTCAATGAGACGAAAAGAATAAAAACTTTGCAGATATTGATTATACCAGGAGTGGAAAATGAGCAGTACGAAAATAGAGCAAATTCAATTAGGATTAACAACGGCCTTTATAGATTCCGGTATCCATTCGAACTTGGCGTATCAACCACAATTTATTTATAATAACCATAATAATGGACAAAAGGTCATCTCGTCTATTGAGGATGAATTGCTTCATTGTGACGAATTTTCTATTAGTGTTGCTTTTATTACGAGGGATGGGGTAACACCTCTTTTGCAGACCTTAAAAGAACTGGAAAAGAAAGGCGTACCGGGACGAATTATGACAACGGATTATCTGTGCTTTAGTGATCCAAAGGCATTGGATAAGCTGGCAGAACTTTCGAATATAGAACTGCGTATGTATCAGACAGATCTTGCGGGAAATGGCTTTCATACGAAGGGCTATATTTTTAAAGAAAATGAGGAGTATCGTTTTATTATTGGTAGTTCTAATATGACTCAGAGTGCGTTGACCAGAAATATGGAATGGAATACCCGGCTGGTTTCTTCTGACCAGGGAGAGATGATTGGTCAGGTTAAAAAAGAGTACGACAGACTTTGGAATGCACCTTATACCTTAAAGTATGAAGAGTTTATAGATAATTACAGGGTGCGTTTTGAAGAAAAGAAACTATTTGAGAAGCTGGTAAAGGAACAGAAGAAGATTGCCAGAGAAGATAGAATTCCTTCTTTGCAAAAATATATGTTAAAACCCAATAGTATGCAGGTAGCGTTTATTCACAACTTAAAATCCATGCTGGAATCCGGAGTAAACAAAGCACTCTTGGTATCTGCTACGGG
>JALERH010000127.1 GCA_022764275.1 Blautia sp. | reverse complement strand
TGTGCCTTTAGGTGCGCTGTCTGCCTTTGTGCTTTACCAGCCGATTCATATAGTCTATCTGATGCTCTCTCTGGAGGAGTGTGTACGCCTTTTAATTTCTCTTGCGATTTTCCGGAGAAATTCGTGGATGCGGAGTTTGGGTGGAGAGGAATCGGGATAATAAATCATATGAAAAGACATTGTACGTTTCTGTCGTGCAATGTCTTTTGTGTATCAGATTATTTCATTTTTAAAACGTCTTCGAAATTCAGTGGGAGAAATCCCAATTATTTTTGTAAATACTCTGCTGTAATAGTTCGGATCATTAAAACCTGTGCTAATTGCAATCTCCGCAATGGTTTCACCAGAATTCAGCAAATAGTTTTTACTACGTTCAATACGGATCTTGTTAATGTATGTATTTATGTTGACACTGGTCCGTTTTTTGAATATATGACTTAAATAAGAGGAACTGCAGTGACAGAATTTTGCCAGTTCTTCTACAGAAATATGCTGCAGACAATTTTGGCGTATATATTCGAATGCATGTGAAAGGATTGCATCTTCATTGGAGTTGTGATAACGGTATGCCGAAGCCATATCAGGGTGGGTTTTCTCGAGAATCTCGTATGTGTGTCCGAGATATTCCGCCAACAGATGGAGGTGCGGCAACAACTCATCGGCATAGATGGTTGCGGAAGATATGTGATATTGGTAAAGTGATTTTGCAGTTTCGTAGGAGAGTGAAGAACTGGCTTTGCAGGCACGCCGTATACACCAGTCGGCAAGATGTTCGTTTTTCTGGAAAAAACCTGCATTGACAGAACCCAGAAGCAGTTTTGTAGAGCGTATCGGGATTACATATTCTCCCAGGCCGGCATGGCATACCCCATAATAGCAATCAAAATTTCCGGATTCAAATTTTTCGTACATTTGTCGAATCATGCGCAGACACGTATGATAAGAAGACATTTCACTTTTTATGTACATACAGAACGGGTTTGTATGTGCGAGAAAAGGCTGCAGAGCTTCATCCAGTTCTTTGTTGATGGGAATAAAGCCATAGAAATCCTTAATACAAATCTGAATATTATATTTTTCCAGAAGAAAGTTAAGATATTGGTTGATATATTGATATGAATTAGCCATGACAATCTCCTTTCGTTTTTTGAACAGTATATCATGATAGAGCAGAATAATCCAGAAAATGTACATAAATATTAAGGAAAACAGGAAAAAAAGTTGTTATTATTTATAATAAATCAAGAAAAAACAAAGGATTATTGGAAAAAGATGCATAAAAGCCTCTTTTATTCTGGAAAAATCTGCAATTATATTTCAGTGGGGTTAGAAGATGAAAAAAGTTTGTTTAAAGGCATCTCTGATTGTTGCAGGGGGCGGTTTGTCTGGTGTGTGTGCAGCGTTGGCGGCAGCCAGAATTGGAATCGATACAATACTGGTACATAATCGCCCGGTACTAGGCGGTAATTCCAGCAGTGAGATCAGAGTATGGACACGTGGAGCTACAGGCGGAGGAAATCTGTTCAGTGAGGAAATGGGCGTACTTGGAATTCTGAAAATGCGAAATTTATATACGAATCCCCGGTTTAACCCGGTGTTTTGGGATGAAGTTCTGTTGGATGCTGTACTGGGGCAGAAGAATATTACACTGTTGCTTAATACAAATGTGGAACATGTAGAATGTACAGAAGGATGTATCAGGCAGATTTCAGGGGTACAGCAGGCAAGTGAAATCGAATATATTATGGAAGGAAAAATGTTTATTGATGCTACAGGGGATGGAATACTTGGGGATCAGTGCGGCGTACCTTACCAGATTGGAAATTATGGGTACAACGGAGATAATAAAAACAGGCAGAGGGAAATATTAAGCAGTTCCATTCTTTATTATGTAAGGGATACGGGAGAGCCGGTTCCGTTTATTGCACCGGAATACGCATACGATATGAATTATATCGAGTCTCTGGTCAACAAAGGCGGAAGGATCATTAGTGAAAAACAGACAGGAAGCGATTGTTGGTGGTTTGAGTATGGAGGGTTTCAAAATACAATCTCAGATTCACAGGAAATTGCAATTGAACTGAAAAAACTGGTTCTGGGAATATGGAATTATATAAAAAACAGTGGAAAGTATCCGGAAGCAGAAAACTGTACACTTGAATGGTTAGGCAGTATTCCGGGAAAAAGAGAATCCAGGAGGATGATTACAGAATACCAGTTGTCTCGGCAGGATATCCTTGAGAGCAAAAAATTTGAAGATGGAGCATTTTACGGAGGCTGGTATATGGATTTTCATCCGCCTGGCGGACTGAACAGTATAGAAGAAAGTTGTACACAGATACCGGTGAATGTTTATCAGATTCCCCTTAGGTGCCTGTATAATCATAAGGTCAAGAATTTACTGTTTGCGGGAAGGAATATTGGGACAGAGCAGGAAGCTTTTTCCTCTTCAAGGGTCATGAATACGTGTGCATTGTCTGGACAGGCGGCTTCTACTCTGGCATGGAAATGCATGAAAGAGAAAAAACAGCCTGCAGATTTGTCTGCAACTGAAATTAGGCAGATTATAGAAACGCTTATTCGTGAAGATATGTTTATTCCCGGAAAAAAATCCGAAGAGCAGGAAGACCTTGGAAAGGTTGCAACTGTCACTGCAAGTTCCGAATATCAGATTAAGGATGAAATGGCGGATGACTTTCTTTCTCTGAAAGAAGGAACATTCCTTACCGTTCCAGTCTCTGAGGGAACTCCGGTTTTGCTGAGAATGAAAAATTATTGTGGGAATAGGGTAGTCAGGTTTGCTGTAGCATATTTTTTATCGGATTTGCCAAGCTGTCTGAAATCAGGAAGAAAGGTGAAGGAAGAAGAAGTTGAGATTGCCCCGGGTGAGCATTGGGTGGAACTGGAATTACCTAGAGAATCCGAAAATCAGTTTTGCACAATCTGGTTTGAAAAAAATGACCAGCTGGGGATTCGGCTTAATAAAATTAGAAATCCTGGAATCCTGTGCGGAAGAGGAACGAAGCCAGAGTATCTGGATCCGTGTATAATGTGGGACGAAAAAGGGATTTATTCCCCAAAACATGTAATTAATGGATATTCAAGGCCATATCAGGGCACGAATCTGTGGTGTTCGAAGCAGGAGAAAAATCCATGGATTTTATTGGAATGGAAAAACAAAATTTTATTTCGGGAACTACGCTTATTTTTTGATCCGGAACTTTCAATGGAGATTCCTTCGAGCTGTACGCAGAGATGGGACGAAAGTCACAGATTTGCAATGCGTAAAGGAATGCCGCCGCAACTAATCAGAGAATTTCGTGTCGATGTTTTTGAAGATGGCGAGTGGAAGTATCTGGCTAAAGTAAGTAACAACTGGCAGAGGATGTTGGTTCTGGATTTTGAGAAGGATATTTCGGCTGAAAAAATAAGAATCACTTTCGACCGGACCTGGGGGGATTCCAGAGCACATCTGTACCAGATAAGTGTTTACAAAAATAAAATAACCTTTGAAAAGGAGGAAGTAAAATGATGAAAAAAAGATTTATGGCAGCAGTTGGGATTGCTACAATGATGGGGACAGCCCTTGCAGGTAGTATGCCTGTATCTGCGGAAGAAAAGACTAACATCGTATGGGCAGGATGGTCAGGCGAGGAAGAAGCGTCGAAACCGATTTTTGAGAGGATGATGGATGCCTACCGGGAGCAGACCGGAAATGAGGTAACCTGGGTAGGGTTTACTTGGGCGGATGCGGCACAGCAGCTTCTGATCCGATGCCAGGGTGGAGAACAGCTTGATATTTCACAGGCAGATATCAGCATTTTCAATACACTTGAACAAGCAGGAGTACTGGCAGACTGGAATGAAATTGTCGGAGAAGATTACATGAAGGAAACCTTTGAGGAGGCTTATCTGGAGGTTGGAAATGTGGACGGTAAGCAGTATGGAATGCCATGGACTATGGCTGCCATTACAATGGTTTACAACCCGGAGATACTAAGCGCAGCAGGATGGGAGGAGCCGCCGACAACAATAGATGAATTTGAACAGTGCATGGCGGATATTAAAGAATATGATCCGGAAATCATTCCATATGCACTTAGTACAAAAGATGTGACATGCGGTGCAGACTTTGTACCATGGGCATGGACTTTTGGTGGCGGTATCTGGGATGAGGACGGAAATGTAATTATCAACAATGAAGCAGGTGTAAAAGCGCTTGACTGGTATAAGGATATGCTTGGTAAAGGTTATGTGACAATGGATGTAGGCAGAAGTGAAGCACGCCAGATGTTTGCGCAGGGAAAGGTTGCATTTTACGATGATGCAGTTGTTGCGAAAAGCCAGGTTATTTCTAACGGTGTAGAGCCGGCTGATGTAGTAAATGTTTGCTCTGCAATGCTTCGACCGGTAGAGAAAGAAGGTGACGATCCACAGGCCGTACAGTGGGGCGGAATGCTGGTTGTTTATGAAAATTCTGAATATAAAGAGCAGGCAGCAGAGCTTGCAAAAATTTTGAACAGTGATGAAATTGCTCTGGATTATTTTATTAATGGTGGAATGCCTCCGGTAACCAAGTCTGCGGCAGCCAGTGAAACTGTAAAAAATGATCCGTATATTAATACTTTTATTGAGTCGACGGCTACGGCAAGACTGGAAGAAACGGCAAGAATGACAAATGCAAGTGAAATTAAAAATATTCTGACAGAGGAGATTCAGTTTGCGATGCTGGGACAGAAGACATCACAAGAAGCACTTGATGATGCAGCAGCAAGAATCGGTTCTGCAAATTAAGAGTGAGGTGCTTATTGTGGGGGAAAAGCGACGAAAAGGATTGACAGATACGCAGACAGGCATTTTGTTGGTCATTCCTGGTCTGGCTGTGTTTATTGCCGTGATTCTGTTTCCATTTATTGATGCGATCAGAATGTCTTTTACTGATAAGTCAATGCTAAGTCCGGATTCGAGCTACATTGGCCTTGAAAATTATTTTTCAGTATTTCGCGATCCGTACTTTTTAAAGACGATTGCTACAACGGCTGTCTTTGTGCTAGCAGCAACAGCATTACCTTTTATTCTTGGCTTTATTTGGGCGATTTTACTCAATCAGGGATTTAAAGGGTCGGAGCTGATGCGCGGTGTTACACTGGTAAACTGGATTATACCGGGGACTGCCATTGGTTTTCTGTGGAGCTGGATATTCAATGGGCAGTATGGCGTATTAAATGGTATCATAAAAATGCTGGGCGGCGAAGGAAATACTACGTGGCTGGGACAGACCTCAACGGCTCTGTTGTGTGTGGTAATTGCAAGAACGTGGCAGATGCTGCCGTGGTACATGGCTTTTCTACTGGGTGGTTTACAGGGGGTGGAGTTGGAACAGATCGAGGCAGCGCGTATCGATGGAGCAGGAAACTGGAAATGCTTCATGAAAATTATAGTTCCCTCTATGAAAAACATTATTACTCTGATTCTGGCAATGGGACTTGTGGGAAATCTGCAGCACTTTGACCTTCCCTGGACAATGGTCCAGGGAGGGCCGGCAAGAGCTACTACAACTTTATCTTTAGAAGTGTATACCACAGCATTCAAAAACTGGAATATGGGAAAAGCTGCAACGATTGGAACCATTTGGGCATTATTGCTTGCTTGTTTCAGTGTAGTATATTTAAAACAGGTCAAAGATACAGATTGAGAGGAGAGGGAAAATGTTTCAAAAAAATAAAGGCTTCAGGATTTTCTTTTGGGTTTCCCTGGCGCTTATTGGTACATTCGTATTTTTTCCTTTACTGTGGATGATTAATACGGCATTAAAACCCACCTCCGATACGTTTTCTATGGCCTTTTTCACAGGCCCAAAGACCATGGATAATTTTATTCATATTGTGACCGATGAAAAAATCATGAGATATCTCCGCAACAGCCTTCTGGTATCCTTTGGATCCAGTCTAATGGCGACAGTGGTGTGCTCTCTGGCTGGTTACAGTTTTGCAAAATTTCGTTATCGGGGCAGAAAGTTTATCATGGGAATGTTTATGATGAGTCAAGCTTTTCCGCAGGCGATTTTGCTTCTGTCAATATACGGGATTATGCAGAAATTGGGGCTCCTTGGAAGTTACTGGTCTTTACTTATCAGTTATGTGGTTTTTACTCTTCCGGTAGGAACGTGGACTCTGAAAAGCTATTTTGATCAGATTCCGGATGCATTGATTGAGAGTGCAAAAATTGATGGAGCCACTCATCTTCAGATTATGGGAAAAATTATTTTTCCATTGGCTGTACCAGGGATGATAACAATTGCAATTTACGGGTTTGTCTGGAGTTGGAATGATCTGCTGTATTCCATGACATTGGTAACGGATAACGCACGCCGTACACTGGCAAGCGGACTGGTTATGACATTTCTCGGAATGGGATCAACAAACTGGGGTTATATGATGGCGGCCAGCATTGTAGCCGCGATTCCGGTAACGATTATTTTTGTTTTCCTGCAGAGATACTTTATCCAGGGACTTACTTCAGGTGCAGTAAAAGGGTAAGAGATGAAAAAAATCAAATTTGAAGAAATGTTTCCAGATGAGCTGATAAAATTCCAGAAAGAAGGAAAACCAGTATATCTGCCTGTGGGCTCCATGGAATGGCATAGCGTGCATCTGGGCATGGGAGTGGACACCATACATGCTGAGAATGTTGCTCTTGAAGTTGCAAAAAAACTGGGAGGTGCCGTATTTCCGGCTTTGTATATCGGGACGGAGAGTATGCGAAGTCCGGAGTCTTTAAGGCGATTGGGCTTTCAGGGAAATGAAAAAATCAAAGGAATGGATTTTCCTAAAAATTCTCTGAGAAGCTGTTACTGGCCGCCGGAGCTTTTTCGAAATATCATTACCATGCAGGTAGAACAGTTGCTGATAATGGGATTTCAGAGAATTGTTATCTTAAATGGGCACGGAGCTGCCAACCAAAAGGATATTATCCAGAATATATGTGAAGAATACAGTCAGGGAGATGTAAGGCTTCTTTCTATCATGGTGCTATTTCAGGATTGCGGTGTAGGTTTGGGGCATGCAGGATTGGCAGAGACAGCGCTGATGGAGTATCTATGCCCTGAGGCCGCAGATACTGGAAGACTTCCAGCCAAAGCGGAAAAACTTTTTTACAGAGATTATGGAATTGCCGATGCAGGAGGTCATGATTCGGAACATTTTGTACATTATGATCCTAGAGATGCAACTGCTGAACTGGGACAAAAAATGTTCCAATTTGAGGTGAAAAGATGTGAAGAGATCATCCAAAAAACATTTCATTTATGATATAGGAAAGAAGAGGAAGCTGTGAGTGACAGAGTAATTAATATCATGTGCTTTGGCGACTCCAACACGTATGGAGTCAATCCGAAAACAGGAATGAGATATCCGAGAAATAAGCGATGGACAGGAATTTTACAAGAGTTATTGGGCAAAGACTATTATGTCATTGAAGAAGGCATCGGAGGCCGTACAACGGTATGGGAAGACCCACTGGCAGATAACCGTTGTGGGATTAAAGCGTTGCCAATGCTTTTGGACAGTCATTCCCCTTTGGATTTAGTGATTGTGATGCTGGGAGGAAATGATTGGAAACACCGTTTTGGGGCAATGCCAGAAGACACGGCCTGCGGAGTGGAAAAGTTGATTAAGCTGATTCGCTCCCATGTATATGGAGTCGGATGTTCTGTCCCTGAAATTCTTATTGCAGCGCCGGTTCCTATTGGAGAACATCTGGAGATGAGTCCCTATACTGGTTTTGGCATGGAAGCTGTAAAATATTCCAGAATGCTTCCCGGGTTTGTGGAAAAAGTTGCTGAAAGATATGGATGTATGTATATAAATGCAGGGGATGTGGCATATCCGGATGAGGGAGATCAGATGCATCTGAGTGAGATATCGCACAGGAATCTTGCAATAAGGTTTTTCGATATGATAAAAGCTCATTTCGAAGGTGGGATGTAGTTACATTCCGGGCTGTGATAAAGATAATATTAAAAGGTTAAATTTGCGGCAGATAGTTTAGCAGCTATCTGCCAGTTTTTATTTCATGTTTGAGATAAAAATGGCTCAATCACAAATTTTGTGGGATGACTATCCCAGGCATTGCATGAGGTTCGTGCCAAGTCCGGCGGACGGCTTAGATCATATATCGCGGTAAGGGAAACTCCACAGAATAGCATGTGGTTTGTGCATATATGACACACAATTCTCTCTCAGGCCCAATATCCCGGAAATTCCAGTGGAAATACGAGAGTTTTTCTTTAAATTTTCTCTGTGCTAGAAATAAATACTCCCCAGACCCAGAATTTTGCATTTCTCTGGGTCTGGGGACAAATTTTGTCTGCTATAGATACAAAAGGCATCTTGAAATGCTCTGTTTTACCGTAAAACCCCAGATTTTTTCTCCAGGCAGGTATATTTTTCTCTATATGCCCAAAAGTTTCTGAACAGCAACAACTATTCCTGAGTTCTTCGCCGTCGGGATGATTGATTATCCCGGGCATTGCCTGAGGTTCATGTCAAGGCTGGCGGACGGCTTAGAATACCTATATTATTGTAAGGCCAATCCCACGAAAAAAATGATTGAGCAATAAAAATTATTAAATTGAAAATAATTATTTTTGTTATTGACAAAATACAGTTTCGTGCTATAATTCAGTTAATAAACATATATTTCATATATAAATACTAGGAATAAGAACGGAGGAAAATATTATGCCAAAGATTTATAAAAGCGCACTGGAACTGATTGGAAATACCCCGCTTGTGGAAGTGACAAAGATTGAGAAGGAAAAAGAATTGGATGCGACACTCCTGGTGAAGCTGGAGTATTTTAACCCGGCAGGAAGTGTAAAGGACAGAATCGCAAAGGCTATGATCGAGGATGCTGAAGCGAGAGGAGTTCTGAAGGAGGGCTCTACCATCATTGAACCTACATCCGGAAATACCGGTATCGGTCTGGCTGCCATTGCGGCATCCAAAGGTTACCGGATTATCCTTACCATGCCGGAGACCATGAGCGTGGAGCGCCGGAATATCCTGAAAGCTTACGGCGCAGAGATTGTTCTGACAGATGGAACAAAAGGTATGACCGGAGCAATTGCAAAGGCAGACGAACTGGCAAAGGAAATCCCGAACAGCTTTATTCCGGGTCAGTTTGTAAATCCGGTGAATCCAAAAGCACACAGAGAGACGACGGGACCGGAGATCTGGGAGGATACCGATGGAGCAGTTGATATTTTCATAGCAGGCGTAGGTACTGGCGGAACCGTTACCGGTATCGGAGAATTTTTAAAGAGCAAAAAGCCGGAGGTAAAGGTGATTGCAGTAGAGCCGGCCAGCTCTCCGGTGCTTTCCGAGGGAAAATCCGGTCCGCATAAAATTCAGGGAATCGGTGCCGGATTTGTACCGGAAATCTTAAACACGAATATTTACGATGAAGTAATCAAAGTAGAGAATGAGGATGCTTTTGAGGCATCGAAACTTCTGACAAAGAAAGAAGGAATCCTCACCGGTATTTCTTCCGGAGCTGCTCTGCATGCGGGCATTCAGGTAGCGAAACGTCCGGAAAATAAAGGAAAGACCATTGTTGTTCTTCTTCCTGACAGCGGTGACAGATACTACTCCACACCTTTATTTACAAAATAAATAAGGTAATACAAAACCAGACCATGGTGGCTGATGATAGCTGCTGTGGTCTTTTTGGTAATGAGAATTTTGCATATAGTTATAGCCTGATCCTATAACAGACGGTTGTTTTTATGTATTGGACAAAAAGGATATTTATAGATAAAATAACCTTGTAAACAGATAGGAAATATTAAAAAGTTGAGATAGAAAAGGAGATAATTATTATGAGCAAGAAAACAAGAGCAGAGAGAAATTTAAAATTTGAAACTTTACAGTTACATGTAGGACAGGAAAAGCCGGATCCGGCGACAGGAGCGAGAGCTGTTCCGATTTACCAGACATCCTCCTATGTATTTGATAATTCCGAGCACGCAGCTGCAAGATTTGGTCTTCGCGATGCGGGAAATATTTACGGCAGACTGACAAACCCTACAGAAGATGTGTTTGAACAGCGTATCGCAGCGCTGGAAGGCGGCGTAGCAGCTCTGGCAGTGGCATCCGGAGCAGCAGCCATTTCCTATACTTTCGAAAATCTGGCACAGGCAGGGGATCACATCGTATCCGCAAAAAATATCTATGGCGGTACCTATAATTTCCTGGCACATACCTTCACGCAGTTTGGCGTAAACACAACATTTGTAGATATTTTTGACGAAAAATCCATTGAGGAAGCAATTCAGGAAAATACCAAGGCTATCTTTATCGAGACGCTTGGAAATCCAAATTCAGATGTCGTAGATATCGAGGCAGTCGCAAAAATCGCACATGCACATAAGATTCCGCTGGTAGTGGACAATACCTTTGCAACTCCGTATCTGGTTCGCCCCATTGAATATGGCGCTGACATCGTGGTACATTCCGCTACAAAATTTATCGGCGGACACGGAACTACCATCGGCGGCGTCATTGTTGACAGCGGAAAATTTGACTGGGAAGCATCCGGCAAATTCGCATCCCTCACAGAACCAAACCCGAGCTACCATGGTATCAGCTTTACAAAAGCGGTAGGACCGGCTGCATTCGTTACAAAGATCCGTGCGATCCTCCTTCGTGATACGGGCGCAACCATTTCCCCGTTCCACTCCTTCCTGTTCCTGCAGGGACTGGAAACTCTTTCCCTCCGTGTGGAACGTCATGTGGAAAATGCATTAAAGGTTGTAGAGTACCTGAATAACCATCCGCAGGTAGAGAAGGTACACCATCCGTCCGTATCCGACGATCCGGAGCAGAGAAGGCTGTATGAGAAATATTATCCAAACGGCGGCGGCTCCATCTTTACGTTTGAAATCAAAGGAGATGCCCAGAAGGCAAAAGAATTCATCGACAACCTGGAGCTGTTCTCTCTGCTGGCAAATGTAGCGGATGTTAAATCTCTGGTCATCCATCCGGCAACCACCACGCACAGCCAGTGCACAGAGGAGGAACTGGAGGATCAGGGAATCAAACCAAACACCATTCGTCTTTCCATCGGAACGGAAAATATTGCTGATATTATCGAAGACCTTGACGAGGCATTTAAAGCAGTAGAAGGCTGAACACCTCTTGTCCGCTATTCATATTGAATTAATAGGCTAAATGCGCTATAATATTCCATATGAATAAAAACAGGGAGGCGAATCATGAGAATCTCTACAAAAGGACGATATGCCATACGATTGATGCTGGATCTGGCAATGAATGCTTCCGGGGATCCTATCCGTCTGAAGGATGTGGCGCGGAGACAGGACATCTCCGAAAAATATCTGGAACAGATCATTTCCATATTAAATAAAGCGGGATTTGTGAGAAGCGTACGTGGCCCGCAGGGCGGCTACACTTTGCAGTGGCCACCGGAGGAGTATACTGTAGGAATGATCCTGCGCCTTACAGAAGGCAGTTTGGCTCCGGTGGAATGTGTGGACGACACAAATGCCTGCTGTGCACGGGAGGACAATTGTGCCACGCGTATTCTCTGGAAAAAATTGGACGATGCCATAAACGACGTCGTGGATCATGTAACGCTGGAGGATCTGATGAACTGGCAGGCTGCCAAGGCAGACGACTATGTGATATAAAGAGAATCAGGAAAGAAACGAGTCTGAAAGGATTCGTTTCTTTTTTTTTACATACGCAGATTGAATTTTACGGACATTTTACAGGATTGTGATTTTGCATTTTACATTCCATTTTTATAATGGCACTTGTAAATGAGGAAACAGAAAAAATCAAAATAAAAAGCAAAGAGGAGATTTTATCATGAAGAAAAAAATTGCAGCAATCTTAACAACAGCACTCGTTGGAGTAACCGTATTTTCTGCATCAGTAAGCGCAGCAAGCGGAGATATCACTGTAGTATCCCGTGAGGAAGGTTCCGGTACACGTGGAGCATTCATC
The DNA here is from genome assembly GCA_022764275.1 of Blautia sp. Classification (GTDB taxonomy): domain Bacteria; phylum Bacillota; class Clostridia; order Lachnospirales; family Lachnospiraceae; genus Blautia_A. The sequence goes on along the minus strand of JALERH010000127.1, from coordinate 10,454 downwards.
GAGCTTTTCGGTATAGAAGAAAAACAGGGCGATGAGAAAGTAGATCTTACCACAGAAGAAGCAAGTATCACAAACAGTACTTCTGTTATGATGACTACAGTAGCCGGCGATGAGAATGCAATTGGTTACATTTCCCTTGGTTCTCTCGATGACACCGTTAAGGCTCTGAAGATTGACGGCGCAGAAGCAAGTGCAGAAAATGTTGCAGATGGTACATACAAAGTATCACGTCCGTTCAACATTATCACAGGCGAAGAAGTAAATGAAACGGCACAGGATTTCATCAACTTTATCATGAGCGCAGACGGACAGCAGATTATCGAGGACAACGGATATATCAAAGTAGATACAGAAGCAGAAGCTTATGAGAGCACCAATCCTTCCGGAAAAGTAGTAGTAGCCGGTTCTTCTTCTGTAACTCCGGTAATGGAGAAATTAAGCGAGGCATATCAGGAAATCAATGCTGATGTAACGGTAGAAGTACAGCAGAGTGATTCCACAACCGGTATTACCTCCACAAAAGAAGGAATCTGTGACATCGGTATGGCTTCCCGTAATCTGAAGGACGAGGAAAAGGATGGCCTGACTGCAACCGTAATCGCACAGGATGGTATCGCAGTAATCGTAAACCCGGGCAATGAACTGGAAGAGCTTACAAGCGAGCAGGTAAAAGCAATCTTTACCGGTGAAACTACAACCTGGGAAGAGCTTGCAGAATAATTCCTCTGCAGACAAAAGAGATTGACAATAAAGTGTGCCCATAAATCCGAGAAAGACAGGTGTTTTGATGAATCATATGAAAGAAAAAGGTATGAAGATCGTATTTATGATCGCTGCGTGTACCTCTGTCCTTGCAGTATTTTTAATCTGCTGGTTCCTTTTTTCAAACGGAATTCCCACAATTGCAAAAATCGGACCGCTGAAATTCCTTTTCGGTACAGAGTGGAAGCCTTCCAACGATAAATTCGGCATATTCCCAATGATCGTCGCAAGTATCTATGTGACCGGCGGTGCAATCCTGGTCGGTGTGCCTGTCGCGCTGTTTACCTCCGTATTTATGGCACGCTATTGTCCGAAAAAAATTTACGGACCTCTGAAATCCGGTATTGAACTGATGGCTGGTGTTCCGTCTATTGTATATGGGTTCTTTGGACTGGTGGTGCTGGTACCTTTTATCAGAAATACCTTCGGCGGAACCGGAACCAGTATGCTGGCGGCCATTCTGCTTCTTGGCATGATGATCCTGCCTACCATTATCGGAGTTACGGAATCTGCAATCCGCAGTGTGCCGGAGAGCTATTATGAAGGCTCTCTGGCACTCGGCGCAACAAAGGAAAGAAGCATTTTTGCTGTTATGATTCCGGCTGCGAAATCCGGTATTCTGGCGGGAGTTGTCCTTGGAATCGGACGCGCAATCGGAGAGACCATGGCAGTGGTTATGATCGCGGGAAATCAGGCGCGTATGCCGAAAGGCCTGTTAAAAGGCGTACGAACCCTGACCATGAATATTGTAACGGAGATGGGATATGCCACAGGACTTCACAGAGAAGCGCTGATCGCTACCGCAGTGGTGCTGTTCGTCTTTATCCTGATCATCAATTTAAGCCTTTCGTTACTGAACAGGAGGTCTGAAAATGCTCAATAATACATCTGCAGTAGCAGAAAAACCCGTGGACGCATCCGCAAAAAGAAATGCCTCCACTTTATCCAATAAAATGAAATCCTATCTCCTTCATCCGGGTTCCGGTATCCTGGCTCTGCTTACGCTTCTGGCGACCGTGGCAACCTTTCTGATGCTGGCGTTCCTGGTTGGTTATATCCTGGTAAAGGGCATTCCTTATCTGAGCGCGGATCTGTTCAGTCTGACCTATACTTCAGATAACGTTTCCTTGCTTCCTTCCCTGATCAATACCTTTATCATGACCATACTTTCCCTGGTCGTTGCGGCTCCCCTTGGGATTTTTGCCGCGATTTATCTGGTGGAATATGCGAAATCAGGAAGTAAACTTGTAAAACTGATCCGTATCACAGCGGAGACACTTTCCGGCATTCCATCTATCGTATATGGCCTGTTTGGTATGCTGTTTTTCGTAACAGCACTGAAGTGGAGACTCTCTGTTTTATCAGGTGCTGCAACCATGGTGATCATGATCCTGCCTTTGATCATGCGTACGGCTGAGGAAGCGTTAAAATCCGTTCCGGACTCTTACAGAGAGGCAAGTTTTGGACTGGGAGCAGGCAAACTGCGCACTATTTTTTCTATCGTGCTGCCTTCCGCAGTTCCCGGAATCCTGGCTGGTATCATTCTGGCAATCGGGCGTGTGGTGGGAGAGACAGCTGCTCTTTTGTATACCTCCGGTACCCTGCCGCAGGTGGCGGACGGACTGATGAGCTCCGGACGTACCCTGGCTCTGCACATGTATGTTCTGTCCTGTGAAGGACTTCATATGAACCAGGCGGCTGCAACCGCAGTTGTGATTCTGCTTTTTGTACTTTTTATCAACTGGCTGTCTGGAATGGTAGCAAAGAGAATTGCGAAAGGATAAGAGACATGAGCGAAAATACAAAAATTCTGATTGAAAAAATGAATCTCCATTACGGAAATTTTCACGCGCTGAAAAACATCAATATGGATATTCCGGAAAAAGAGATTACTGCGTTCATCGGCCCCAGCGGGTGTGGAAAATCCACTCTTTTAAAGTCCCTGAACCGAATGAATGACCTGGTGGAAGGCTGCGTGATCACCGGAAAAGTAGAGCTGGACGGCGAGGACATTTATGGAGACATGGATGTAAATATGCTGAGAAAAAGAGTAGGTATGGTGTTCCAGAAACCGAATCCGTTCCCAATGAGCATCTATGATAACATCGCTTACGGACCAAGAACCCATGGAATCCGTTCCAAAGCAAAGCTGGATGAAATCGTAGAGAAATCTCTGCGTGATGCAGCCATCTGGGACGAAGTAAAGGATCGTCTGAAAAAAAGTGCCCTTGGTATGTCCGGCGGACAGCAGCAGCGTCTCTGTATCGCAAGGGCACTGGCAGTACAGCCGGAAGTTCTTCTGATGGATGAACCAACATCTGCACTTGACCCCATTTCCACGTCCAAGATTGAGGAACTGGCGATGGAGCTGAAGAAGAACTACACCATTGTGATCGTTACCCATAATATGCAGCAGGCAACTCGTATTTCTGACAGGACGGCATTTTTTCTTCTGGGAGAAGTAATTGAGTATGCAGACACGGATAAACTGTTCTCAATGCCGTGTGACAAACGGACAGAGGATTATATCACAGGAAGGTTTGGTTGATCATTATGGCGACACGTTTTGAAAGGCAGCTGGAAGAACTGCATGTACAGCTCATCACCATGGGAAGTCTTTGCGAAAAAGCAATTTCCCTTTCCGCAAGAGCCATTCAGGGAGAGGGGAAGACTCTGTCCAGACTGGTGTTTGATACCGATAAAGAAATTGACGCGAAGGAGCGCGAAATCGAGACACAGTGTATGAGCCTGCTCCTTCATCAGCATCCTGTAGCCAGAGACCTTCGTCAGATTTCTTCCGCCCTGAAGATGGTTTCCGATATGGAAAGAATCGGGGATCAGGCAGCTGATATCGCAGATCTGGCACTATATATCGATCAGGATGCAGTCTGCACATCGGTAGATATTGTAGGGATTGCAGATGAAACCGTCAAAATGGTGACAGAAAGTGTGGATGCATTCGTAAAAAAAGACCTGGATCTCTGCAGAAAGGTTATTGATGAGGATGACATTGTGGATAATGCTTTTAACAAGATTAAGGAGCAGCTGGCGGAATTGATATACGGAGGAAAACTGGATGCAAAAGCAGGACTGGATCTTCTGATGACAGCGAAATATTTTGAGCGTATTGGTGATCATGCCGTAAATATAGCAGAATGGGTGGAATATTCCATCACCGGCGAGCACAGAAATAACGAGCATCAGGCGTACCTTTAGGCAAATCTTTTGAAGAGTTCATGGAGTGGGTGAATATCATTGACAAAGAAGATTTTTAAATCCATTATGCTGGAATCTGCTGTGATCATGGGAATCGGACTGGCATTTGTACTGGGAATCCTTTACCATTATTTTGGAAAACAGATATCCGATGAACTTCGCAAAGAAGCGACATACCTGTCACAGGGAGTGGAAGAACAGGGAATTGAATACCTGGAAAATATTCATGACGATGACTCCAGGATCACATACATACAGCAGGACGGAACAGTGCTTTACGACAGCCAGAGCGAGGCGTCTGAAATGGAAAACCACAGTGACAGGAAAGAAGTGAAAGAGGCACTGAAGCAGGGAGTGGGCCAGTCTTCCCGTATATCGAAAACATTGTCGGAAAAGACGATTTATTTTGCACTTCGCCTTTCAAACGGGAATGTTCTGCGGGTTTCCAGCACACAGTACTCTATTTTGGCACTGGTGCTTGAACTGGTGCAGCCTATGCTGTGGGTAGTACTGCTTATGATGATCCTGGCCGGCATTTTTGCCTCCCGGATTGGGCAAAAAATAGTAGAACCTATTAATGCGCTTGATCTGGAGCACCCGGAGGATAATCAGATTTATGATGAGATTTCGCCTCTTTTAAGCCGTGTATACAAACAGAACAGGATGATCAGGGAGCAGCTTGAACTGGCGAGACAGCAGCAGGAGGAGTTTTCCATCATCACGGAAAATATGCAGGAGGGTCTCCTCATAATTGATAAATATACCATGATCCTGTCAGGAAATCTGAGCGCCTGGAAGCTTTTCAAAGTCAGAAATTCCAAAATAGGGGAAAGCATATATTCCTTAAGCAGGAGCGAAGATTTCCAGAAGGTAATCAGCAATGTACTGAGTGGAAAGCATGAGGAAAAAATCCTGAAAATAGACGGCAGAGATGTACAGATCATTGCGAATCCGGTCAGCCGGGAAAATGAGACGCAGGGAGCAGTGCTTCTTCTGATGAACGTAACAGAAAAGGTGGAACGCGAAAACCTGAGAAGAGAATTTTCCGCAAATGTTTCCCATGAACTGAAGACACCACTGACCTCTATTTCGGGATTTGCGGAGATTATTGAGGGCGGATTTGTAAAAGAAGAGGACATCAAAGACTTTTCCGGGCGGATTTATAACGAAGCGCAGAGGCTCATCTCTTTGATTGACGATGTCATTAAAATCTCTCAGCTGGATGAAGGAGAGATTCCCTACGAGTGGAGTGAACAGGATCTGTACAAGTTGTCAAAAGAGGTGTTCAAAAGCCTGGAGGAAGCTGCGAAAAAGAAGAATGTACACCTGTATATCAGTGGGAAATCCATACCTTTTTATACGGTTCGGCCAATTCTGGAAGAGATTCTTTATAACCTTTGTGACAATGCAATCAAATATAATAAAAACGACGGAACCGTAAGTATTTATCTTTCTGAAACAGAACAGGATGTCCGTATTTCTGTAAAGGATACTGGAATCGGAATTCCAAAGGAGGATCAAAACCGCATCTTCGAGCGTTTTTACCGGGTAGACAAAAGCCATTCCAAGGAGATTGGCGGTACAGGTCTGGGGCTTTCCATTGTGAAACATGGTGTGATCTTCCTGGGCGGCAGTATATCTGTAGACAGTGAGGAAGGCATGGGGACAGAAATGATTGTTACCTTACCCAGGGGAATGAAGAAGAATGAGGCAGAAATGTGCGAAAAAACTAAAAAAATGGAAAAATAATTCTGGACTTTAATGCATTGCTGTGCTATTATACTAGAAGCAAGCGCAAGGAAGTGTTTGATCATGTGCTCCTTGCGCTTATTTTATTTAAGAGGAGGAAATTAATATGAGAAAGTCAAAAGCATTAGTTGCTCTTTTGACGGCTTCCGCAATGGTAGCAGGTCTCATGGGTACCAGTACTGCTGTTATGGCAGTGGAAGAAAGTACTTCTGATCTGAATATCATGCTGGAAACCCCGGTAGAGTCCCTTGACCCACAGCAGGCTACTGATGGAACTTCTTTTGAGGTTATCGCTGACTATACCGATGGTCTGATGCAGATGGATGCAGACGGTCAGGCAGTTCCTGCAATTGCAGAGAGTTATGATGTTTCAGAGGATGGTCTTACCTATACATTCCATCTTCGCGAGGATGCAAACTGGAGCAATGGAGACCCTGTAACCGCACAGGATTTCGTATTCGCATGGCAGAGAGCCGTTGATCCGGCTGTCGCTTCCGAGTATGCATATATGTTAAGCGATATCGGCCAGGTGGTAAATGCAGCCGAGATTATCGCTGGTGAGAAAGACAAGAGTGAGCTTGGCATTACTGCAGTTGATGACAAGACTCTGGAAGTGAAACTGAATGTTCCGGTTTCTTACTTCCTGTCCCTCATGTACTTCCCGACCTTCTATCCGGTAAACGAAGCATTCTTTGAAGGCTGTGCAGATACCTTCGGCACAAGCCCGGATACCACTCTTTCCAATGGAGCTTTTATTCTGGATGAGTATGAGCCGGCAGCTACCGTTGTTCATCTTACCAAAAACGAAGACTACTATGGCGCTGAGAATGTTTCCCTTCCAGGTCTGAACTATCAGGTTATCCAGGATTCTCAGCAGGCTCTTATGAGCTACCAGACAGGAGCTCTTGACCTGACTCTGGTAAATGGCGAGCAGGTTGACCAGGTTGCAGATGATCCGGAATTCATGACCATTGGCGCAGGATATCTCTGGTATGTAAGCCCGAATATGTCCGCTGTTCCGGAACTGGATAACTTAAATATCCGTCTGGCTATGACCATGGCAATCGACCGTGATGCGATTACTGCAGATGTATTAAAGGATGGTTCCATTCCTACATACACAGCAGTTCCGATGCAGTTTGCTGCAGGTCCGGACGGCTCTGACTTCTCCGAAGATCAGGAAAAGTTTTCTGATGTCTGCAAATACGATGCAGCTGCAGCTGCTGACTACTGGGCAAAAGGTCTTGAGGAGCTTGGAATTTCCGAGCTGACTCTGGATATGGTTGTAGATGCTGATGATGCACCGCAGAAGGTTGCACAGGTTCTGAAAGAGCAGTGGGAGACCACCCTTCCGGGCTTAACTGTAAATCTGACTGTAGAGCCGAAGAAACAGCGTGTTCAGGATATGCAGGATGGTAACTTTGAGGTTGCTCTTACCCGTTGGGGACCGGACTATGCTGACCCGATGACTTACCTTGGAATGTGGATTACCGACAACTCCAACAACTATGGTCTGTGGAGCAATGAAGAGTATGATTCCATCATCGCTGAGTGTACCACCGGTGACCTTTGCACAGATGCTGAAGGACGTTGGGCAAGACTGTATGACGCTGAGAAGATTGTGATGGATGAAGCAGTTATCTTCCCACTTTACACACAGGCTAACGCAGAAATGATGTATAGCGGTGTAACAGGTGTTGAATTCCATCCGGTTGCCCTGAACCGTGTTTATAAGAACGCTGTAAAGGCTGAATAATCAAATGCAATTCCAATAATTCCAGCCGCACCGGGGATCAAATCCCGGTGCGGCTTTTGAACTGAGAGACGCATAAAAGCTGTCCGGGTTCATAAAAATTGCAATCGAGGAGGAAAAATGTGAAAAAATATACTCTTAAGCGAATCTTAACTTCTATTTTCACCTTGCTGGTTATCCTGCTTGTGCTGTTTATTCTGATGCAGCTTATGCCGGGCTCTCCATTTAACGATGAGAAGTTAAACAACGATCAGCGAGCAGCGCTTTATGCGAAATATGGATTAGACAGGCCTATCATTGTGCAGTTCTTTCATTATGCGAAAAACATGCTGAAAGGTGATCTGGGTGTCAGCTATAATATTTCCAAAAATACACCGATTGCCCAGATGATTCAGACAAGACTTCCGATTTCCATATGCATCGGTGGCCTGGCTGTTACCATTGGAGCAATCGTGGGACTTCTTCTGGGGCTTCTGGCTGCTTTAAAGCACAACACGATCTGGGATTCCCTTGCAACAGTCATTTCGGTTATCGGTGTGTCGGTTCCATCGTACGTATTCGCCCTTGCACTGAGTTATTCCATGGGATTCCGCCTGCAGTGGTTCCCTATGCTGTACAATGCCAGAAATGCATTGCAGTCCAGTGTTCTGCCCAGTATATCTCTGTCAATGTTTACCATGGCATCCATAGCCAGATTCACGCGAAGTGAGATGCTGGAGGTTCTGGGCAGCGATTATATGCTTCTTGCGGAGAGTAAAGGAATCTCCGGTTCGGCACTGATTTTTAAACATGCCTTGAGAAATGCACTGATACCTATCATTACAGTGCTTGCACCATTGATCGTCGACCTGATGACAGGTTCTCTGGTAATCGAAAAGATTTTCGCAATACCTGGAGTAGGAAGTCTCCTTGTTAATGCAATTCAATCGAACGATTACAATGTGGTTATCTCTTTGAGCTTTATTTATTCTGCTATGTATATCGGTATTATGCTGGTGGTGGATATTCTTTACGGAGTGATCGACCCGAGAATCCGACTGGCAAAGAAAGGAGACTGACATCATGAAAAAAGGCACTTCAACAGCCGCTGCTGTTCAGGCAGCTCCGTATGTACCTGTGGATGCTGATTTTCAGTTAAAAAACAACTTTGAGGAAATCGGCATCGATTCCAATTTTTCTGCCCAGAGTTTTTGGAAGGATGTCATCACACGTTTCTTTAAAAAAACCAGTGCTGTGGTTGGTATGATCCTGATCATCCTGATCACGATCATGGCAGCAATCGGACCAGGTATGAATGGTTACACCTATTCCGGACAGACTTTAAGTGAAAAGAATCTGGCACCCCGTGTGAAGGGTCTGGAAAAACTCGGTATTTTCGATGGAAGTGAAACCATGAATACCACCAGGGGTTCCAAAACAGTTAATAATTACGAGGAAAAAGGACTGGATGATGTTTACTACTGGTTTGGAAGTGATAATTTCGGACGTGATATCTGGACCCGTACATGGGAAGGCGCTCGCGTTTCTCTGATCATCGCCATTGCTGCAGCGCTTATTGATATGATCATCGGCATGAGTTATGGTCTGATATCCGGTTATTTCGGCGGCAAAGTGGATATGGTCATGCAGCGTATTCTGGAGATTGCCAACGGTATCCCGCGTCTGGTTATCGTGACTCTTCTTCTGCTGGTGTTCCAGCCGGGTATGCTTACCATCGTCATTGCCCTGATGCTGACAGAATGGGTGGGAATGAGCCGTATTGCCCGTGCCGAGATGCTGAAATTAAAGGAGCAGGAATTTGTTCTTGCGTCCAGAACTCTTGGAGCAGGTCATTTTTCCATCATCTTTAAGGAAGTATTGCCAAATATCATCGGACCGATCATAACCCAGGTTATGTTTTCCATCCCGACTGCTATCTTTACGGAAGCATTCCTGAGCTTCGTAGGTTTAGGTATTCCTGTACCGCGCTGTTCCCTTGGTTCTCTGATTTCCGAGGGCTTTAACAGCTTTACCACGCATCCGTATCAGATCATTCCGCCGATCATCGTGATGGCTCTTCTGATGCTGAGCTTTAACCTGGTAGCTGATGGACTTCGAGAAGCACTTGACCCGAAATTAAAAGAAATGTGAGGTGATTTTCCATGTCAGACAATAAAGAAAAAATTCTTGATATCCATGACCTGGATATCACCTTTAAAACCACTGCCGGAACGGTTCACGCCATCCGTGGGGTCAATATCGACCTTTACAGAGGAGAGACCGTTGCTATCGTAGGTGAGTCCGGATCGGGTAAATCCGTTACCATGAAGGCGGCAATGGGAATTCTGGCCTCCAACGCCACAGTGGAGAACGGAACCATTGAGTTTTCCTATCATCATGCAGATGGAACTGCAGAAACGGTAGATATTCTGAAAAAAGACAAAAAGTGGATCCGCAGGCATATCAACGGCAAAAGAATCGCCATGGTATTCCAGGATCCTATGACCAGCCTTGATCCTACCATGCCCATTGGGAAGCAGATCATGGAAGGTATGATCTGGCATTTTAAGACTCCGAAGCAGGAGGCATGGAACCGTGCCGTAGAACTTCTGAAAGAGGTTGGAATCGAAGACGCGGAAAAACGAATGAAAAACTATCCGCATCAGCTATCTGGCGGTATGCGCCAGCGTGTTGTCATCGCCATTGCCCTGGCATGTAATCCGGATCTTTTGATCTGCGATGAGCCTACCACAGCACTGGATGTTACCATTCAGGCGAAGATCATCGAGCTGATCCGCCGTATTCAGAAGGAACGTGGAATTTCTGTTATCTATATTACCCATGACCTTGGCGTTGTGGCAAAGGTTGCGGACTATGTAAATGTTATGTATGCCGGAAAGATTGTGGAAAAGGGTACCATTAATGAGATTTATTATGACCCGAGGCATCCTTATACATGGGGACTTCTGTCCTCCATGCCGGATCTGGATACGGA
>JALERH010000107.1 GCA_022764275.1 Blautia sp. | reverse complement strand
TACTTATTTCTAACATAGAGAAAATTTAAAGTTAAACTTGCATATTTCCACTGGAATTTCCGGGATTTTGGGCCTGAGAGAAAATTGTATGTCATATATGCCCAAACCACAAGCCTTTTTGCGGAGTTTCCCATACTACTATATATGATTTAAGCCGTCCGCCGGACTTGGCACGAACCTCAGGCAATGCCTGGGATAGGCATCCCACAAAATTTGTGATTGAGTCATCAAAAACAGGCTGGATATGGGGGCATTTTTCTTCAAAGGCTTCCTGAAAATCGTAGTTCATGTCGCAGGCTACAGCCTCTACGTTGTCCATCCACTTAAGACCGACATGTTCGATAAAGTCATAGACTACCTGCTTCTTCTTGCCTCCCGCAATCCAGAGGATATGGCCGGTTTCCATATCAATGATGTGAGTGGCGTAGCGGTGTCCATTATGAAGCTTAAACTCATCAATACCAAGGAGTTCAGCCGTTTTTTCCGGTTTGATCAGCTTCCCACCGCTGGTGGTATACAGTTCCTGAAGGCGCTTTTTATCGATATCCTTAACCGTATTCTTACCAAGACCGGTCAGTTCAGCTACTTCCTTATTTGTATAGGTTCCGGATGCCAGAAGAACACAGGTATACTGGTACAGTTCTTCCGTAATCATATGGCCGGAAGCCTTGAAAGAGGAGATATGCTGCATCCTGGTATTACTGCATTTAGGGCATGCGTAAGACAGAGGATCTCCTTTCGATTGGGTTGTTTACATCCGCCAAGATGTAATACCAATCATAAAGGCAAATCCTTTTTTATGCAATTGTTTTTTGGGACAGCAGCAACTGTTCTTAGGCTCCTGAGCCAGAGTATTAAAAAAGGTACGGTCTAAAAAGCCGTACCTTTTTCTTTCTATGTTTCTGTGTGATTTCTTTAGAAAAGTTCCTTCATCGCCGGATAAAGTGTGCGGAATTTCTGGTATTTTTCCTCGTATTTTGCAGCCAGTTCTGCATCCGGCTCCACGGTGTCTACTACCTTTGCAAGCTTTTTGCCAATGGTCTCCACATCCGGATATGCGCCGCAGCCTACTGCTGCCAGCATAGCGCCGCCCATGGCCGGCCCTTCCTCATTCTGCAGGACATCTACCTTCAGGTTCATTACATTTGCGATAATCTTTTTCCAGAGAGGACTCTTTGCTCCGCCTCCGCAGATTCTGGTCCGCTCGATCGGAATACCAAGACTTCTTGCAACCTCCAGGGAATCACGGAGTGCAAATGCCACGCCTTCCAGAACAGCCTGTGTCATATCTGCTCTGGTCGTGTCCATGGACATTCCAAAGAATACGCCTCTTGCATCCGGATTGTTGTGAGGAGAACGCTCGCCCATCAGATAAGGCAGGAAGAACACATTGTTTTCCCCAAGCTTCTGAATCGGCTCCTGCTCTTTTGCGAAATCCTTCGTTCCAAGAATTTCCTCTGCCCACCATTTGTTGCAGGAAGCTGCGCTGAGCATACATCCCATGAGATGGTAGCTGCCGTCTGCATGGCAGAAGGAATGAAGAGCGTTATGCTCATCTACGCCAAACTTCTTACTGGAGATGAAAATAGTTCCGGAGGTTCCCAGGGAAATGTTACACTGTCCGTCTCCTACGGTTCCGGTTCCCACAGCTGCTGCCGCATTGTCACCGGCTCCTGCGATTACCTTCACGGTTTCCGGGAATCCAAGCTCCTGTGCCACTTCCGGTTTCAGGGTTCCCACAACCTCCCAGCTCTCATATACTTTCGGAAGCTGTGTCTCGTCAATGCCGCAGATATCCAGCATTTCTTTTGACCAGCAGCGGTTCTTTACGTCCAGTAGCAGCATTCCGGAAGCATCGGAAACAGCTGTACAGAAGGATCCGGACAAACGATACGCAAGATAGTCCTTCGGCAGCATGATCTTAACCACTTTTTTGAAGTTCTCAGGCTCATTTTTCTGCATCCAGAGAATCTTCGGTGCGGTGAATCCGGCAAAAGCAATGTTTGCTGTATACTGGGAAAGCTTGTCTTTTCCGATTTCATTGTTCAGATAATTGGTTTCTTCAGAAGAACGTCCGTCATTCCAGAGAATTGCCGGACGGATCACCTGATCATCTTTATCCAGGGTTACCAGACCATGCATCTGACCACCAAAGCTGATGCCTGCCACCTGGGATCTGTCGATGTCCTCTGTCAGTTCTTTCATTCCTGCCATGCTCTGTGCAAACCAGTCCTCCGGGTTCTGCTCAGACCAGCCCGGCTTCGGGAAAAACAGAGGGTATTCTTTGGAAACGATCTTCGCAATTTTTCCGGACTCCTCCATAAGCAGAAGCTTTACGGCAGAGGTTCCAAGATCAACACCGATATAGTACATATATGTCCTCCTTTTCTGCATCAGACAAACCGTATCATAACGATACGGTTCGTCTGAATATAACTGATTTTTATCTCCACGGATTTTCTGTCGGATATCTTACGCCTGCAGGCTGATTGTAACCGATTTCGTCAACCGGAACACCGATGTATTTAAATACCTCAAACAGAGCTTTTCCGAAGTGTCCGAAAGCAACAGCACCGTGATGCGGGAAGTTTTTCTCGATAAGCACGTGGCGGTAGAAACGTCCCATCTCCGGAATTGCAAAGATACCGATGGAACCGAAGGAACGGGTAGCTACCGGAAGCACCTCGCCCTGTGCAATGTATGCGCGAAGCTTGTTGTCTGCTGTACTCTGGAGACGGAAGAATGTGATGTCGCCAGGAACGATATCTCCTTCCAGAGTTCCCTGTGTTACTTCTTCCGGCAGATTTCTTGCCATGATCAACTGGTATTTCATAGAGCAGGAGGAAAGTTTGCCTGCTGCTGTATTTCCGCAATGGAAGCCCATGAATGTATCCTTCTGGGTGTAGTTGAATTTACCTTCGATATCGCTCTTGAACATATCGTTCGGAACGGAATTATTAATATCCAGAAGAGTAACCGTATCACCGCTTACCACAGTTCCGATGAACTCGCTCAGTGCGCCGTAGATATCAACTTCACAGGATACCGGGATTCCCTGTGCTGCCAGACGTCCGTTTACATAGCATGGTACAAAACCAAACTGAGTCTGGAATGCAGGCCAGCATTTTCCGGCAATCGTCACATATTTGCGGTAACCTCTGTGTTCCTCTACCCAATCCTTTAAGGTCAGCTCATACTGTGCAAGCTTTGGCAGGACATTCGGTTTCTTGTTTCCGGCGCCGAGCTCTGCTGCCATCTCTTCTACCAGTGCCGGGATTCTCTCATCCCCTGCATGTTTATTAAATGCCTCAAACAGGTCAAGCTCAGAGTTTTCCTCGATTTCCACACCCAGGTTGTAAAGCTGCTGAATCGGTGCATTACATGCAAGGAAGTTTAACGGACGCGGTCCGAAGCTGATGATCTTTAAGTTGTTCAGACCCTCGATTGCTTTTGCGATCGGAACAAACTCATGAATCATATCTGCACATTCTTCTGCATTTCCAACCGGATATTCCGGGATGTAAGCTTTTACGCCGCGAAGCTTTAAGTTGTAGCTTGCGTTTAACATACCGCAGTATGCATCGCCTCTGCCCTGTACCAGATCATCTCCGGATTCCTCTGCTGCTGCGATGAACATCTTCGGTCCTTCAAAATGTTTTGCAAGAAGTGTCTCGGAAATCTCCGGTCCAAAGTTTCCAAGGTAAACAACCAACGCATTGCAGCCTGCTTTTTTGATATCTTCCAGAGCCTGTACCATGTGGATTTCGCTCTCTACGATACAGATTGGGCACTCATAGATCTCGCTTGCATCATATTTAGCCTTGTAAGCCTCAACCAGGGCTTTTCTTCTGTTTACGGAAAGGCTCTCCGGAAAACAGTCTCTGCTTACTGCTACAATACCGATTTTTACTTTTGGCATATTATCAATCATGATTTACTCTCCTTTTTCTATTGAAATTTCATTTTTACATTTTACATGAATCTGTTGTCCAAACGATTTAGTCTATGGTGATATTCTCACCCTTTAATCCGGCAAATGCTCCTTCGATCTTTGCGTCCTCATGGGCAATGAGCCATTTGTTTTTTGCGGTCATGAGGCTGTCCTCTCCTGCAGATGCAGTCTGGAAAGTAAGCTCAGTATTTGTGCCTTTCGGCAGCACGACAACGCACTGGAAGCCGCCTTCGTTTACATGACATGGCGCATAATGAAGGGTTGTGGCATAAACCTCGATTCCGGTACCGGCCGGAACCAGAAATGCTTCGATTTTGGATGTGTCATATGTAAAATCGGCTTCAATATCCTGCTGCTGTCCAATCAGGAGCACCAGGTCTGTTACTGCCACATTGATTTCTGAGTTGCGATGGTATTCCACAGCGTTCAGCTTTTTGTTATGGCCGTTGCAGTATCCAATCTGAATCGGAAGTCCTCCAAAACCTTTGTTCTGTAAGTCTTTCGCAACCTCCAGTGCCTCCAGCTCCTCTGCGGACGGAACATAGATGACATCCTCCGGCACAGGTGTATGCTTCATTTCCCTGATCAGAGCGCCAAAATCATATCCCTCCAGCACTTTTCCGTACTTGCCGAAAGATGCATCCGTTACATTCTGAATCTTCACCTTTTTACCTCCTTTTCTTTTTCAAATCCCTTTTGTCTCTGTTTTTAAGCTGAAAAAAGCATACCACAGAACGGGTATGCTTTTCGCCGGATTTCTTGTCTAATCCATAGCACTTTTTTGACCTTTTCTCTTGAATCCTTTGCATTTATTTTTTCTGTTCCCCTCGTTTTATCTCACTGGGCAGTATCCCGTATCTCTTTCGGAATTCTTTCGAAAAAGCCCGACTGTCCGCAAATCCATTATCCATTGCGATCCGGCTGATGGTATAATCCGTATTCATCAGTTCCCGATAGGCATACGCCATGCGTATTTCCTGAAGATATGACTTAAAATTGACCTTTGCATATTTTTTAAACATCCTTGACAGATACGCATCGGAATATCCGAAAAGTGACGCCAGATCGGAAAGCTTCAGATCTTCCGTATAATGTTCCCTCATATAGGTGGTGATTTTTGACAAAGCATCCAGGCGGCGGCTGTCCTGGATTTCCTTCTCTGCCGCCTCGGATTCCCGATAATCCTTTACCAGAAGAAAAAGAATATTATAATACAGTGCCATGGTCCGAAATTCCCATCCCACTTCCCGGGCTGTATAAACCTTATAAAGCTCTTCGATGAAAAAGGCAAGCTTGCGGTTATCCGGGATTTTCGCCGTCCTGTCCCGTCCCTGACGGGCAGCACTCCTGAATCGGATAAAACGCTGGGCAGTAAAATAATCCTCAAACTGCTTCAACGGAATCTGCAGAACTACCGTTTCGTTTTTCTCCGGCGCGTGGATAGAGTGGATCTCATTGGAGTTGATGATGATCAGCTCGCCGGCTTCCAGGGGATATTCCTCCTCATTCAGAAAAAAGGAGAGCCTGCCATCCAGAACGGCAAATAATTCCACGGACGTATGCCAGTGTTTTTCTCTTACATAATTTCCACCCGCGCCTTCAAACAAAAACAGCTTAAAGGGCAGCCCCTCATTGGGAATGATCAGTTCGTGCTGAAATTCCATTTATCTTCCTTCTTTCTCTGACATGTGAACCTCTCTTGCGTTCACAGCTTCTCCATCATCTGTAAGATTGCCTTCGCTACACCGTCCTGTTCGTTTGAATCCGTAACGGAAAAGGCAATCTTTTTACAGGACTCTGCTCCATTTTCCATGGCAAATCCATATTTCACGGCCGTCAGCATGGGAATATCATTGTCTGCATCCCCGAAGCTCATAGCTTCCTCCGGCGAAATATGAAGAAGCTCCAAAAGTTTCCCCAGGGTCTTCCCTTTTCCGGCATCTTCATTTCCCACTTCCAACATGTGGGAAACCGAAGAGGTGACGTAAATATGCGGTACCTCTGTCAGCAGAGTCTGCCGAAACTTTTCCCGAAGTTTCGGCGTGCCGCCTACAAATGCCATGCTGTCGATCTGCTTCCGGTTCTCTTTTACGAAAAAGGAAATATCCTCCACTGCATGGCGCGTGTTTTTCACATAAACAGCACCGTAATCCGTAGCCCCATAGGCTTTCGGATTTTCCACATATGTCCGGTCACTGTAAGGAATCCCTTCCACAAATGCCTCCATCACGATACTCTCCGGCTTTTCCACTTTCAGAATCGTCTCCACAGACTTTTCGTCCAGAATGCACTCATAGATTCGTTTTCCCATGGAAATGGAATAGATTGCGGCCCCGTTTGAAGTGATGACATATTCCGTATTTGGCAGCCCCAGCACCTCCTTTGGCACAGCCGAAAAAGACCGTCCCGTGGCCGGTACAAAGTGAATGCCTCGTCTCGCCGTTTCCTTCAGGGCTTCCTTCGTCATTTCCGATATTTCTTTTTTATCTGTCAGCAGCGTCCCATCCAGGTCGCTGGCGATCAGTCTGATGTTCATGATATCACCTGCTGTAAATACTTTCTTTTATAAAACACATTATACAGGAGGAGAGTTCAAATCACAATATGCGAAAAACAGCCGGATATTGCAGACGTAAAATATTTCTTTATTTTCTCATAGACGGGC
Organism: Blautia sp.; assembly: GCA_022764275.1. Taxonomy (GTDB): domain Bacteria; phylum Bacillota; class Clostridia; order Lachnospirales; family Lachnospiraceae; genus Blautia_A. The sequence continues at coordinate 8,357 of JALERH010000107.1, read as the reverse complement.
ATGGGAAAATAAGGTATCATGATACGATTAGAAAAGCTTTACAGGGAGGAAAATAAATGTATAAAGTCACAAGATATGAAGCTGAAATTTCCACAAAAGAATATCTGAAAAAATTCGTAGATGTAGAGACATTTTTACAGGCGTGCAAAGTCTGTCCCAATTATGACAAGATATGGTCATGTCCATCCTATGATTTTGATGTCATTGCATACTGGAAAAAATATAAAACACTCCGGCTCATTGCCTCCAAAATTGAATTTGAAAAGGACATGCTGGAAAAGATTTACGAACCGACGGAACTCGTTTCCATCCTGGATCGTGTACTTCCGGTGGAAAAACAGAAGCTGACCGACGAGCTTTTGGCCATGGAAAAGGATTTTCCCGGGAGCATCAGTCTCTCCGCGGGCTCCTGCAGCAGATGCCGGAACGGCTGCACCAGGCCAGAGGGCAAACCCTGCCTCTTTCCGGATACCATGCGGTATTCTATTGAATCTCTCGGTGGAAATGTAGGGCTTACCATAGAAAAGCTGATGGGAATTCATCTGGAATGGATGGAGGAAGGCCGTCTTCCCCATCATTTCGTTCTCGTATGCGGGCTTCTTCTGCCGTAATGATTTGACCTGCTGGGTCTATGCAGAAAAATTCCATTGACAGAGCCCATTTTCCAGGAAATTCAAGCAAAAAACTGCAGATTCGTATACCAAAAGTATCTATACGGAAAAATTGTGTTCTCAGACCCCGGAGATCTTAAAAAGCGGGGTCTCAGAAGATAATTTTTCTGTATAGAGAAAATTTGACATGTAAAAGCTGTGATTTTCCCCTCATTTTTGCGGAAAATGGGGTCTGGCGGCGCAAAAATTCCGCATAGACCCCACCTTCATTTTTAACAGGTATTTCTTGATTTTTTGACAGGTATTCTGTGAAAGAATGGGTATTCACATCCCTGTGGAACACCCATTCAATCAATCACTACCCATTTTCTTATTGTATTTTTCCTCCTTACTCATTATAATGAGTAAAGGGCATAAGGAGCATTCTGGTTTTGCATTCTTTGCCATATTATAAACGCGCGTCCTTCATGCGCGGCCGCGCCACACGAGGAGGAACATTATGAAATTTATATATCCAGCAGTATTCCATAAGACCGAACAGGGAACCTATAAAGGCTATTTCCCCGACCTGGCAGACTGCTATGGAGAGGGTGACACTTTAGACGAGGCCATCGAAAGCGCCAATGCTGCAGCCTATGACTGGATTACCCTGGAGCTTTCCGAAGAATCTCCGGAAATGCCTCCCATTTCCGATCCTGAAGATCTGCCTCTGGAGGACGGAGATGTCATCCGCAATATTTCTGTCAACATCCGCCTTTATGAGGGATGGGATGAGTAAAGACAGAGCAGTTTGCGGCAAACAATATCTGTTACGAAAAAAAGGAGATATCCCTTTATACGGGCTGTATCTCCTTTTATTTTTTCCTGTTTATTCTCTTTATTTCTTCTTATTTACCATCTGTCCGATGATGTAGCACACAGCCGCTACTGCCATTCCGTTGATGGATGCAATTCCCCATTTCACTACGTTTGCCACAACTGCACCCAGAATAACACCCGCTACAGCGAACCAGTCCACAACCTTTGTGTTCTTCACGCCTTCTTCGTACTCTTCCTTATGCATGAAATAGCCAAGCACCAGAATAATACCGACAGGAGGAAGCGTACAGTTCAGGATATTCAGCCAGGAACAGAAATTCCAGTACAGCCACACGGAAGCAGTCGTACCGATGATACCGGAAATCAGTACCATAGGTTTTTTCTTCTGATGGAAAATATTTGCAAGGCCCAGTCCTGCGGAATACAGTGCGTTGTCGTTTGTCGTCCAGATATTCAGTCCGAGAACAAGGACTGCAATATAAAACAGATTCAGACGAAGCATAACGTCAAAAATATCGTTTCCACCTACGAAAATATAGGAAACTGCACCAAAGCAGAACATCAGAGAGTTTCCGATAAAGAATGCAACGACTGTCGTGATGGCTCCCACTTTTCCCGATTTCGCAAAACGGGTAAAGTTTGGTGTTGCCGTTCCTCCGGATACAAAGGATCCCATAACAAGTCCTGCACCGCCAATGATGCTGAGGGAACCACTGTTTACCGCAAACTGGTCAATAATCGTTCCTTCTCCCTGATTGATTGCCATCACCATGGCAACCGTACCGAGAATTGCAACAAGGGGAACCGCAATATAACTGATGATCGTCAGAGATTTGATTCCAAAATATGCGGAAGCGGTCATACAAACACCAGCCACAATTACAAGCACAATTTCTGCAGTCTTACTTCCACCTAACAGCTGATCTGCGATAGGAATGGCAAACATGGCGATTCCCACGCCAAACCAGCCAATCTGTGTAAAACTGATCATGGCAGAGGAAATATAGGATCCCTTAGTTCCAAAGGAACGCTGTGCCAGAAGATCCATGCTCAGTCCTGTCTTAGCTCCCACATAGCCCAGAAGTCCGGTATAGATTCCCAGAATCGCGCCTCCTGCCAGAAGTGCTCCCACAAATCCGTAGAAATCCAGTCCGTCTGCCAGTTCTTGTCCAACCCACATACTTGCGGAAAAGAAGGTAAAACCCAGCATGATCATAAACATGGTTACGATTCCTCTCCGGCCTTCCTTCGGCACCGCACTTGCAGCGTAATCAATGTCCGTTACTGCTGCCTCACTTTGTGTCTTACTCATTTTCTTTCTCCTCGTAATGTAAAAATTTATGTAAGCAAATCCTCCTCACATGCCATCGCATGATCAGATGATGTACTTCCGAAGTGCGGTTGTAAACTCCTGAATCCTCTGCTCACAGATCTCACGAAGAGTCACATCCTTCAGACTTTCGATATAACCCAGCTCCTGCCGGTAAAGCCATTTCGTCTGTACCTCAGGCAGCCTCTCATAGTGATTATAATGAAGCCATTCCTCAAAGCTTACCGGCGTCGGATAGCCCAGCTTCTCATCCAGAAGTTCTTTCATATCAATCTTATCCGAACGTGCAAGCATTCCCTCCCAGAAATCCAGCACTTCCTTCACGTGCTCATGAATCTCGTAGCGGCGGGCGCCTCCATCATAAATAATACATTTTTCAAACAACGGGTCTCTCATGGACAATGTCTGTCTCCGGAATTCCGGTGCAACGATGCCATCTTTCCAGAAAAAGTCCACATCCGGCAGGTTGATACCGGATACCCCTTTGTCCTGGTAAGTGCTGAAGATTCCTTCATAATAAACTGTAATGAATCCTTCAAAATCCGGCCAGAATTCACGAATCTCTTTTGTGAGATGTTCCAGAACCTTAATTCCGGTGGTTCCTCCGATTGTAAAAATGATAATATTGCGAAGCTTTGCCCCATTTTTCCTGTAAAAGTCTGTCACATACCGCAGGCAGTGGATCAGAGTTTCGCCGGATGCAATGATATCTCCGATCAGAAGTGTACTATCCGGAACCATGGTCAGCTTGCTGTATTTGATTTCCAGTCCGGCAATCTCATCATTGTCAAATACCCGTTCACTGGACAGAAAGCTGATATCATGTACACGGATATGCTCTCTGTAACAGCTCTCCTCCAGAGGATAATTCAGCGCTCCACGTAAAATGGAAAGAATATTCGCTGTCGTAACCTTCTTCTGTTCTTTAAAATAATACATCATCTGCGCAGTGGCCGGAATCAGGCAATGATACACCTCATATCCGACAATCTCCGGTGTATTCAGAAGTTTTCTTGTTTCAGCCTCTGATACCACATAGTATTCGTTTTCAAAATTCCCGCCCACCAGGCGATAGCAGTCCACTCCCTGGTCTGAAAATTCCGGCGTGATCGTCACTCCATTCAGTAATTCAAACATAGGTTTTTCTCCTTTTCGTACAAACAGAAGACCAGCATCTTCTCTGTCGAAAAGAGCTGGCCTGCCCCTCTTATTTTTTCATCATATAATGAAGACGAACACTTGTCAATAAGCTCCGGGTGATTTTCCCCAAAAAGTGGATTTCTCTTTATCTTTTTAACCTTCCTGAAGTTCAGCCTGCTTTGGGGTTGGATTTTTCAGGGTTTTATAAGTATATACAATTACAACAGCTGAGAAGATAAAGGTCAGCACATCGGATACCGGCATGGAATACAGCACACCATCCAGACCCAAAAACCTCGGCAGAATCAAAGCAAATCCCACCCCGAAAACAACCTCCCTTACCAGGGAAAGTAAAGTGGAAGCCAGTGCCTTTCCAAGAGACTGCAGATAAATGAAGGTTCCTTTGTTTACTGTTGCCAGAATCATCATACACAGATACACACGGAAGCATTTCACAGCAAATTCTGTGTAATACGCGCTCTCATTTGCCGCACCAAAAATACCGATAAGCTGACGCGGGAATACCTGCACGATCACCAGTGCTGCTGCTCCCACTGCCGCCTCTGCGATCAGAAGCCTGGTAAACAGATTTAATGCTCTGTCCTTTCGTCCGGCGCCAATGTTATATCCTACGATCGGAATACATCCCGCTGCCAGTCCGACTGAGATGGAAATGACGATCTGGAAGAATTTCATAACAATACCAAGTACTGCCATCGGAATCTGTGCGTACTGTTCCTGACCGAAAATCGGGTCAAGACCGCCGTATTTCAGAGTCATATTCTGAATTGCAAGCATTGCCGCAACCAGAGAAATCTGAGAAAGGAAGCTGCACATACCAAGAGGCAGAAATTTTTTCATCAATTTTCCCGACATAACAAAGCTCTTTTTCTCAAGCTTCACAGATTTCATATGGCAAAGATACCAGATGGATAAGCCAGCCGTAAGTATCTGTCCCATCACGGTAGCGACTGCAGCCCCCATCATGCCCCAATGGCATACGAAAATAAAAATCGGGTCTAAAATAATATTTATAACAGCACCGCTTACCGTTGCCGCCATGGCAAACTTGGGACTTCCGTCAGAACGAATGATCGGGTTCATGGCCTGTCCAAACATATAAAACGGTATTCCCATTGTAATAAAAGTAAAGTACTCTTTTGCACAGGCATAGGTTTCCTGGTTAACCTCTCCACCGAACATAACCAGAATCGGATGCCGGAAAATAAAATAAACTGCAGTCAGCACCAGACTTACAATAATACATAACGTAACAGCTGTTCCCACACTTTTGTGTGCTCTTTCTTTCTGGTTTGCACCAAGGCAGATGCTGACAAAAGCACAGCAGCCGTCACCGATCATGACTGCGCACGCCAGAGCTACTACAGTCAGAGGATAAACAACTGTATTTGCCGCATTTCCATAAGAACCCAGATAAGTGGCATTCGCAATAAAAATCTGGTCCACAATGTTGTACAAAGCTGCCACCAGAAGGGAAATGATACATGGTACCGCATATTTTTTCATCAGGGTACCGATTTTCTCGGTCTCGAGAAATGTGTTTGTTTTTGCTTCCATTTTCAACCTACTCCTTTTCAGACAAAATAAAAACAGCGTGTCGCAACAACTGGATTTATGCAGTCATGCTACACGCTGTGGTTTTATTATAATCAATCTTTCATAATTCGGCAAAGGTAATTTTTTACAAAATTGAACCGGATAGCCTTTGTATGTTTTGGCATAGTGCCTCTACTGGCAGAATTTCTTTACTTTCAGATTCTGGCAACTCCGCTCTTTCTTGCTGCCTCTGCTGCGGCCTTTGCAACCGCATCTCTTACTCTCGGATCAAATGCTGCCGGAAGGATATAATCTGCGCACAGTTCCTCATCGCTCACCAGCCCTGCCAGAGCATAAGCTGACGCGATTTTCATCTCGTCATTGATGTCGGAAGCACGCACATCCAGAGCACCGCGGAAGATGCCCGGGAAACACAGTACGTTGTTTACCTGGTTCGGGTAATCGGAACGTCCGGTGGAAACTACAGCGGCGCCTGCAGCTTTTGCTTCATCCGGGAAGATTTCCGGAGTCGGGTTTGCACAGGCAAAAATGATGGGATCCTTTGCCATCGTACGAACCATATCCTGCGTCAGAGTTCCTGGTGCAGATACACCGATAAATACATCGGCTCCTTTGATCACATCACTCAAAGTGCCTTTTTCGTGAGATCTATTTGTAATCTTTGCCATCTCTTCCTTAATCGGGTTCAGGCCTTCACGACCCTCATAAATCGCTCCCTTACGGTCTGTCATGATAACATTTTTCAGTCCCATGGAAATCAGAAGCTTAATAATCGCAATGCCTGCTGCTCCTGCTCCGGAAGTTACGATCTTAATATCTTCCATCTTTTTACCGACAACCTTTAACGCGTTGATCAGGCCGGCAAGGGTAATGACTGCCGTTCCGTGCTGATCATCATGGAAAATCGGGATATCACAGCATTCTTTCAGTTTTTTCTCGATTTCAAAACATCTTGGTGCGGAAATATCCTCCAGGTTCACGCCGCCAAAGCTTCCGGCCAGAAGACGTACCGTCTGAACAATCTCGTCCACATCCTTGCTGCGTACACACAGAGGGATGGCATCCACACCGCCAAACTCTTTAAAAAGAACACATTTTCCTTCCATAACCGGCATTCCGGCTTCGGGACCGATATCCCCAAGGCCCAGAACCGCAGTTCCGTCCGTTACGACAGCAACTGTATTCCAACGTCTGGTCAGTTCATAGCTTTTATTAATGTCCTTCTGAATTTCCAGACAAGGCTGCGCTACACCCGGTGTATAGGCGAGGCTCAATGCCTCTTTGGAATCCACAGAAGCGCGGGAAACAACTTCAATCTTTCCCTTTAAGTCATAATGCATTTTCAATGATTCTTTTGCGTAATCCATGGTCCTTCTCCTTTATGCCAGTTTTTCTCCGGTCAGCATCTCATATGCCTGCAGGTATTTTTCAATCGTCTTGTCTACAATTTCCTGAGGAAGTGTCCAGTTGTGATCCTGATTTGCTTTCAGCCAGTCACGTGCAAACTGTTTGTCAAAGGATGGCTGTCCATGTCCCGGCTCATAGCCCTCTGCCGGCCAGAAACGGGAGCTGTCCGGTGTCAGCATCTCATCGCCAAGAGTAATGTTTCCATTTTCATCCAAACCAAACTCAAATTTGGTATCTGCAATGATGATTCCTTTACTCAGTGCATATTCCGCACATTTCTTATACAGGGCGATCGTGTAATCGCGAATCTTCTCCGCATACTCCTGTCCTTTTCCCGGATAATATTTTTCCAGATGAGCAACGCTCTGCTCAAAGGAAATGTTCTCGTCATGATCGCCAATCTCCGCTTTTGTAGATGGTGTATAGATTGGCTCAGGCAGCTTGTCGGATTCTTTGAGTCCTTCCGGAAGCTCGATGCCGCAGACCTTTCCGGTCTCCTGATAGCTTGCCCAGCCGCTTCCTGTAATGTATCCGCGCACAATGCACTCTACCGGAATCATATCCAGCTTACGGCACATCATACTGTTTCCATCAAATTTTTCCTGCTGGAAAAACTCCGGCATATCTTTTACGTCTGTGGAAATCATATGGTTCGGCAGAATATCCTGTGTCATATTAAACCAGAACTTGGACATCTGAGTCAGGACGGTGCCTTTCTTCGTTACCTCGTTGTTCAAAATCACGTCGAAGCAGCTGATGCGGTCTGTTGCAACCATGATCAGGCTGTCTCCATTGTCATAAATCTCGCGTACCTTACCTTCTTTAATCGGTTTCATTTCCTGCATTGTTCATACCTCGCCCACTTCTGTATTTGTTATAACTTTATCGGTACAAAAGTACCACCATTTCCCCCTCATTGTCAAGACTATTTGCATTCTGGAATATACCTGTAAAGGAACTATTTCAGAATACTTTTATAAATTTCAAAATCCCGGTTTCCAAAGCATACAAAATGCACCAACATTTCATAGCCCGGATTTTTCTCAAACCAGCTCTTTACCGTTCCAACTGCAATTGGTGCCGCCTCTTCCTTGGGATATCCATATACTCCGGTGGAAATTGACGGAAAAGCGATTTCATGGATTCCGTTTTCCTTCGCCAGATCCAAAGAATTCTCATAGCAGCTTTCCAGTAGTTTCTCCGGATTTTTATGGATGGAATAAACAGGGCCAACTGTATGAATGATATGATCTGCTTTCAGATTATATCCTTTCGTGATTTTTGCCTGGCCTGTCCTGCATCCGCCAAGGGTTCTGCACTCCTTCAGAAGCTCCGGGCCCGCCGCATAGTGGATGGCTCCATCCACCCCACCTCCTCCAAGCAGGGATTCATTGGCTGCGTTGACAATGCAGGATCCATATGTTGTGATGTCTCCGATTTCTGTTGTCATCATCTGATGGTCATTCATTCTT
>JALERH010000101.1 GCA_022764275.1 Blautia sp. | reverse complement strand
AGGGCGCAGCTCCGATAAGCTTCAGGGCGTTCCTCCGGCATAGGCGAGTCAGGAAAGATGTCAGAAAACTTTTCATTTGGGTACATCATTTCCGGATGGTTCGGATCAAGTTTTCCGATGCTGACCCGCACAGGGATCGTGTATTTCTTTTCCGGGTAATACGTGCGACCGGTTTCGAACTGAATGTATGTGAGATTTCCTTTTTTCATCCGGGTGATTTTCCCCTGTGCTTTGGGAATCGGCACCGTAAAACTGTAGTACATGTGTGCCTCCTTTTAGTGTGATATTCACATTAAAACAGTACCACATTTCCAAGAAAAAATCAAGCAGAAAGCGCGTAAAATCAAGGAATTTGGCAAGTTTTTCCTGCTTTACTTTTGCTTTAGTGCGAAGCACACGAAGAATTCACAATAATAAGAAAATGGCCCTCAGAAATATATCATATTTCTCTGTTTTTTTTCACATTCTTCTTGTATAATAGAAAACAGAAAAACGTCCATGCACCGGAGGTATTTTATGGAACATCTTTCTCATTTAAAGACTTCAGAAGATATTTTAAAATATTTTTCCAATACTGTTTTTCTCAATCAGGAAAACGGACAGCAGCATAATCCATACGACCAGGAAGTCCGTGAAACCCATGCGATTGAAAACGGAGATATGGAGCAGCTTGTAAAAAGCCTTTCCGAAACCTATACAGGACAGCTGGGCCGCCTTGCCAGAGATGAATTGCGCAATATAAAAAATCTTGCCATTGTAAATGCCGTTTTAAGCAGCCGCGCTGCTATCCGCGGCGGCCTTCTCCCGGAAGTATCTTTTACGCTGTGCGACGCATATATTCAGAAAATCGAAGAAACCGACACCATAGATTCCCTGAATCAGCTTATCCGGGAGTGCAAATTTCATTACTGCCAGCTTGTTTCCAGCACCCTAGCCGAAAAATCTCTGCAGAAAAAGAAGATTCCCCACTCAAAAATCACGCAATGCAAAAATTATATTTTCTCCCATCTGCACCAGAAATTAAAAGTGCAGGATATTGCAGAAGAGCTGAATACCTCGCCCTCCTATCTCGCAGATTTATTCCGCATATACGAAGGGCAGACCATTTCTTCTTTTATCCTGCACGAAAAAATAAAGCTTGTAAAAAATATGCTGATTTATTCCCCATATACCTACAGCCAGATTGCCGCATATCTTGGTTTTTCCTCTCAGAGCCATTTGGGAACACAATTCAAAAAGGCTACGGGATATACTTTGCGCCAGTACCAGGAGCGCTTCCGGAATTTATCCCGGGAAGAATAGCAGTTTATACTGCCGCTCCTGTTACTTTCATATGAGCATTTCCCGTTATTGTGTAACCGCCTTGTTTTTCCAGTTCCCTTTCACATAGAAAATACAGGTTATCGCAGTAGCCAGAAGCCATGCCGCCAACAGAGAGATGAAGATGCATTCCTGTCTTCCGTTAGGGTATTCTGCACTTCTTGTCAGATAACACATAAGATATGCCAACGGCACACGTAAACATACTGTCTGTACGATAGAAATCCACATAGGGGTCATGGTATCACCGGCACCACGCATCACACCGGACAGACTCTGCAGCACTGCCATGGCAATATAACCAACCGCCAGAATACTCATCATTTTCATACTCAGCTCCACCAGTTCCGGTGTATTGGTGAAGATTCCCATCAAATGTTTACCAAATAACAGAATCGCTCCTGTAATCACCGCGGAGCAGCTCAGGGCCAGAATGGTTCCCTGTTTTGCCCCCTGTGACACTCTGTCAAGCTGCTTTGCTCCCACATTCTGTCCTGCATATGTAGTCATCGCAGTTCCAAATGAGAAGTTGGGCAGCATGGCAAATCCATCCACACGCATAACAACTACGTTGGCTGCGATAAATATTTCACCAAAACTGTTTGTCAGAGACTGTACTGCGATCATGGACATAGAAATGATCGCCTGCGTAATACCGGAGGGGATTCCAAGCTTAATAATTCCCATGGCGTATCTCTGGTTCCAGCGAATATACTCTGACTTCATATCAAAAAGAGCTTTCATAGAATACAGCTTATGCGCACACATAATGGCAGATAC
>JALERH010000052.1 GCA_022764275.1 Blautia sp. | reverse complement strand
GTTTCTCACAAACAGAGGGCAGCCAAGCTCCTGCTCCAGTACATGAATGTATTTACTCATAGTCGTCTGGGCAATATGACACTCCTCGGCAGCTTTTGTGAAATTTCCAAGCTCAGCCGCCTTAAAAAAATATCCGATTTTATCCAGATCCATAGATACTTCCTCTTATTCTTCCGGTACCACGGGCAGCGTTCTGATTGCCTCATAAAACCGGGGATAGCTTCGCTTTAATGAAACCGGACGGCCATCCATATTTAAAAAGCAATGGCTTGTCTTTCCGACACAGCACAGAACACCGTCGTTTTCTCTCACCACTTCATACCGGATCACCAGGCGGATTCCATTGAAAGACTCCACCATGGCACGGATTTCCACGGTTTCCCCAAAGCGCACCATCTGCCTGTATTCGCTTTCCACGGTCAGAACCGGGCTTACGATGCCCGCTTCTTCAAAAAGATCATAGCCGGCTCCGATCTGCTCCAGAATCGAAATCCTTGCCTCCTCAAACCAGCGGATGTAATTGGAATGATGTACAATCTTCATCTGGTCTGTTTCGTAATACTGTACCTTATGCTTCCATGGCGTAATATCCTGCATTTTCCTCACTCCTGCACGTTTGGCTTTTCTTCTTCCTTAATCTCCCAATGCAGCAGGAACGTCAGAGCCGCACGAAGGGCAATGATTCCCGCCACAATTTTGATTTCACTCCAGTCCCGGACAATTACCGTTCTCAGGATCTCGCTTCCCATTTTAAACTCCAGCCCCATCGCCAGCCCGCGCGCCAGATACACACCGGTATCTTTTGCATGCCTGAGCCATTTTACAAAAGCTGTGATACCGCTCCATATTATAATGGAAACTCCGATAAATTCAAATAAAACAATGGCGATGCTGGCAATGTTTTCCAACAGCCATTCCAACGTCTCTTCCAACTGTATCAGCATCTTTTCCCCTTTTCTTTATCCAAAGTAAATTTTAGATTAAGAGTATCACAAATCAAAAGGTCTGACAAGTGCTGCTTTGCTTCTTTCCGATACATTATGCAGTTGGTAAATTCTCCATTCATAACGGCTATCTCTGTCATGCATTTCGTTTCCTGTGCGTGCATTTTATTCCACCGGAAAAGATATCGATATTTTCCATGTTATACTGTAAAAAAGTCAATAAAGGAGGCGTTTGCAAGACTATGAAATCCAATATTTTATTTCGTATGCTCACAATGGGTATTCTCACAGCCGGAATTCTTACCGGACAGTGTGCTTCTGTTTCAGCATCAGAAAGTACAGCTTCCAATGACGCTGCTGTGCTTCAGAGTCTTCTGGAAGAATCCGGTTTCACTGTCCAGGAGGGATCTTTCTACGAACTTGACACTGTAAAAGAGGCTTCCGAGGGAAGACTTATGAGCTGTTTCGGAAACAATGCAGGTTCTGCCTATACCGTTTTTTCTCTTCCGGATGCTCCCGAACAGACCGTACCGAATCCCCAATTTCCACCGGATGGCTGGCAGTATAAGCTCTGCCAGGATGAAGCCATCGTGCTGATCACCTCTCTCCCACCGGAATGTAAATACTATTCCTTCGCAAATTACATCATGTTCACCGAACAGAAAGAAGGAAAGGATTACACAAATGAAAAGGGATTTTTCAGCGTCGGAGATGAAACAACCGGTCTCTACCATCCCATATTCGGTTGCATCGGCGATCCGGTAAATAAGATGAATATCAAACATGCCGGAGACAGTGAGTTTGATGCCTCTGCTGTGATTGTGATCAGTTCCAATCAGACTGTAACGGACATGATAACGACACAGCTCAATGCAGCCGGCTATGATGACAGTATGATCAATATCATGACAATCCCCGCAGACACCTACAAGATGGGGCTTGATAAAGGTGCAGATACCTTCCTCTTCCTGGGACGTATTTCACAGCCAAATGACCGCGATGCCTATGAAGAGTATCTCTCCTCCCTTTCTGAAAAGTCAACGGTATTCCGTCTGACACCGAAATCAGAACTGGAAAACGATCCCTATGAAAACCCGGTTGTGATTCCGCGCGGTACAGGAAAGCATGAGTCTGCAGAACTGGAGAATGCGGAAGAACATCTGGAAATGATCCGCAGTGCCATTATCAGCGAATATGAGGCAGATTACGACTACCAGGAGCTGAGGAGTGATATCGCAGTACCGGAGGGGCTGACGGCATATTTCAATGACATCAATGCACAGGGAGACAACCGTGATGCCGCTTACCTGATGACAGAGAACTTTACGCTGGATTCGGATGAGGATTTTGTTGTCGTTTATGGCGTAAACCATACGGCGACCGGTAAAGCACAGTATTCCAATGCGGTCCTGTATTCCCGTCCCATGCTGAACGGAATCTGCAGTATCTATGATTCCCTGTTCCCGGGCAGTGCCGCAGCGTATCTGGAGGCTGACTGTGAAAATCCGGATCAGTACTATGTTTACAAACTGGCGCGCACACAGCTGGATGATTATACTGCTGTCATTGAATTCTCTACAGGCAATGAAAAAGGAAAATATTACGGTGCAGATAACGGCAGTACCCTGCTGATGGCCTTTCGGGCTTATCTGGACGAAACCGGTACAGGTGCTTCCTACTATGAGATCATCTACGACCGTGCCATTGTTTTCCATAAAAAATAGGAAATAAAGAAATCCCAAATAAAAAAAGAGTCTTTGTGAAACAGATCAAATCTGTCACGCAAAGACTCTTTCCTGTTATTTCTGTTCCAACATCAGAAGAAAACTGGCTTCAAACTCATTTCCGGCCGTCTGAAACGAGCAGCTTCCTCCGTACTTTTCACAGATCTGCCTCATGGATTTCATTCCGATTCCTTCCTCCTGTTTTCTTTTTCTGGAAAATATCTTCTCTCCTTCCTGAATAAGGAAACCATCGAAGGAATTATCCACCGTTATCAGAAGCATTTCTTTCTCCTGCTGTGCCGCTACCCGGATATATTTTTCTCCCTCATACCCCTCAGAGGCTGTCAATGCATTGTCCAGAGCATTTCCAAGTATACAGCATAAATCTGTATCGGAAATATTCAGACTGTTAAACCTGCAGCGGGAAGAAAAAAATACCCCTTTTCCCTCTGCCAGACATGCATAATGATACAGTACGCCATCAGCCGCCGCATTCCCGGTATATGGAATTTCTGTGATTTTCGCAAGCTTTACCTGCATACTGTCACAGTATGTCCGCAGTTCTTCTATATTCCCGGTATCCAGGAACCCCTGCACCGCAGCCAGCTGATGTTTAAAATTGTGTCTTGCCTCACGCTCCACTTTTACAGCTTCTGTCAGTGCCTCGTAATACTTCTTCTGCTGCTCGATCTGCTGCGTTATCTGGTTGTGTTCCTGTATTCTCCTGTAGTCCTTTGCGATATTCTGGCAAAGCATCAGTGTCGCCAGCCCTGTAAACATCCGGCTCATCAGCTGAAGAGGTGTTTCAATATAATCCTCCATTCCAAGAGAAAAAACAGTGCCCAAAAACATGGCAATCGGAATAAACCATATGGTATTCCAGTAATTCTGACTGTCAATATTCAAAAATGGAGTTATGGTATTTCTCATCAGCTTCCGAATCCAGGGATAAATGAATACATACAATAGTAATCCAAATATGTTTTCAATAATCAGGCCCTGAGGGATTGTTTTATATCCCACAATTTCCACCAGATATGCTGCCACCGCATAGGTCAGAAGAATTATCAGCGCCGTCAGTCCAAAAGTAAAGAGTTGTTCCTTGACATATCCTCTGAGCACAAGAATATTTACTCCCCCCATGATCACACAGAATAGCATCAGATTCATCTTGTAAAACGAAATGCTGACTCCGATCTTTTCTTCCACTTTGATATACAGAAAAAAATTGATCACAAGTCCCAACCCATACCAGAACAGCAGTTGTTTCTTTTGGTTTTTATCAGTCCTGTCCTTAAAAGGGATGTAGCGCAGGATCAGACTGGGGACATGTGCCATGGTGCATAGAAAACTCATCCATATGATCATCATTTTTATCTTCCCCTCATCCTTCGGCGCATGGCTGCCCATTTATAATCCGCAAATGTTTTTCGTATCTCTTCTTTTTTTCCTCTGCTCACAGGAATCTCCGTCTGATCAGTCAGCTTCACTGTATTGCCGGAAATCGACATGATTTCCTTCATAGCTACCAGAGCCCAGCGAATCGGCATACAAAACTCACCGGCAGGCAACATTTCTCTCATCTCCGTAAGGGACTGGGAAGCTTCCAGAATTCCGTTTTTCAGATGGAGCAGGGTTTTCTTTCCTTTTGCCTCTATGTACAAAATATCTGAAATATAAATACTTTCCTCCAGGCGTCCGACTTTTACTTCAATAGTACGCATGGATGTGAAGACTTCGAAAAATTTATCCAACACATCGTACAGTTGTTTTTTCTCAATCGGTTTTACAATATAATGAAGTGCTTCGATGGTAAATGCTTCTGCCGCAAAATCAATGCTGGTGCTGACAAAAACAATCTGCAGTCTTTTGTTTTTTTCCATGAGGGTTTTTGCCGTCTCCATCCCATTCATCCCATCCAGGAAAATGTCCATAAAGGCCAGGCTGTACCGCGAGATATCTGAATTAAGCAAATCTTCACCGGATGAAAATGTATCAATGAGAACATAAAGATTATTCTGGTCCAGGTACTCCGAAAGTAGCTGCACAATTGTCTGACGCTCTTTGTCAAGGTCATCGCAGACTGCAATTCTTACTGACTCATTCATACTCTTTATCTCTTTTCTGTTGCAATCAATTTATAAATGTATAAATATATTATAAGCATTTCCTTTCCTTTTTTCAATTCGTTCCTTTGAAGCCAGACATTTACAAAAGTCTGCACCGACTCAAAGCGTCTGTTATCTTTTCTCTGTTGGCAGGCAGAGATGCAAAATATTCCGTATGCAGCCGGTATGCCTGAGGAGCAAAATCCCGGTCATTGGAAAACCAGGCTACCGGAAGCTCAGGAGCTATTTTTTTGACTGCGATCACGCCCTCCATCCCTGCTGCATTTTCCATCAGAATAAAAACCGCATCCGGAATTGTTTCTATCAATGCAGGAATCAACTGCTCCATATGCGTATAAATATGAAGTTCAAAATCATCAAGGTAGGTGCGGACTTTTTCACAGCCCGCGGTTGTTCCATAAAGTATGATACGCATATCATCCCTCCGGTCAGGGTTCTATAATATTGAAATATAACTTCAGGGAAGTCATACTGTCACAGAATGTTTTGTACAGTTCCTCATCTCCTTCTACAGATTCCACCAGTTTACTGATGCCCTCTTCATTTCTTGCTGCAATTGCAAGAATCCCTGTGCGTTTCGTACGGATAGTCAGATCAGCATTTTCATCCTGCTCGTCCGCATAATACAGCAGCACTCCATGATGTATCTTTAAAAGAAAGTTCTCATCATCTGTAAGCTGCAGATTAATGGTAAAGG
>JALERH010000046.1 GCA_022764275.1 Blautia sp. | reverse complement strand
GCTGATCAGATCCACAATACGCATAGCCGTAGTCCCGCCCGGGCGCTCCATGATCAGACGCTCATCCGGGAAAATGGGTGTCATATCTTCGAAATTATAACGTCTCTGCCCCTCGCTTGGATGAAATCCGTTAATGGAGGTAACATATAAAAGTGCGCTGAATTTCTCTCCCTGTGTTTTAATGCGGATATTTCCCTGAATGATATCACCTGTTTTCAGGTTAAACCTGCGAATCTGGGATGGAGAAACATAGATATCATTTTCGCCCGGAAGATAATTTTCACAACGGATAAAACCGTACCCATCGGGGAGTACTTCCAGGATACCATTTGCCTTTTCTCCACTGTCCAGCTGTACCGTCTCAGCAGGTACATGATATGTATTGCTGACACGTTCTGCTCTGGCATCAGAAACTGTTTTTTCCGGTTCTGGCTTTAGCTCTTTTTCCTGGCTCTGAGGAGCTTCTTTCGCATCCTCTTCCAACATACGTTCAACCAGGTCTGGCTTTCTGAGTGTGGAAATACCCTTCAGTCCCCTGGCTTTCGCCAGGTCTTTTAATACTGCCAGCGATAAAGATTCATACTTTTCTCTCATAATAATCTACTACCTCTTAATCCACTAAAAATGGCCTTATCATTTTTTAATAATGCTTGGAATATCTTGTCTGAAGCGACAGAATCACATACGTTATGTGCCAGATTTTCCTGACTTGTTTTATTTTAACACAACAAATTCTTTCTGTCCACCCCATCCGCGTTATTCTGCTTTGACAGGCCTGCCCTCGTTGTCCGTTTCTTTGTTTATGGGAGTATTATACACAGCTTTCATTTTGCATTGCAAGAAATATTTGTCGACACATATCTGTGAAAATCGTCCCGGAGTAATTTTGCTTTATTGACACGCGAGTGTCTCCCGTACTAAAATGATGCATATCGTTTTGAAGTGGAGGATTCCTAATGATCTATCTTTTTTCCGCACTCGATACTATTTCTGATCAGGATTTTCAACGCGCCCTGCATCTCCTTCCGCCCTCCCGCCGTGAATATGCCCTGCATTTTCGAAGGATTGAGGATCAGAAACGCACAGTCATCGGTTACCTGCTCCTGCTTTATGGTCTCAGACACGAATATGGGATAACAGGATGCCCGGATATTGTCCCTGCACCTTCCGGAAAGCCTTACCTTACAGGGAAAAATATGCCTTTTTTCAGTATCAGCCACAGTGGAAAATACGTAGGCTGCGCCCTGCATTCTTCTGAAATCGGTCTGGATATCCAGGAAACAGTTTCCATCCGTCCCGCCCTTGTTCGTCGTGTATGTACGGACAGGGAACAGTCCCTCATCAAAACCGATGAAGATTTTTGCCGTTTGTGGACCAGAAAAGAAAGCGTATCAAAGCTCACAGAAGAAGGGATCTCAGGTGATTTCCAGAACATTCTTGACCTTCACCCGGAGTTTGTTACCACTAGCCATCCGCTGGAAGGAGGGCGATATTATCTGTCTTACAGCGTGCAAAAATAGAACACATTTCCCCTATACGAAACCTTTTTTCCTCGGATAAAAACACACCCGGGAATACGTCATGTACTCCCGGGCACCTGATTTACGGCAAAGCCGCTGTTTTCCTATTTAGTTGTCATATTTGCGATCCGTTAACACTCATACTTCCGGCTCAATCAGTCCGTAAGTATTTCCTTTCCGTTTATAAACTACATTTACCTGATCGGTTTCCGCATTGCAGAATACATAGAAGTTATGTCCCAGAAGTTCCATCTGCACGCATGCATCCTCCGGATACATAGGCTTGATATCAAACTTCTTGGTACGGATGATCTTAACCTCTTCATCCTCATCGTAATCTTTGTCCAGGTATGATTTCTGGAAGTTCGCTGCCGACTGCTGCTTGTCTACAATTTTATTTTTGTATTTCCGAAGCTGACGTTCAATTACTTCTTCCACCAGATCGATGGATACGTACATATCGTTGCTTACCTGCTCGGAACGGATGATATTGCCCTTCACAGGAATCGTCACTTCGATTTTCTGTCTTTCTTTTTCCACACTTAAAGTTACGACAACTTCGGTGTCAGGAGTGAAATACCTTTCCAGCTTTCCAAGCTTATCTTCGACTGCAGTTCTAAGTCCTTCCGTTACCGTAAGATTTTTTCCGCTGATAATAAACTTCATGCTTCCATCCCCTTTGCTGTTTGATGGATATATTATAACACATCAGCGCAAATTTTAACATCATTTTATGAAAATTTCATATATTTTTCTGAATAGTAGTTGCTTTTTATAGTTGCACAAGGCGTTCAAACGGCAGCTTTCCTCCAAAAAGATCCAGGGCACTTCCCACGGTCACATCCACACGGTTTCTGCCGCAGGTGCGTAGCACTTCCAGGTCTTCCATAGAGCCTACACCACCCGCATAGGTGACCGGGCGCTGTGTGTACTCACTCAAAAGCGCCACCAGCTCTTTTTCCACTCCTCTTGCTTTGCCCTCCACATCCACTGCGTGGACGAGGAATTCATCACAGTAACTTCCAAGCTCCTCCATTAATTCAAGGGTAACGGTCACCTCTGTGAATTTCTGCCAGCGATCCGTAACCACGTAATACCGTCCGTCTTTTTTGCGGCAGCTCAAATCCAGGACCATGTGTTCCCGCCCCACTGCTTTTTCCATCTTGTCCAGATTTTCCCATGAAATTTTCCCATCTTTAAATACATAAGATGTGACAATGACATGACTTGCTCCTGCATCCAGATAATCTGCTGCATTTTTCGGATTTACACCTCCTCCCAGCTGCAGACCCTGTGGGTACGTATGCAGAGCCAGAAATGCCTGCTGCCTTGTCGCCTCATAATAAGGGGAATCTACGCTGTTGAGTAAAATCACATGGCCGCCCGAAAGCCCGGATTTTTTATATAAGGAAGCATAAAAAGCAGCATCCTGAACGGATACAAAATTTTCTTTCGCCTCATCTCCTGCATCCTTCAGGCTGCCGCCTACGATCTGTTTCACTTTCCCGTTATGTATATCAATGCATGGCCGGAATTTCATATTTACCTCCCGCACCGCCCAACGGCGGTCTCATTTTTTATGGAAAAAACAGAGGTTCTTTCCCTTTTCATGCATTGATAATAACATTAATTCTAATTTCCTGCAATCATCCTCTGAAGCTTATCTTCCATTTGCTGCATTTCCGACTGCATCGCCCACATCTTCCACAGCATTGCCCACACCGTTGCCAAGGTCTCTTACACTGTTTCCAAGCTCACCGGACACTGTTCCGTCACCATTGTTGTTATCGTCAACTACTGTGTTGTCATCCACAACAGGAGTTTCATCGGCCGCAGTGCCGGTTGTATTGTTATTGGCGGTATTGTTATCCGCAGCTGTGTTGTTTCCGGTTGTCGTATTATTATTGGTTACAGCATTATTGTCCGTTGCTGCATTGTTGCCGGTTGTGGTATTGTCATTCGCTGCATTGTTATTTGCCTTGTCATTTGCTGTCGTACCGTTTGCATTATCGTTTGCTGCATTGTTGTTTGTCCCGCAGGCAGTGAGCATACATAATGTAAATACAAGTAAGGCGCCTGTCAGAATTGATTTCATTTTTTTCATTCTATCTGTCTCCTTTTCCTTGATATGAACTTGTATTCCTAATATGCACATTTCGCGAAATCCTATTCTGGAATAAACTGGAAACAATCCGTAAACCAGTTTTGACATAACAGATAATCTTACCTCAGCAAAGCTTCCATAACGCTGTAATAACATTCTGCAGCCCCAAAAAGCTGCGTCAGTTCCACATATTCATCTGCTGTATGGGCCAGATTTTCGCGGGAGGGTCCCAGTCCCACTGTTTTGATTCCTTTTTCCCCTGCATAATGGCTTCCATTTGTGCAGAAGCTATACTGCTTAAACTCCCTTCCACCCCGGGATGACCTGTCCGCATCCCGAATTTCGCCAGATATCCTTTTCCACCACGATCTGCCCGTTCACCATCACATAATCAAAACCGGTACAGAATCTGTCCGGATGATCAAAATCCGCCGGTACTGCAAGATTTTCCAGATGGAAAACATTGATATCCGCCGGCATTCCCACATCCAGAATACCTCGTTCCATGTGCAGTACTCCTGCCGGCTTTGCAGTCATCTTATAGATGGCATCTTCAATGGAAAATACTTTTTTGTCCCTCACGTAATCCACCAGAAGCTTTGGAAATGCTCCGCAGACTCTGGGATGGTATTTCCCTCCTGCCGGATAAATTGCGTCCGAAATCAGATTTGCCCTTTCATCTGCCAGGAAATAAAGCATATCCTCCTCGGAAGCGATGGTATCAAGCATCGTCACCCGGCATTTTTCTGCAAGCAGGATATCATACAAGGTATCGTATGGATCGCGTCCCAACTGCCCGGCAATTTCCGCGATGGACTGCCCTGCATAAGGAGCGTATTCCGCTGTGTGAAGGGTACTGGCATAAATCTTGTCCAGACCCGCCAGTTCCACGATATTTTCAAACTCATCCGATGGCTTTTGCAGTATTTCTGTCAGTTTTTTGCGGCAGACAGGATCAGACAGTCTTGCCAGGATGGCTTCTGTCCCGCCCTGCTGGCACTCGGGCGGCAGTACATGGACAAGCTGGGTAGAACCGGTCAGATACGGATAAAGGTCAAAGTCCACCTGTACTCCATCGGCAACCGCCTCATCAAACAGCTTCAGAATCTCCCGGGGCCGTTTTCCCCAGTTCTTCTTTCCAATACATTTCAGATGACTGACATGCAAAGGGATGTGCAGAGCTTTTGCCACGGCAATGATTTCCCGCATGGCCATTAGCTCACCATCCCCCTCATTTCTCACATGAACCGTAATGGGAATATCTGAATTTTTCAGAGGCTGCAGTGCTTCCACCAGTCCCTCCCTGTCATATTCAAACTCCGGCGCGTAGGCGATTCCCAGGCTCACTCCCAGAGCGCCCGCTTCCATAGATTCCTCCAGCGCCTTCCATACCGCTTTTTGCTCCTCGCGCGAAAGCTTCCCGGACGCATATCCTTTGACACTGGCACGGATTGTACCGTTGCCTGCCAGCATTCCGGTGTTCACACTTCGCTTTGTATGACCAAGTGCCGTCATATACTCCGCCATCGTTGCCGCAGGCGGTACTTTGTCACAACGCTTCGAACGGCTGTCCCCTTCTGCATTTTGATTCCCATTTCTTCCGCCATATCCACACGACGGATCTCCCGTCACGCTTCCCAGAAAATCCATGATTTCCCGAGCATACCTTTCCCCTGCCGGAGCGACGGAAAGGCCACAGTTTCCATTTACCACCGTGGTCAGTCCCTGTCGGTTCAAAAGTTCATCATCCCCGTTTCGCAGAGCCTCCCAGTCTCCATGACGGTGGATGTCAATAAAGCCCGGTGTCACATAACCACCCTTTGCGTCCAGGATCCGGTTTCCCGGAAGTTGAGGCAGCCCCTCCGCGGAATGAAAAACCTCTGCGATTTTTCCATCCTTCACTCCGACAGCTCCTGGAAATGCTTTTTCTTTTTTTCCGTTTACGATCAAACCGTTTTTTATTAAATAATCAAACATACTTTTCTCCAGATATAAAAAGAGACATAAACACACGCAACGGTGTCTACGTCTCTGTAATTTCAGTCTACGTTTTTACTTATGGAAATTTTTTTATCCGTTAATGACATCGCTCATGTCATATTTTCCAGCCGGTTTTCCGGCCAGGAATTTTGCAGCCTCCACAGCTCCCTTTCCAAATACGGCCTTGGAGTATGCAGTATGTTTAAATTCAATCACTTCATCCGGTCCGGCAAAAATCACTTCGTGGTCTCCCACGATCGTTCCGCCGCGGACTGCAGAGATTCCGATTTCCTTATCATCCCGCTTCTCTCTTCTCTGGCTGCGGTCATATACGTAATGATACTGATTGTCCATCGCTTCATTCAGGCTGTCTGCCAGGGCAAGTGCAGTACCGCTGGGCGCATCCAGTTTCAGTTTGTGGTGGCGCTCCACGATTTCCATATCAAATCCTGCTGCTGCCAGAACCTTCGCAGCATCCTGAATCAGTTTCAGGAGAGTATTGATTCCGAGAGACATATTCGCAGATCTTAAAACAGCCACCTTTTTGGAGACTTCTTCCACTTTCGCAAGCTGATCCTCACTTAAACCTGTCGTACACAGAACAACCGGAATCTGCCGCTCTGCACTATAGTCCAACAGAGCATCTGTCGCTTTTGCGGAAGAGAAGTCAATAATGGCATCTGCCTCCACCTGACAGGCATTCATATCTGTAAAAACAGGATAGCTGTTTTTTTCCTGGTCTGCAATGTCAATTCCCGCAACAATTTCTGCATCCGGATCCTTTTCCACCAGACCGGAAATCACCTGGCCCATGTGACCGTTGCAGCCGTGCATAATAATTCTAACCATTTGTATTTTCCTTCCAAGCTATAGTAATCTTATTTTTTGAACTCAACACCAAAATCTTTCAGTGCCTTTTCAAGCTTCGCTTCATTCTCCGGCTCCATTTCGCAAAGAGGCATACGTGTCGGTCCTACTTCCCATCCCATAAGGTTCAGGGCGGTCTTAACCGGAATCGGGTTTACTTCACAGAACAGAGCATTGATAAGCGGAATTGCATCCAGCTGAATTTTTGCTGCGCCTTTTATATCACCCTCCATGAATTTCATTACCATGTCATGAGTCTGCTTCGGAGCCACATTGGAAAGTACAGAAATCACTCCCAGTCCACCCAGAGACAACACCGGAAGTACCTGGTCATCATTACCTGAATACAGTTCCAGACATCCGTCTGCCATGGACATCATCTTTGCAATCTGAGACAGATCGCCGCTGGCAGCCTTGATTCCCACGATATTTTTTACATTTTTCGCCAGTTCTACTGCTGTAGCTGGCTGGATATTGCAGCCGGTACGGCTTGGAACATTATACATGATAATCGGAGTATCCGGAACTGCCTCCGCAATTGCTGTATAATGCCTGATCAGGCCTTTCTGTGTCGCTTTATTATAATATGGAGTCACAAGAAGAAGTGCGTCTGCACCATAGGAAGCTGCTTCCCTGGACATCATAATTGCTGTTTCCGTACAGTTGGAGCCAGTTCCCGCGATGACCGGCACACGCTTTGCCACCTTATCGATTGCAAACTTGATCGTTTTTAAATGCTCTCCATGTGTCAGAGTGGAAGACTCTCCTGTCGTTCCGCAGATAATAATCGCATCCGTGCTGTTGGCAATCTGGAACTCCAGCAGTTCCTCCAGTTTCTCGTAATTCACCTTTCCATCTTCATGCATCGGGGTTACTATCGCAACGCCTGCTCCTTTAAAAATTGCCATTTTGTTTCCTCCTTCTTTCTTCTGTAGCTTCCTTTTATACTGTTTCCCGGGTCGTTATGGTAGTCACACTGTCCACATAATCTTCCAGTTCTTTGGGCATCATCCTGCCTGTCATAATAATGTGCATGGATTCATCTTTCAGCTTCAGGATGTCGGCGATCATTTCCGTGGTAGCAATACCATTGTCCAGCAGTCCCAGTATTTCGTCCAGGACCAGGAAATCACATTCCTGTGTGGCGATTACCTTACGCGCAAAGTTAAGTCCATTCAGGATATTGCGCTTCTCCTCATCCTTTTCCTGATCGTTCAGCTCGTCGTAGCAGCTTTCCATCCTTTCAAACCGGAATATCTTGATATCCAGCTCGTCCAGCTCTTCCAGAAAGTCGAGCTCCTGGCGTTCACTTCCCTTCAGGAACTGAATGATGATAACACTCTTACCCTGTTTGGACGCACGCAGACTCTGACCAATAGCCATCGTAGTCTTTCCTCTGCCGGCTCCACAGTAAACTTCTGTTAATTCTTTCTCCATAGCAATTCCTCTTATTAAATTCATATAGGTTTTTTCTATGCCATTTTAATACGCTTATATTACCTCAGATTGCGAAGAATTGCAAGCCCGGTGTTTGTAAAGCAGTTTCCCCATCTCTTGTTTTTACTCAATATATTCCAGCTTACTGACGGAAACCTCATAGGCAATCCTCTTCTCCGTCTCATTTTCACCAATCCGTTTCATATATTCCCGGCTCTGAATACGTCCCCATATCAGCACGTGGCCGCCTACTTCAAAGGCGGAAGCATATCTTGCATTTCTTCCCCAGCAGATACATGGTATGTAATCTGACTTTCCATAAGGTCTGTTTACTGCAAGCAGAAGGTCTGCGATTTCCCGTCCGAGAGGTGTTTTGCGGTAAACAGGAGGTTTGCAGATGTACCCGTCCAGAAAGATCTGGTTTACCGGAATACTGTCATCCTCTTCCTCCACAAATTTCAGCTCCCTTGCGAAAACCGAGAGCACAAGGCGGTTATGTTTTTCCTCGTGGCGGTTATAGGAACGGAATTGTCCGTGAATTTCGATATACTCCCCCACATAGTCCTGTGTAACATCCACCAGACGCTCCGATACCATAACCGGTATCCGATCCTCTGAGTCACTCAAACGTTTCACCAGGAGCTCCATTGTATAGAAGCCCTCCCCAAAAACCTGGTGACTGAACGTAAAGCCGGTCACGATTTTCCCCATAATCGAAACCTGATTGTTTTCAATAATTTTATCTGCCATAATGTAGTTCTCCTTCCTCTTTCACTTTGTCTGTAAACTGGCTGTCCGCATGACTATGGGTGCCATTTCTGCAGCCTGGTTCATTTGGTCTATATTATGTATGTGTGGAAATGCATCTTTAGAACCAAAAATTTAAAAAATTTTTTTCAATACCTTGTAATCTGCGAAAAATGTGGTAAACTGGAGAATCGGACAAGATTATGAAGGAAATACATTAATATAGAAAGAAAAGAAAGGATTTCGATTTTTATGAAGACCAAACGCGAAGATGTACGCAACGTAGCCATTATTGCCCACGTTGACCACGGTAAGACCACCCTGGTTGACCAGCTCCTCAGGCAGAGCGGTGTATTCCGTGAAAATCAGGAGGTTCAGGAGCGTGTCATGGACTCCAATGACATTGAGCGGGAGCGCGGCATCACCATCCTCTCCAAAAACACTGCAGTTCATTACAATGGCGTAAAAATAAACATCATCGACACCCCAGGCCATGCGGATTTCGGCGGCGAGGTGGAACGTGTACTGAAAATGGTTGACGGCGTCATCCTCCTGGTGGATGCTTTTGAAGGTGCCATGCCTCAGACAAAATTTGTTCTGAAAAAAGCTCTGGAGCTGGATCTGCATGTCATCGTCTGCATCAATAAAATCGACCGTCCGGAAGCCCGTCCCGATGAGGTCGTGGACGAGGTTCTGGAGCTTCTGATGGATCTGGGTGCTTCCGATGAGCAGCTTGACTGCCCGTTCCTGTATGCTTCCGCAAAAACAGGCCATGCGGTCCTGGATTTGGAAGATACCCCGGAAAACATGGCTCCGCTGTTTGAGGCGATTCTGAAATATATCCCCGCTCCGGAAGGAGATCCGGATGCGGATACCCAGGTACTCATCAGCACCATCGACTATAATGAGTATGTAGGCCGTATCGGTGTGGGAAAGGTAGAAAACGGTACTATCGCCGTAAATCAGGAGCTGACTCTTCTGAATCATCACGATGCCAGCAAAAAACAGAAGGTAAAAATCAGCAAGCTTTATGAATTTGATGGTCTGAACAAAATCGAAGTGAAGGAGGCAGCTATCGGATCCATCGTAGCTATTTCCGGTATTGCGGAAATCCATATCGGAGATACCCTGTGCGGCGGTGACAATCCGGAAGCCATTCCTTTCCAGAAGATTTCCGAACCTACCATTGCCATGAACTTTATGGTAAATGACAGCCCTATGGCTGGTCAGGAGGGAAAATATGTAACTTCCCGTCATCTGCGCGACAGACTTTACAAAGAGCTGAATACAGATGTAAGCCTTCGTGTGGAGGACACTGATACCACAGAATGTTTCAAGGTTTCCGGACGTGGAGAATTACATCTGTCTGTCCTTATTGAAAACATGAGACGCGAAGGTTATGAGTTTGCAGTCAGCAAACCTGAGGTACTGTACCATTTTGACGAACGCGGCAAGAAGTTGGAGCCAATGGAAATTGCTTATGTGGATGTACCGGAGGAATTTTCCGGAACCGTGATTCAGAAGTTAAGTGAACGAAAAGGTGAGCTGCAGGGCATGAGTACAGCCAGTGACGGCTCTGTAAGACTGGAATTTCACATTCCTTCCAGAGGGCTGATCGGATTCCGCGGAGAATTTCTGACTTCCACAAAGGGTACCGGTATCCTGAATACCATGTTCGACGGATATTCTCCGTACAAAGGAGATTTCCAGTACAGAAAACAGGGGTCCCTTATCGCATTTGAGGCTGGCGAAGCGGTCACTTATGGCCTTTTTGCAGCTCAGGAGCGCGGTACTTTATTCATTGGACCCGGCGAGAAGGTTTACAGCGGTATGGTAATCGGCCAGAATGGAAAAGCCGAAGACATCGAATTAAACGTCTGCAAGACAAAGCATCTGACCAACACCCGTTCTTCCTCTGCGGATGAAGCCCTGAAGCTGACACCGCCTAAGATTCTCAGCCTTGAGCAGGCAATCGAGTTTATTGATACAGATGAACTTCTGGAGATAACCCCAAAGAGTCTGCGTATCCGAAAGAGAATTCTGGATTCCAGAGACAGAAAGAGAGCTGCATTTAAGAAAAACTGAAATTCATTAGAGCGCGCCTTAAGCGCGCTTAACTAAAAAAAGTGCGCCATAGGCGCACTTTTTTTAATATGCCGATCAGTCAATAATTTCCATCAATTTTCCGCAGCAAATCGGAATCTGATCTCCCTTTTTCACAAATACCGTTTTATTGCAGGTAGCACAGTAAACATCTGTATCATATGGAGCAAAGAATGCCGGTACTGTTTTCAGTTCCTGTTCGCTAAGTCCCTCGATATGGAAACGTGCAGAGTTCTTGACTGTCGCATCCTCAGGAGTATAAACGCCGATAGGCTCAAGTTGTTTGGTGTTGCCAACACAGTTGCTCATTCTTACCCATAATGCCTTTAATTCTGCAGTTTCAATGTCATTTTCCGGAATAAATTCCACGATTGCCTTGTCAAGTCTGATTTTCATAATAAAATACCTTCTTTCCATGAAATTAAAATTGCTGTGTTCAAAGCCCTTCCCCCGAAGGACTTCCCCTGACCTTTATGTATCATAATGTCTGTATTTAAAATAACATATTGGATAATTTTTGTCAAGTTTTTCCAATTATACCGTCTTAACTCCTCCGCCGGCTTTTTGAGCTTCTTTTTCCTCCGAAAATAATCCATCCTATAAATGCCAGTACCAGAAGGCTTATCACCATCCAGGCAGCAAGAACCCCTGTGCTTTTAGATGAAAACATATCCCAGTACCCTTTAAGGTAGATCACTACGATCACGGTCGGAATGACATAGAGCATATAAACCCGGATTCCTTTCGGGAATTTCATTCCCTCTCCGGTATTGACTTCCTTCAGGAAATTCTTCCAGCCCCATCCATACCGCGATACACAGAACATCACATAGACCACTGAACCCAGAGGCAGAATGTTATTGGATACGATGAAATCCTCCAGATCCATAATATTGGTGCCTTCTCCCAACGGCTGAATGCCGGAAAGCACATTAAAGCCCAATACTGCCGGAAGGGAAAGGATAATCATCAGGACCACATTTACAAGAACAGCTTTTTTCCTGCTCCATCCCCAGATATCCATAGCGTAGGATAAAATATTTTCAAATACTGCAATCACCGTAGAAAGGGCTGCAAAAGACATAAACAGGAAAAACAGGCTTCCCCAGATTCTTCCTCCTGTCATCTGGTTAAACACATTCGGCAGGGTAAGAAAAATAAGTCCCGGACCTGCTCCCGGCTCCACTCCGAAAGAGAAGCATGCGGGAATGATGATCAGTCCTGCCATCAATGCCACAAAGGTATCCAGAAGTGTAATGTGGAGGGACTCTCCCAGCAATGAACGGTCTTTTCCCAGATAGCTTCCGAAAATCGTCATGGAACCCGCTCCAATGCTTAACGTAAAAAATGCCTGGGACATCGCCCCAAAAACTACATTTCCAATTCCAACCTTCTCCATCTCGGAAAAATCGGGTACCAGATAAAATTTTACACCTTCCATAGCTCCGTCCAGTGTCAGGGAATGAATTGCCAGCACCACGATCAGAGTCAGAAGACACAGCATCATAAACTTGGTAACCTTTTCCAGTCCTTTCTGTACTCCCAGGGAACAGATTCCAAAGGAAAGTACCACAACCAGTACCATCCAGAACGTCATCGTCCCCGCCGAAGCCTGAAGCCCCGAAAAATGCTCTGTCACCTGCTCCGCATTTTTTCCGGCAAGCTGCCCCGTCACAGTAGCGTAACAGTAGTACAGCATCCATCCTGCTACCATCGTATAAAACATCATCAGAACATAGTTCGATACAATGCTCATATAGCTGAAGCAATGGAACTTTGAACCCTGCGGCTCCAGTTCATGAAATGCCCTGGCCGTACTTTTACGGCTGGCACGCCCCACGGCAAATTCACATACCAGAATGGGAAGTCCTAAAATAATAAGGAATACAAGATAAATCAGAATAAATGCGGCGCCCCCGTATTTTCCGGCCATATAGGGAAATTTCCATACATTTCCAAGTCCAATGGCACAGCCCGCGGACACCAGAATAAAACCCAGGCGTGAGCCAAACTTTTCACGTTCCTTCAATTTTCTTCTCCTTTGCAAAGTTCTTTGATGATTGTACCTCTCACACCTTATAGTGTCAACGCATTTATGCGTAAAAGCGGGGTGAGGTTATACAACCGCCTCTATCAAAATTTTGTCTTCCAGCTCTATTTCTTTAACCCCTGTTTTCTTCTTTTTATTAAAGTTAAAACTCAACATGTAGCCTTTTTTCAAGTTATAGTAATCCAAATATTCTGCAAGCTGTGCTTCTCCTCTTCGGTTATATTCATCTCCATGCCAGATTTTCAGTTCAATTACAAACTGTTCTCCCAGATAATCTACGATCACATCTGTCCTTTTGCTGTCCCGGGTTTCTGCTTCTATATAATAATTGCCCGTTCCATTAATAATCGGACGAAGGAACAAAAGGAAAAACTTTCGGCCATTTTTTTCGATAAACGGCTCGTCCTCTTGTCTGTAAAGTTCTTCCCAGCATGCCACAAACCTTTCAAGAACCAGGCGCATATTTAACCGCCCTTCCTTTATAAACCTGCTCTTTTCAATACTTCCCTCTATATAAATTCTGCTGTTCACCTCTTCTTCCGACAGGAAAAAATTATATATCCTGACTTCAAAAATCCTGTTGGCGACAGCTAATCTACTATTTTCATTTCTTATAAATCCGAACATTGCTGCCATATCAATTATTGGATTATCCGGATTATAGGTAATCTTTTCTCCTGAAAACAAAATTGCATACATCATTTTTTTCAGTTCCGGATAATCTGTCAGCTTCCCTGCCAAAGACTCAAACAATGTATTCTTTTCTGCAAGAAGTATACGTACAGCTTTCAGAAACCCTTTTTTTGTCCACGCACTTTTTTTATCCGGATAAACACTATTACATGGCACCTGCTCATCTATTAATTTGCACAGACACGACACAAGAAACGGATAACCGGATGTATAGTCGTAAAGCAGCCCAGCCATCCTTTCCACATCCATTCCAGTATGGTAGTCCTCCTCATACTGACTCAGCATACCTGAAATGTCTTTTTTTGAAAAACTCATATCAACCCGGAACTCTGCGGCTATATTCCATGGACTGTTCATCCGATGCGCATCCTCAGGTCTGAGTTTTCTTTTCAGATTTTTTATATCATAAACTCCTGCAAGGATAACTGACTGAAAAGTTTTCTTTTTATCACGAATAATATAATACCTGCGCAACAAGGCCAGAAAATCCATAAATACCTGATTATTGGATGCACTGTCCACCTCATCAATCAACAAGACAATCCTTTTCTCTGATTGCCTGCACCACATCATAAGATATTGAAACAGCACAGAAAGTGACACATTCTCTTCCTTTTCCCGAGAACAGCTTTCAAACCAGGATCTGGGCTCCGTCATAATGCTTTCTACAGAATCCAATGCTTCGAGTATTTCTCTGCTAAAAGTCTGCACAAAGCTTCTCTCATCCTTAAAGTCTTCATTGCTGAATGCCTGAAAATCCAGGCTTACCACCAGATAATCATCCTTCAAGAAATCTTCCAGCGCCCGCAAAGTCGTAGTTTTTCCATATTGTCTGGCACGATTAATCGTAAAGTATTCTCCTCTGTCAACCATGTCCTTTATCTGTCTTAACCGCTCTGTAATATCCACCATGTAGTGCAGCGATGGCTTGCAATCTGCCGTCACATTAAACACCTTTTTCATACCTACCACGTTCCTTTCAGTAGCAAACAAATCCCTTGGCATATAAAATGCTCTTTATCGTATTTCAAGCTTAACATAAAGCCTTTCAAATGGCAAGGCAGGCACTATCTTTCTTCTATAATCTTCCAAACCTCTGAAATAATTACAAAAGAATGGAAAAAAATTACTATATAATTCCTATAGAATCAGTATAATATAAGGCAATCTATTTTATCATGAAAAGCCAAAAAAAGAAAATAACGGAGGAAACTACTAAGATGAGTGACAAGAGAATCGTACTCCTTGATGGAGCAGTAGGAACAAGTTTATGGGAAAAAGCCACCGCAAAAGGGGAAGAAAACGTGGCAGTATGGAGATATAATATAGAAGATCCTGATATTGTCCGGGAACTGGCTTCTGACTATATAGATGCCGGTGCCAGGATTATCCTTGCCAATACGTTCGGTGCCAATCGTTCAGCTGTCAGCAACACCTTATATCATGTACCTGACATTGTAAAAGCAGGGGTAAAGCTGGCCAAAGAAGCCGCCGCAGGTACCGATGTGAAGGTTGCTTTGTCTGCCGGTCCTCTCTCCCAGCTTCTGGAACCTTACGGATACCTGACTGAGGCGGAAGCCAGAGAGATTTATGAAGAACAGATTGGTTCCGGCATGGATGAGCATCCGGATCTGATTCTGCTGCAGACATTTATGGATGTGGAGATGATGCGGGTTGCAGTATCTGTTGCAAAGCAATACAACGTGCCAGTCTTTTGTGCTATGACCTTCGAAAAAGTGGGCAAAACCATGATGGGAAATTCCGTTTCAGATATCCTGAATACTCTGGAACCGTTGGGCATTGATGCCATCGGAATGAACTGTTCCCTCGGTCCGGATCTCGCGCTTCCTATTATCCGGGAATTTTCAGAAAAAACCGAACTCCCGCTGATTTTCAAGCCCAATGCCGGAAAACCCATTCTCGCAGCAGACGGGAAGACCCAAGTACCCTACACCGCAGAGCATTTTGCAAAAGAAACAGAGCCTGCCCTGGATTTCGTGAAATACGTGGGCGGCTGCTGTGGTACTAATCCTTCTTACATTCGTACACTAAAACCCCTGGTGGACGCAAGAAACAACAATCTTCTCTGAGTATAGACAAAATGATACACTTAAAAAATGCCGCCAGCTTTTCACAGACTGGCGGCGCTTTCGCTTTTCCATCATTTATTTTTGCAATGCTTTCAGCTCTTTACACTCAGGCGAACCAGAGCTCTCTGGAGCTTGGCCTGGACGATCTTGTATTCCTGATCCGTCAGGCCGCCCTTTGCCAGCTTTTCTTCCGCGCGTTGTTTCGCAGTGGCGGCACGCTCCGCATCGATGTCCTCCTGCCACTCCCAGGTCGTAGCCAGAAGGTGACAGCTCCCATCCATCACGGAAAGCATTCCGCCGATGCAGGCTGCATCCCGTCTGGAACCATCCTCCAGCACCACATGAGCCTCTCCCATGCCCAGAGCAGTGCAGAAATTACAGTGCCCCGCCAGGATGGCCAGATCTCCGGTAATGCTTCGGCAGACAACGCGTTCCACCTCTCCTTCAAACAAAAGGCCGTCCGGTGTACCGATTCTAAGCGGAAATGTCCTCATAGACAGCCTCCTTTACTGCTTCTGGCTTTTTGCCTTTTCAAAAACGTCATCAATGGTTCCGGCAAACAGGAAGCAGCTCTCCGGAAGGTCATCGCATTCACCGTTCAGGATCATCTTAAAGCCTCTCAGGGTTTCTTTCAGCGGCACATACTGTCCGGGCATACCGGTAAACTGTTCTGCCACAGAGAAACTCTGGGACAGAAAACGCTGCACTTTACGGGCACGGTTAACGGTCAGCTTATCTTCCTCAGACAGTTCATCCATACCCATAATGGCGATGATATCCTGAAGCTCTTTGTAACGCTGCAGCACTCTCTGTACCGCACGCGCAATTTCATAATGCTCGATTCCCACAACTTCCGGAGAAAGAATACGGCTTGTGGAATCCAGCGGATCTACTGCCGGATAAATACCCTGGCTGGAAATCTCACGGGACAATACCGTAGTAGCATCCAGATGGGTAAAAGTGGTAGCCGGAGCCGGGTCTGTCAGGTCATCCGCCGGTACATAAACAGCCTGTACGGATGTGATGGAACCCTTTCTGGTAGAAGTGATACGCTCCTGAAGAGCACCCATCTCCGTTGCCAGAGTCGGCTGATAACCTACTGCGGAAGGCATACGTCCCAGAAGAGCGGACACCTCCGAACCAGCCTGCGTAAAACGGAAAATATTGTCAATAAAAAGCAGCACATCCTGATTTTTCACATCACGGAAATACTCTGCCATTGTCAGACCGGAAAGTCCGACACGCATACGTGCTCCCGGCGGCTCATTCATCTGTCCGTAAACCAGAGCAGTTTTGTCAATAACACCGCTCTCTTTCATTTCGTTGTAAAGGTCATTTCCTTCACGGGTACGTTCTCCTACGCCGGTAAATACGGACAGTCCGCCATGAGCGGTTGCCACGTTATGGATCAGTTCCATAATGAGGACAGTTTTTCCAACTCCTGCACCTCCGAACAGACCAATCTTTCCGCC
Organism: Blautia sp.; assembly: GCA_022764275.1. Taxonomy (GTDB): domain Bacteria; phylum Bacillota; class Clostridia; order Lachnospirales; family Lachnospiraceae; genus Blautia_A. The sequence continues at coordinate 9,252 of JALERH010000046.1, read as the reverse complement.
CTTTGCATATGGGCAGATCAAATCTACGACCTTGATACCAGTCTCCAGGATTTCTGTAGCCGGCATCTGCTCCTCGTAGTCCGGAGCCGGACGATGAATTGCCCAGCGCTCCTTTGCATCCGGAGCCGGAAGATTATCTACCGGGTCGCCCAACAGGTTAAACACACGGCCCAGACATTCCTCTCCTACCGGTACGGTAATAGGACCGCCAGTATCTACCGCTTTTGTTCCTCTGACCAGACCATCGGTAGAATTCATGGCAATACAGCGTACCGTATTGTCACCGATCTGCTGAGCTACTTCGGCCGTAAGTTTTGTGCCTTTCATATCAATTTCGATGGCATTTAACAGTGCAGGCAGTTCATCGTGTGCAAAACGGATGTCCAGAACAGGACCGATGACCTGCACCACCTCGCCAATGTGTTTTTCGCTCATTCCCGATTTCCTTTCTAATTTCTTAATCGTTATGCGGTTATACTCCTTCCGCACCTCCAACAATCTCTGTGATTTCCTGCGTTATGCTTGCCTGACGCGCTCTGTTGTAATGCAGATTCAGTTTCTCGATCATTTCCTCTGCATTGCTGGTAGCGGCTTCCATGGCTGTACGTCTGGCAGCCAGCTCGCTTGCCACACTTTCACATACGGCGCCGTAAATCAGTCCTGCCACATACTCCGGTACGACCGCGTCAAACACCTCTGCGGCATCCGGCTCATACAAAATCAGGTTTCGGACCGCCTGCTCCTTCTTCTCGCCTTCTTCTTTCAGATCCATAAGCGGCAGAACAGGCATGGCATCCGGCTGCTGGGACAGCATGGATACAAATTTCGTGTAGCACAGATCGATATGACCAAATGTTCCTTTTTTGAACTCCGTACACAGCAGGTTTGCCATTTCAAAACAATCTGCCACCGAAACATCCGCAATCTCTGCAAATGCTTCTGTTACACATTCAATGCCCTTACGCTGAAAATACTCTACTGCCTTTTTGCCAATGGGAAGTACCACATAATCCTTACCTGCAGAGTCTGCCTCCAGGCATTTGAACAGGTTCGCATTGTATCCGCCGGCAAGTCCACGGTCTCCCGCTATTACCACATAGCAGCATTTTTCACTGGACGCCTTTTTTGCATAGACAGAGGAAAAATCCGTATTTCCTGCTGCAATATCCTTTAATGTCTGATGAAGGGTCTGGAAATATGGGCGGCAGACCTCTGCTCTTTCCTTTGCTTTACGCAGCTTGGAGGATGCTACAAGTTCCATAGCTTTGGTAATCTGCATGGTGCTCTGGACACTTTTGATACGCAGCTTTACCGCTTTCATATTTGCAGCCATAAAAAGTCCTCCTAATCACAATTTATTTCTCAGGTTTTGTATTCAAAAAATTCTCCGTATATTTCTCCAGTGTCGATTTCAGCTTCTCCTCAGTTTCTGTTTCCAGTTTTCCGGAAGAACGGATTTCCTGCATGGCAGCCATACCCTCTGCATCTGTATCCAGGAAGGTGTAAAGACCTGCTTCGTAGCTTCTTACATCCTCTACTGCGACTTTCGAAAGAATACCTTTTGTAACGGCATACAGAATCGCCACCTGTTTTTCCACAGGAACCGGAGCGTTCTGATTCTGTTTGAGAACTTCCACGATACGGGCACCCTGATCCAGACGTGCCTTGGTATCTGCATCCAGATCGGAACCGAACTGTGCAAAGCTCTGCAGCTCACGGTACTGGGAGTAAATCAGTTTCAGCGTACCGGCAACCTTTTTCATAGCCTTGATCTGTGCATTTCCACCAACTCGGGATACGGAAATACCCGGGTTTACTGCCGGCATGACACCGGAATGGAAAAGCTCTGTTTCCAGGAATATCTGGCCGTCTGTAATGGAGATAACATTCGTCGGGATATATGCGGATACGTCTCCCGCCTGTGTCTCGATAACCGGCAGTGCGGTAAGAGAACCGCCTCCATGTGCATCGTCCAGCTTCGCAGCACGCTCCAGCAGCCTGGAATGCAGATAGAAAACATCACCAGGGTATGCCTCACGTCCCGGCGGACGGCGGATCAGCAGGGAAAGTGCACGGTAAGCCACAGCATGTTTGCTCAGGTCATCGTAAATGATGAGTACATCTCTTCCTTTATACATAAAATATTCGCCCATTGCACAACCGGAATAAGGTGCAATGTACTGCAGCGGGCTTGCTTCAGAAGCAGTAGCCGCTACAACGATGGTATAATCCATAGCGCCGTTTCTCGCAAGATTCTCTACCAGGGATGCCACGGTAGAACGTTTCTGTCCGATGGCAACGTAAATACAGATTACGTCTTCGCCTTTCTGGTTAATAATCGTATCGGCAGCCAGAGTCGTCTTACCTGTCTGGCGGTCACCGATGATCAACTCTCGCTGGCCCCTTCCGATGGGTACCATGGAGTCGATTGCTTTGATACCGGTCTGGAGCGGCTGGTGTACGCCCTTTCTCTCACAGATTCCGGGAGCAGGGCTTTCAATCGCCCTGTATTCTTCTGTTGCAATGGGTCCTGCCCCATCAATAGGCTGTCCCAAAGCATTTACCACTCGGCCGATCATTGCTTCGCCTACCGGTACGGAAACGACCTTTCCGGTACGCTTTACGGTCTGGCCTTCACCAATTCCGGAGTCATCTCCAAATAATACGATAGACACACTGTTTTCTTCCAGGTTCTGTGCCATACCGAAGCTGCCGTCTTCAAATTCCAGCAGCTCGCCTGCCATACAGTTGATAAGCCCGCTGGCTCTGGCAATACCGTCACCTACCATCAGGACGGTACCTGTCTCATTCTGCTGAATGGCATTTTCGTAATATTTGATCTGACTGCGGATGACCTTTGAAATTTCTTCAGGTTTAAGTTGCATGTCTTCTTTCCATCCTTATACTATAAGCTCATTTAGTTTTCTGGAAATGCCTGACAGACGGCCCTGCACAGTTCCGTCCAGCTGCTTTCCTTCCAGTTCCACGCGCAGACCTGCCAACACGGTGGGATCCTTCTTCTGAATAAGGGATACCGTTTTCCCGCTGATCTTCTCCAGCTTTGCCTTCAGAGCCGCCATCTGTTCCCCGCTTAAAGTAACAGCACTGGTTACGACTGCTTCCGCAATATTATGGTCTGCATTGTAGCGTCTTGTAAATTCTTCACAGCATCCTGCATATTCCATCAGGATGTTCCTTTCACACAGCAATTTCAAAAAATTGACTAAATACCGCTCCGCCTGGGCACCGAATGCAGCTTCTATCATGTCTGTCCGCTCCTTTTTGGGAATGGAAGGCTCACCAAGCAGCTTTACATAGTCAGGATTGTCCCGAAAAAGCTGCCGGATTTCGTTCATCTGCTCCATCACAGTGTCTGTAAGCTGTTCTTCAGCGGCAAGCTCATACATGCTTCCGCCATACAGTCTGGCAGTCTGCGTCATGATGCCTCACCTACATTCGCAATAAATTCGTCGATCAGTTTCGCATGGTCTTCTTCATTGATCTCGCGCTCGATTACCTTCCCGGCAATCTCCATCGCCATACCGCCGATCTCGTTCTTCACCTCATTGACTGCTTTTCTCTTCTCCTGAGCAATGTCACTCTCAGCCTTTGCCTTCATGGCAGCCGCCTGCTGGGATGCTTCCTTTAACATCTCCTCGCTCTGGATCGCAGCTGTCTTCTGAGCATTTGTCACGATTTCATTGGCTTTATTCTTTGCCTCCAGCATGTTCTGCTCATATTCGGACTTCATGGCAATAGCCTCCTCTTTGGCCTTTACCGCATCCTGAATCTCAGCATCCGCCATGGCTCTTCTCTTTTCCAACATGGCATTTATAGGTTTGAATAAAAACCGTTTGATCAGATACACCTGGAGAAATAAGTTGCATATCTGTGCAATGAAAGTCCACGGCACAATTCCAACAAGTTCCTGTACCTGCATACTTTCCCTCCTGTTCCTTGCATTTACATCCTGCTCCGGCAGTCAGTCCTTTTGCTTTCTGCCGGTTTTCCAAACGCTGCTGTCATTAAGCCAGGAATTTCATGAAAGTACCAGGAGCTACGAAAATAAGCAGCAGGCCGGTAACGAAACCATAAATACCTGTGGTCTCTGCGATTGCACAACCAAGGAGCATGGTAGATGTTACATCACCCTTGCACTCCGGCTGACGTCCGATTGCTTCCAGAGCCTTTGCCACTGCGTTACCTTCACCAATACCAGGTCCGATACCTGCGATCAGCGAACATCCTGCACCAATTGCACAGCCTGCCAATGCAATACCTTTTGCCAATACCTGAAAATCCATAATATAATCCTCCTGTTTTTAATAAAATTTGCTTTATTTTGTTTTTAATACGTTTAGCCTTCCTCTGCCGCATTGGCGATATACATAACCGTCAGCATACAGAAGATAAATGCCTGCATGATTCCTGAGAACCAGTCAAAATAGACTGACAAAATCGCCGGGATACCTACATCCAGGAACGGAATCTGTGCCAGAACCTTGCCTACGATACCCGGTATCAGTCCGAACAGCTTGGAGCTTGCCAGCGCCAGCGCCGCATAGATCAGTCCGTTGATCACGACTCCGGAAAGGATATTTCCAAAATGACGACACGCCATACTGATAGGTGTAGCCAGTTCAGAAAGGATATTAAAAGGAGTCATGACAGGAATCGGAGTCGTAAATCCCTTCAGATATCCTCCAAATCCGTTTGTCTTAATCTTCTGAGCTGTGATCATGATAAATACCACAACCGCCCATGCAGCTTCCGTAGAAAGATCTGCTGTAGGGCTTCTGAGTCCCACAAGACTGATCAGGTTTGATACAACACTTGTAGCAAACAATGCTGCCACAAAAGGAATCATGTACCGGAATTTTTCACCCATGTTTCCAATGACAAATTTGTTCGCCATTTCCACAAGCATTTCCGCTACAGCCTGGCGTCTGGAGATTTTCTCTACCTTCAGGTCGTGAGTCAGCCAGATACACAGGCCTGTAATCAACAGCAGTACGATCCAGCTTACCACCAGTGTCTCGGTAATCTGGAATTTTCCCAGAATGGGAAAATCAATGGGAAAAGTATAAAATATTTTCCCACCGGTTATCTCTATGTCCATATACGTTTCCACCTCCTATCCGGCTGAGTTTCTATGAATACGCTCCCCAGAAGAGAGCTTGTCATTCACGCTTTTATTAGGATTCCCTGTTTTTTTACTGGAAATTCCCCTTATTTCTCTGAAGATGGCTGTTTTTTCGTCCCCAGGATTCCCATGGTCTTAATGACAATATTCGGGAAAAGCAGTGGGAGAAGACCTGCCGCAAACTGGAAGCACGGGGCAGCGATTGCTGCGATTCCCCACAGAAGCTGAAGCAGCATACGCTGGGAATAACTTGCCTTCATTTTATTACGCGCCTGTCCTTCATCCTCAAGAGACACCACCTTCTGCACTGTCAGTCCCATAAGGAAAAAATTCAGAACTGCAATGATGCCGCCTCCCAGGCCCCCCAGAATCACGGTGTAGTCAAAGGGGATCTGCTCCGGTGTCACTGCATGAAGTATGGCGAACACCACCCACATCAGAACCACACAAATCCCCGTACCGATTGCAACATGCCTGGTTTCCTTTCTGACAGCCGGCTGAATATCTGCAAAAATACTGCTCATATGTCAAATCCTTTCTTTTTTCGTATCGCACTTTTCGAAAAAGTTCTGCCCTGTCCGGGCTTCATCAGACATGGCGGTTAAAAGAAACTTTTTTCTTTTTGTCTTCTTTTTTTCCGCAGTTCACGACAGAAAGATACAGTTTATAAGCCACCATAAAGGAGCCTCCCAGTCCAAAGAAAAACCCCGGGATATAAACCCATCCTCCCGCTCCCAGATATGTGGTCAGCCACCAGCAGACAGCCAGACACAACAAAAGAGGCGTCACAAAGGAAAGACCAAACTGGGTCAGCATCGAAACGTTTTTAATAATTTCGGTCCAGTTTTTCATATACTCTCCTTTCGTTTACTTTTTCCAAAAGTTACCATATAATCAGCTTATCGCATAGTAGGATTTTATCATACTGTCAAAAAAAAGGCAACGGTTTTGGGCAAAATGTAACAAAAAGGCAGGCATCTGGGATGCCCGCCTTTCTTATTTTTCAATTACACATATGTTTTTTTACTATCAGTAAAGATATTCGCTGTAAGCGGGATCATCCAGATTGGAGGCGTCTATCCACGCCGGCGGTGTGAGGATTTTTTTCTCAATCGACACGCTTTTCTTTGGAGCTGTCGTCTGAACTGCTGTCAGCATGGTCTGATATCCCATCGCGTACGGCTGCTGGGAAACCACTCCGATTTCCTCTCCCTTACGGATTGCTTCCTGCTGACGGCTGGTGGCATCCACACCTACCATCGCTACAACTTCTCTGGTCTCATCTTTTTTCATATTCAGATAAAGTTCTGCAATATCTGCATTGGTACAGAAAACGCCATCCAGCTTTGGATATTTTTCCAGGACTTCCTGCATCGCCGCAGTCATGTCCTCCACCTGGTCTTCGTAGATGATCTCCACAACCTCGATATCACCATATTTCTCTATGTAGCTTGTAAAGCCCTCCACACGCTGCTTAATGCTCTGCGTTTTTTCCTGAGCAGAGAATACCGCTACTTTTCCCATTTTGCCAATCGCTGTCGCAAGACGGTATGCTCCCACCTCTCCAACACGCTCATTATCTGTGGCACGGAATGCGCGTACCAGTTTCGTATCGCTTACATTAGAATCAAAAGCCACAACCGGGATTCCATTTTCCTTTGCCGCCTCAAGTTGTGCCTGACAGGAATCCATATCACTGGCCGAAAGGCAAAGAACATCCGGATTTTCCGCAATCACAGCGTCCAGCGTATTGATCTGTCCTTCCACATCCTGCTCATCATCCGGTCCTTCAAAGGTCATGGTAATCAGATCATCCTTTTCATATCCATAGGCTTCATTGATATCTGCAATAGCCTGCTCCATTCCCTTCTTTATCCGATCCCAGAATTCCCCTTTTGTATTTTTACTTACAACTGCAACTCTGGCACCTGGCTGAATGGAAACACTTGTATCTATCTCAGGAACGGATGATTCTTCTGTTTCCTGAACTTCCTCGGCTTCTGTCGTGTCCTGGGCATCTGCAACCAACGGTGCGATTGCCTTCTCCACTTCTTCTTTCTTACACCCGGTTAGAAGACCTGCTGCGCTCAGCAGAAGTACGGATGCAACTGCCGCTTTTTTCATTTCAATCTCCCTTTCTGGAATCCACATATTTTACCTGTTCTTTACATTTCTTCACTGCTTTTTACATTATACACATTTTCCGTTTTCCGTCCATAGATTTCATAATTTTTTCATTTTTTTCGGCATTAGTCCCAAACATCCCATACCTTGCCGCTCTCATAAATTGTGGAAAAGGACAATGGTCCCAGAAAAACGCCGCATCCTCCGTAAAGAAAGATTCCAATATACACCGATGCCAGTACCGCAATCGGAGAAATTCCCAGCTTTCCTCCCAGCAGTTTTGGCTCCAGATATTCCCGCAAAATGCTGGTGATAACGTCAAGCAGTACGCAGCCTGCTGCAACTGCAAAATTACCTTTTATCAGAAACAAAAATGCAGCCGGATAAAGGAAAGTTCCGGTACCAATCACAGGCAGGGCATCTAAAAGTCCCAGTACAATGCCAAGTATGAGGAAATAAGGGCTTTTCATGATCCAGAAACCTGCAGCACAGATTCCTGCGACGATAAGCATAATGATCACCTGTGCTTTCAGATAGACCGCTGTTGTTCTTTTCAGCTGATTCACAACTCTTCTGATGCTTACCAGCCACGAGTAATCCCAGATTTTTCTGTGAAGATTTTCCATATCGGCCATCATAAGGATGGAACCAATAAATGTCACCACAATACCTGAGAAAAGAACAACGATTTTTTTTACTGCTGAAGAAACCCTTGCAAATGTCTGAGGACTTAATGCGGCCAGAAATTCTTCCTGCATGCCGGATAAATGGGAAAGGATATAGGCACGGCTGCTTTCCTTTGCAATCCCGGTCACATCTTCCAGCAGAGCGCATCCTTTATCCAAAAACACAGAAGCCCAACTTAACAATACTGAAAAATTTGCAACTGCCGTTTTTAACTGGCCAAGAAGCTCTTTCGCTCCCAGATAGAGCAGGACAACAAGTATGGCAAATACAGTCGCAAGAAGGATCACATTCCAGATATTCTTTTTGATTCTGGTATAACTTTGCAGACGCAGCGCATAAGGGTTCAGCCAGGCCGCCAGGAGCCAGGCTGCCAGGAAAGGCAGGATGACGGGCAAAAGATAACGGTACGTCAGAAAAGTTCCTGCCACGATTCCCAGAATCATCAGTTTTCGTTTCCATTCTACGCTCAATACACTCACCATATGTAACTGCTTTTTTGCGTTCATCGCCTTTGCAGCAGTTACTGCCATTTCTTATATTTGCCATAAGGCATGGTGATAGTATCGGACTTTATTTTATGATTTATTCAAAGAAAATCCCTGAAAGGCATCTCCGACCGGTATCGTTTCAAATTTCATTTTTTTACCGGTGACAGGATGTGTAAAGGTGAGCTGCCACGCACAAAGGCCAAGAGAAAACTTTGTTTTTTCCAAAGCTCCATATTTTCGATCCCCTGCCAGAGGCATTCCTGCATGCGACAGCTGGACACGTATCTGATGATGGCGCCCTGTCTCCAGACGGATCTGCAGCAAATGCTTTTCTTTGCCCTCCTGCGGGTCTTCTATCGTTTCCAGAACTTTATACCATAAACGTGCTTTTTTACTTCCCGGTGTTCCGGGGGCGGTGACAAAAGAGGTATTGGTCTTTCCGTCTTTTTTCAGGTAGTCCTCCAGAACTCTTTCTTCGTTTTTTCCTACAGGAGGCATTCCAAACGTAACTGCCAGATAATTTTTTTCCATTTTTCCCTGGGTAATCTGACGGCTCAGCTCCTTTGCAGCGCGCGGTGTCTTTGCAAAAACGAGCACTCCTTCCACAGGCTGATCCAGACGGTGCACCACAGCAAGATAGGGCACTTTATCCTTCTGTCCTATGTTACCTGATGACGTTTGTTTTACAGCCAGATAATTTTTCAATGCACTTTCCATATCCATAGTACCGATTCCTGCATTCTGCACTGCAATTCCGCTTATTTTCCGGCATACCAGGATATCTTTATCTTCAAAAAGGATATTCTCCTC
>JALERH010000045.1 GCA_022764275.1 Blautia sp. | reverse complement strand
CTCACCGCCTTTTATCCGCCCGTCCTCAATACGGATCATCCGGTCTGCAAGCTGAGCAATTTCTTCATTGTGTGTAATCATGACAACGGTCTGTCCGAATTTCTCACTGCTCACTTTCAGAAGGCTCAAGACATCCTGACTTGTGACGGAGTCCAGGTTTCCGGTCGGTTCGTCTGCCAGAAGGATTGCAGGCTTTGCAGCAAGTGCCCGTGCAATGGCCACTCTCTGCTGCTGACCTCCGGAAAGCTGAGAAGGAAGGCTGTACTTTTTCTTTTCCAGCCCAAGCATTTTTATGACTTCCTCAACAAATTTTCCGTCAATCTGATTTCCGTCCAGTTCCACAGGAAGGACGATATTTTCATATACATTCAGCACCGGAACCAGATTATAGCTCTGGAATACAAAGCCAATCTTTCTCCTGCGAAAGATTGTAAGCTCCTCATCTTTCAGTCCGGAAATGTCCTTTCCTTCCACCTTCACGGTACCCGCTGTGGGGCGGTCAAGTCCTCCAAGCATGTGCAGAAGAGTGGATTTTCCACTGCCTGAGGTGCCGACTATGGATATAAACTCCCCCTGTTTTACGGAAAGATCAACACCGTCAAGAGCTTTCACCAATGTGTCTCCTGATCCATAGTATTTTTTCAGATTACTGGTCTCTAATACATTCATTTCGTACCTCCTGGTTTCTTACCACAAAAAAAGTCCTATGGAAAATCATTTTTTCCATAAGACCATATTACACGGTAATCCTTTCCACATTCTTTCCCAAATCTTACAGTTTTGTCAGATTTCATCTGTATCGTCATTCGGCTTCCGTTTTTGCAGGAAGATAAAGACCGAAGCAGCTTCCTTTTTTCTCTCCTGCTGTCACCTTAATAAATCCATTTTCTTTCTGTAAAATCTCACGTGCGAGATACAATCCTATCCCGATTCCGTCTTCCTGCTGTACCCGGCTGCTTCGGTAAAAGCGGGTAAAAATCTGCGCTTTTTCTTCTTCCGGAATTCCCATTCCTTCATCCGTGACACAAATACAGACATAGAATTCATATGCCCGTACTTCTACTGTAATGCAGCTTCCCTCCGGCGAATATTTTACCGCATTGTCCAGGACATTTTCCAGGGCTTCCAGTGTCCATTTCAGATCATAGACAGCTTCTGTCTGTTCCGGAATATCTCCGGACACCCGAATCTTCTTTTTCTCCGCTTTGGGAAGGACCGCCTCCAGCGCCTGTACAACAAGAGGTTTGATACGGTTTTGTTCCGGTTTTACCTCCAGCACCTCCGTCTCCAGTCGTGACATTTTCACGAGGGACTGTATCAGAAATTCCAGTTTTTCTGTCTGACTTACGATCTGCCCTGCCAGAAACTTTTCTTCTTCGTCTTCCGCTTTTTCCTCCAGCAGCTGTGCATATAACAGAATATTGGAAAGCGGTGTCTTTGTCTGGTGGGAGATATCAGAAACAAGGGCTTTCATATTTTCCCGTTCTTTCCCTGTCTTTTCCATGGACATTTTCGATGTCGTCAGATATTGCTTCCACCGTGATTCCAGGCGGGATAATTCCGTTTCATCGTACCGGCTCTCCTCAAAGGTTCCGTTTATCGCATCGGTCAGCATTTCATCCAGACGCTTAAGCGTCCTGCCTGTGCCAAATCCCTTCATACGTTTCCGTGCTCCTTTGTCCACATATATCCCAGACCATATATTGTCTGGATAGGGCAGGTTCCCGTTTTTCCTCCCAGTTTGCGACGCAGGCGATTCGCCGCGACAGAGAGTGCGTTTTCATCCACATACTCTCCCCCGTCTGTCCAGATGGCGTCTACAAGCCTGTCACGCGGCAAAGTCTGTCCTATATTCCGGATAAACATCCGCAGAAGCCGCTGCTCGGTTTTGCTTAAAGCAACCTCTTCCCCATCCACCAGAAATTTCATTTCTTCAAACCGGAACCAATATTTTTCATCCCGGTATTCATCCGGTTTCCCGGCTTTTTCTGCACGCTCTCTCATTCGCGCCACACGTGCCCGAAGCACCATCAGACTAAAGGGTTTTGTAATATAATCATCCGCACCCAGGGAAAATCCTGTTACCTCATCAATTTCCAGATCATTTGCCGTGATCAGCAGTACCGGAATATCTGACATTTTCCGTACTTCCCGCAAAAAATCATATCCGCTGCCATCCGGAAGGTTAAGATCCAGAAGAATCATGTCTATCGTTTCCTGCTGCCAGGCTGTCCGCGCTTCACCAAGCGAATATGCAGAATGGAAAAATACGTTTTCTTCCCGGAGCGCAAGGGCGATGCCCTGATTCAGTCCTGTATCATCCTCTACAATAAGAATTTCATATTTGCCCAAGTGAAATCACGCCTCCGTAAATTTTGTCTCTCATTTTGGGGAAAATAAAATTTTATCCCCCAATCTGGGACATCATATGCATTTCCCCGTGTTCTTTCGTTTTTTCTGTAAACTGATGACCTGATGGTTTTTGCAGGATTGCATCCTGGATGGCATCCCGGATCGTCTCGTCCGATGCGCCGCCTCTCAGTAATACTTTCAGATCTGTTCCGATGTCATACTGGAGACAGGTCTTCAAAAATCCCTGGGAGGTAAGTCTCACCCTGTTGCAGGAACTGCAGAATTTGTGACTGAGCGCACTGATAAATCCAATTTTGCCCTGAAATCCTACAAAAGAATAATAATGTGCAGGCCCGTTTCCAAGCTTTTCTTCGCAGACCTGATACTCTCCGAAACGTCCCTTCAGTTCCTCAAGGATCGAGTCTTCACTGCAAAAGTCAAACTGCTTTCCAAGCCCGATCGGCATCATTTCAATATATCTGACGTGAACAGGATAATTTTTTGCCAGCCCAGCCAAATCCGCGACATTCTGTCCTGAAATCCCCATGGGAACACAATTTATTTTCAATGGAATTTCCGGGTGTGAAAGTGCCGCCCGGAATCCTCTCATCACCTCTTCAAAGCACTGACGTCTTGTAATTTTTGTAAATACCCGGGAATCCAATGTGTCCAGACTCAGATTGATTCCATCGATTCCAGCTTTTGCCAGTTCCTCCATCTGTGCTTCCAGTGTCATGCCATTTGTCGTAATGGTGACCTGCTCGATTCCATCTGTTCCCTTCAGTTTTTTTACCAGCTCGATCACTCCTTTTCGGACTAAAGGCTCGCCTCCGGTCAGCTTAATTTTCCGGATCCCCAGGGATGCAAAAATTTCTGCCAGTCTTCCTATTTCATCATATGTCAAAATTTCCGCATGAGGAACTGTTTCCACACCTTCCTCAGGCATGCAGTAAGTGCACCGAAGATTGCATCTGTCAGTAATCGATATTCTGATATAATCAATCGCTCTTCCATATTCGTCAATCATTACAAATTTCTCCACTGGTATCTCACACCTCAAAAGATGATATATTGTCTGCATTATATAATATTTATAATTGGGGTGCAATTGTTTCCTATCGGTATCTTATGACCGTGGTATCAAAAATTGCTTCTGGTACCCCGTTTATTAAGATTTTCGGAGTCGGCAGAAGCAATTTTTGTTCTTTCTGAGTTTGGTTGAAACACTTTTGATTCTATCTGAGCTTTGCGCGCAAGGAACTACGGAACTAAATCTCTTCAACGGGGTCTATACAGAAAAAATTCATAGTCGGAACCCTTTTATCAAGAAATTCAGGTGAAAATCTGCGGATTCGAATGTCAAAAGTATCTATGAAGAAATTTTTCCTTCCCAGACCCCGAAAATCTTAAAAACCGGGGTCCCAGAAGAAAATATTTTCCTATAGAGAAAATTTGCTCCGTAAATCGAGGATTTTCCATGAATTTCCGGGGTAAATAGGGTCTGGGAACCAAAAAATCTTGTATAGGCCCTGTGATAAATGCAAATCCCCTGCTCCAGGCTCAAAACAGCCATAAATCTTTTCTTTCAGCCGGACTCATCTTCAATCATGAGTCCGGCATATGTCATTATTTTTTACCTTTTCCTGAATAGCGCTTCCAAATTACCACTGCCAAGACAATTACTGCCGCTCCCAGAAGAACTACATACAAAACTATCGGTGTGTTATCTCCTGTCTTTACAGCCTTAGTACGTGGCGCTGTTTCCGTAGGTTTCGGAGTTATCGTATCCTTCGATGCTGGAATTGACGTCACGGTCGCCTCTGGTGTCGGCGTTGCGGTTGCTTCCGGGATTGGCGTCACACTCGCTTCCGGGATTGGTGTCGACGTTGCCTCAGGTGTTGGCGTTACACTCGCTTCCGGGATTGGGGGCGCGGTCGGCTCTGGCGTCGTGGTCGGCTCTGGTGTTGCTGTCGGTTCCGGCGTCGGTGTTGCTGTCGGTTCCGGTGTTGGCGTCACGCTTACTTCCGGGATCGGGGGCGCGGTCGGCTCTGGCGTCGTGGTCGGCTCTGGTGTTGCTGTTGGTTCCGGTGTCGGCGTCGCGGTCGGTTCCGGTGTTGCTGTCGGTTCCGGCGTCGGTGTTGCCGTTGGTTCCGGTGTCGGCGTCGCGGTCGGTACTGGTGTTGCTGTCGGCACTGGTGTTGCTGTTGGTTCCGGTGTCGGCGTCGCGGTCGGTTCCGGTGTTGCTGTCGGTTCCGGCGTCGGCGTTGGTACTGGCGTCGCGGTCGGTTCCGGCGTCGGCGTTGCTGTCGGTTCCGGCGTCGGCGTCGCCGTTGGTTCCGGTGTCGGCGTCGCGGTCGGTACTGGTGTTGCTGTCGGTTCCGGCGTTGGCGTTGGCGTTGCCGTTGGTTCCGGCGTCGGCGTCGCGGTCGGTTCCGGCTTTGGTGTTGCCGTTGGCTTTGGTGTTGGTGTCGCGGTCGGTTCCGGCGTCGGCGTCGCGGTCGGTTCCGGCGTCGGCGTTGCCGTTGGTACTGGCGTTGCCGTAGGCTCTGGCGTTGGCGTCGCAGTTGGTTCCGGCGTTGGCGTCGCGGTTGGTTCCGGTGTTGCTGTCGGTTCCGGCGTCGGTGTTGCCGTTGGTACTGGCGTTGCCGTCGGGATTGGTGTCGGCGTTATTTCCGGAACATTCCTGCTGTTTGTAATACTGATCTCCGCTGAACTGCCTCCCAGGGTCACTTCCTGCCCACTGCCTATGATCGTATAGCCATCAGTACCACTTTGCAAAATATTACCGTTGGCATCTGTTTCATAAACGTAATACGTCTCTTCAGACTGCAGATTTGGGAAAACCGCAGAAGCAGTTTCTCCATCCTTCAGTGTAACCGAAACCACTCTCTGGTTCTCCACTCGGGTCAGATTATCGTTTCCCATTTTATATAATGTAAAGTAAAATGTTCTGGTTTGTGTTGCTTCCGGATCCACCAGAGTTTTCTGTACCGTCAGATTCAAAGATAAACCTGTGAATCTCCAGTTATGAGATTCTTTTCCTGAACTCTTTAGTTTCTGTCCGATTACAGTACCGTTTATGGCGCCGTAACATACATTGGCACCAGGCGCAAGAATCGTTCCCATAAAATAATCGGAGGTTCCGATCGACGCATAATCTTCTCCCGTATAAGAATAGGTTACAGGATTTCCCTGTGCATCTTTCTCATAAAAATTCCAGAGCAGATTGCAGTTGCTTTTGGTAACATTCTCACTGTTATTGTATCCCGCAATGGAGGCTACAAGATTTGCCAGGGTATCCTTCCCGGCGTTTGTCATATCCACATTGATGATCAATGTTTTGTTTTCAACGCCAGAAATTTCCACCTCGCACTTGCTTCGCCCTTCCATCAGCTTCTTTGCATCCAGCTGGAGAAAATTTACATCTTTATCACTATCCGATACATCAATGTGTACCTTACTATTGACATCAGCAGGTTTTTCATATTTCACACCATCTGTGGTTTGATTCTCAGCAAGATTAGCAGAAAGCGTCTGAAGTCGTTCAAGTTCACTTTCAATGTCGATAACCTTCTCTGAATCTTTCCCTTCCTGATAAACATTTTCGCTTAACGATGCCTGCTGTTTGGCTCCTCCATCTCCAATGGAAACGGCATTTCCGTTATCTTCTTCCGTAATCTTGACATCATTTCCTACGATGACAATACCGCCTGCTATCTGTCCGACACCACTGGCCGAAGTTCCCAGATAGTTGTACTCCGTAATGCTGTCAGAAGCATTCTGGTTGGTTCCAAACCCACTTCCACTGCCGTTGAATGTCTCTGCTGCAATATTGCCATTGGTATGATTGTTAATCAATACATCTTTTCCAAACAGGTGAAAATCAAACGCCAGTGAGGAAAAGCTTTGCTCCTTACCCTCGGAATCCTCGTATATGTAAGAAAAAGAATTTTGCTGCACATATTTTTCTGTAATATCTTTTTTCGGCGGGTCCTGGTTTTTAATGACTGCTACTGCATATACGGAAAAATGAGTTGTCTCAAATGTTACCTCATCTCCGCTGACAATACCTGATGCCAGATTTATCGCAGCTTCCATGCTGTCATCAACGTGTACCACCATAACCTCGCTGTTTTCTTCTGCCGATTCCCCGGCAAAAGGAATATCCGTGAAAGTTACCTGCACTTTATCGTCCGGCTGAATTTCCTGTCCGTCCTTCACCAGAGTAATGTCAAAAGCAATGACACTTTCCACGGTCTGATTTTCTTCCAGTCCGTTTTCGATTGCGGAGGAAGCCTGCGCTGTGCTGACTTTTTGCGCCACGACCTGTGTACCCGCTTTCAGGACTCCCGGTTCTGCAGAGACCGTGATCGTCACTCCATCGCAAACGGTACTGACAGATGTCGGACCTTCTTCCTCATCTTCCGATGCAGGCAGCTTTTCTTCTTCGGATGAAGAATCCATTTCCGTTTCAAAGGAATCCATCCCACGAAAGCTTACCATATCTGTGCTGATTTGCTGCTCATCTACATAGTAAGCAGCTGTCAGCCGTGCCGTATCCTGAATTCCCTGGTCAGCTCTTGCACTAAATACATATGTGTTCTGAGACGCAGCTGCAATGGTCTGTTCTTCCCAGTATACGGTATTTGCCTGAACCTGTATCCCTTCGGTCTGATTGGGACTCTCGCAATAATCAAGTGTTTCCGGCAGAACTGCTTTTATTACCGTGCTTTCTGACGCAGCTGTTTCAGATATATTGGAAACGGTAATACTGCAGCGCACCATTACATCCAGGTTTTCGTCCTGGCCAGCAAGATAAACTTCCTGTACCACACTTGCAGTTAAAACGCTTTTCTCCTCAATATCTGCATCTTCCTCTGTTCCTGCGTCCGGTTCTTTTTCATCGTCATCGTGAATTTCTGCGGGTGCCTCCGGGTCAGTATTGTCCTGTGCCCCGGAATCCGGCTTTGCTGCTTCTGCACCGACTCCTTCCTGAGTGTCAGCATCTTCTCCAGCTTCCGAATCCGGCTTTATGCCGCCTTCTGTGCCGGCTTCTTTCTGAGTGTCAGCATCTTCTCCAGCTTCCGAATCCGGCTTTATGTCTCCTTCTGTGTCAGATTCATCCTGAGCCGCTTCGGATACTTCCGGTTCAGTTCCATTCTGGCCGTTCTCATCCAGTTTCAAGTCCGTATTTTTTCCTTCCAAATCCGTACTTTTCCCTTCTGAATCCTCCATGGTTTCCTGCACTGCCAAGTCCTCTTCTGCCAATGCCACACCGCTTGTCTGCTGTGTCAGCATAGATACTGCCATCAAAAATACGAGAAAAGATTTCTTCCTTTCCCCTTTTCGATTCATGCCCAATACCTCCTTTTCTTTTTGATTTCGCTTAGGAATCCCTGCGTTTATCCGGCAGAACAGCATATGCCCGCAATATAATTATATGCGGCTTCTTCTTTCCGATTACTGCTTTGCCCATTTTACCGGCATGAATCGTTCCCCAAAAATAATCATATTTTTGCAGCAAAAATGGCCATGTTTCGCTTTGAAACATGACCATTTCCATATTCTTCTTAACATTTATTACTTCATTTTGCATCAGCTCTGGCTGCTATCTGCTCTCTATCGTGACAGCACCCCAAACATGTCTTCCCACCCGTCAGTTTCAATAATTCTGCTGCTTGGTGCGTCGGCATTTTTCAGCATGGAATCCAGACGGTTTTCCAGGGTAACGTCAATAAAACGTCCCACATCAATTCCCCTCAGTTCGAAAAACAGCAGCGGATTTTCGTCGAATCTTGCCCCTATTCCGTATAAAACTGCTGCCACATGCTTGCACATCAGCGCCCAGTCCGGACAGCTGCACTGAAAACTGATTTCCTTCGGCTCCGGAAAAAGTCCTTTTTCTCCGGAAAACAATTCTTTTAATTCTTCAGGAAAGCTCCCATTCAAAAGTGTTTCCAGATTTTCAATTTTTCGGCCGCACCGGTCAATGGCATACTGACACCTTGCTTCCGACAGAGGACTTATCCGGATTTCTACCTTATAAGGCGCCTTCCTGCGTCCCTGCACTCTGGCCTGAACCTTTCCTTTCTGGACCTTCAGATCTACAACCGCACCGGTCCGCACATACCGTTTTCCCCTGTCAAGACGGCTTTCGTAATCCGCATATTTTTCCAGGTTTTCACACCAGGCTTTTCCCCACCAGCTGTTTACGATATTTCTGCCCTGTATCACTACCGGCGCCAGTTCTTTTCCTTTTGCTTTCTCCCGTTTTGCTGTCTCTTTTGCATTCTTTCGAAGCTTGTCTGCATCCGGCTGACTGTAGGTAATTTCTGTATCCCAATATCTGCTCATATGACATCACTCCTTAATCCAGCCTCATCATTTCCAGAAGCTCCTTATTGCTCATTTCCGTAATCCAGTTTTCTCCGCCGGATCCGATCACGTTTTCCGCAAGCTGCTGTTTTGAGCGGATCATTTCGTCAATCTTTTCCTCCAATGTCCCGCGGCATACCAGCTTATGGACTATAACATTGCTCTTCTGCCCGATTCGGTATGCTCTGTCTGTAGCCTGATTCTCTACGGCAGGATTCCACCACCGGTCAAAGTGGATCACATGGTTGGCTTTTGTCAGATTCAGCCCTGTTCCTCCGGCTTTTACAGAAAGTACAATATACGGTACGTATTTTTCTCCCTGGAATGCTTCCACAATTTTGCTGCGCTTTGCAACCGGAGTGCCGCCATGGAGGACATATCCTCTTGTATGGAAAATTCCCGCAAGAAAATCGTCCAGATATTCCGTAATTTCCTTAAACTGCGTAAATACCAGAACACGTTCACGCTTTTCATAGATGTTTTCACACAGCTCTTTCAGAAATTCAAACTTACCGCTGTCCTTCAGATCATAGGTCTGCTGCCCGAGATACTGATCCGGATGATTGCAGATCTGTTTCAGCTTTGTCAGAGAACCAAGCACCAGTCCCCTCCGTTCCATTCCATCCGCTTCTTCCAGCTTCACAGCAAGATCGGATACATATTTCCGGTAAAGCACTGCCTGCTTTTTGGAAATATCCACATAATCGACCTTCTCTAATTTGTCAGGAAGATCGGAAATAATCTTTTTGTCTGTCTTTACACGCCGCAGCATAAACGGTGCGATCATGGATTTCAGCTTCGCATATCCCTGCGGATTCTGGGAAAGGCCTTTCGCAAATTCGTGAAATTCCTTCGAACTGCCCAGAAGACCCTTATTCAGGAAATCAAACAGCGACCAAAGATTCGTCAGGTCATTTTCCACCGGCGTACCGGTCATGGCGATTTTCGTCTTGCTTTTCAGCTTTTTAATCTGCTTTGTCTGTTTTGTCGTTGGATTTTTGATTGCCTGTGCTTCATCCAGAATGAGAACGTCCCAGTTTATCTTTTCCAGCTCCGGAATTCTGGAAACCATTCCATACGTCGTAATGGTCAGAAAATTCTTACTGCATTTCAGTTCTTCGCTCAAAATCTGACCTGGCTTTCCATGGAGGACATGAATCGTCATCTCCGGTGCAAATTTGGCAGTCTCCTTCTGCCAGTTTCCGAGAAGAGAAGCAGGGACGATCAGAAGAGCCCTGGCTTTTTTACTGCTTGTGCGCACCTTTTCCAGAAAAGCAAGCACCTGTACGGTTTTTCCCAGACCCATATCATCCGCAAGACATGCTCCGAAACCCAGAGTCTTCATATAATTAAGCCAGGTATACCCCGTCTTCTGGTATGGTCTCAAAGATGCATGGAAGCTTCCGGGAACTGCTGCGCTGCGTATTTTTCCCGGAAAACGGAGCTTATGCATAAAATCGGCGAGCCATTTTCCATTGGTCAGGATTGGACCCACGTCCGCCCCTTCCTTTTTCTCTTCCGTCTCCAGCCCCATCCGAAGAGCACTCATCAGAGTCAGGCTTCCCTCATATTTTTCCATCTCGTCCAGCATCTTTTTCAGCCGTTCGTGGTCAACCTCTACCCATTTTCCCTTCAAAAGGGCCAGGCCTTCCGACTGCGCAAGCAAAGACTCAATCTCTTCCCTGGTAAGCGCCACCCCGTCCACAGTAAGCTGCGGACACATGGTGAGAATGGTATCCATGCCCAGAAATACCGGCTTCTCTTCTCCCAGATTTACCGACACGGATACGCCACTCTGACGCTTTTTCCACCAGTTTGGAATCCTGCAGATTACCCCGGTTTCCTCAATGAGAGGAACCGCTTTCAGAATCTCCCATGCTTCCTCCGCAGTCAGACGCAGCGGATGAAACAGCTCCCCGCTCTCCACAAACTGTCCGATCAGAGGCGATACTTCTGCCACTTTATTCAGACAGGACAGCAGTTCCAGAAGCTTTTCGCGGTCCTGCCTGTATTCCGTAAGAGCATATTGCAGCGGCACATGGCGCACTTTTCCATCCTCGCCTTTTGTGGCATAGGTAGCCAGAAATGCAAAGGGATAGTCATCCTTGCGGTTCTCCACAAGATGAAAAAAGACTCTTTCCGGAACACGTAAGTGCTGGCTTTTTTCTGCCAGATACAACGCCACGGTTCCATCATATTCACGAATCTCAGATGCAAAAATCCCGTTCAGTTTGCGGAATACATTTTTGATCCATTTCTCCGTCACATGCTCCGAACCAACGGTAAACGGCACGCAGTTTTGCAGAACCTCCAGCGCATCTTCATCCGGTTCCAGCTCCGCCTTTTCCCTGGTAAGTTCAATATCCGGCTGATCTGTCAGTGTCTGGAAAAAACGCTCTGCAACCTGGTACAAAAACTGACCTGCCGCATCAAAGCCTTTCGGCTTCTCCCGAAAGCCAAGCTGATAGAGAGCATGAAACCGGTCTTTTTCAAACCGTTCCCTCCATTTTTCCATTTCACCGGAGAGCACTTCTCCCCGGTCATCTACAATAAACCCTTCTTCTGTAAAGAGGAAATGCAGAATTCCTTCTTTACTTATTTTCTCTGTCGCAGTCATTTTTTCATATCCTTTTTTCTATGCTGCAGGCTTTTCGCAGCCTGCCCATTTTTATTAACAATCCTTACGCATCCGATCTGGAATAGGCATTTTTCATCTGGCTACTCAACTCAAACAGAACCTTATCCAGAGTATCAAGAGTTGCTTTTTTCAGCATATCTGCCACTTCCTGATTGGCCTTTATTTTCAGCTCCATACGTTTTTTTGCATCCTTTTCCTGTTCCAGAAGTGCATCGTAACGGTTGATCAATTCGTGACCTTTTGACATCACATACTCCTGGTAACGCTCGATATGGAAAATGGAGCTTCGGTAAGATGCGTCCGCCATAGCCGCAATCATACGGCTGGACCAGTAAAAATTCTCTGTGGATACAGTTCCGGTCGTATTGGAAAGGTATTCCGGAGTTTCCTCCACGTCTGAATAAAATGGTACTGCCACATTAAATGCATTGGAAGCATAAGCCACCCATTCAATGGCGCGGGAATCCTTCTCATGATCCGGTCTCATCTGAATAATGGAGACAAAATCATTCCGGTTGATTCCAATGGAACGGTATGCACCCCGCATGGATTTGTCGCCGTAGGCAGCATATGGATCGTACGGAGTACCCTGGTAATGGGAGGAAAGAACATATTTCACATCCTCTATGGTAACCTTTTTCTCTGGAACCATGCACCACGGCAGATCATCTGAATACGGAGTATATTCCGCATCCGGGCCATCCCATGTTCTGGTTCTGGGATTCAGACAGCGCAGCATATACCATGCGCGGGGTGTATTATACACATGATCCGAATCATCATGGCTTCCAAAGGCGTCTCTCGGATTTAACTTTCCATCCAGAGACAGATCCAGATGATTTTTCTCTATAAATTCCCGCATATCCGGGGAACACATATATTCTTTCTGTTCGCCAAACGCGTCCTCCAGGTCAAACTGATCCAGTCCAAGCTGGTTGGGCATCACCACATATGTATCATCCGGAACACGCCTTGCGATCCAGTGATGTCCGCCAATTGTCTCCAACCACCAGATTTCATTTACATCCTGAAAAGCAATACCGTTCATCTCATAGGTACCGTATTTTTCCAACAGGCTTCCCAGTCTCTGCACGCCTTCCCTGGCACTGTGAATATAAGGAAGCACAATATAAACAATGTCTTCCTCACCGATTCCCCCCGGGATTTCTTCTTTTCCATCCCGAGCCGGCTGGTACACCACCAACGGATCTGCTCCAAGCACACGGGGATTGGATGTAATTGTTTCGGTCGCTGTCATACCGACCTGCGCCTCATTCACTCCGCTTGCTGCCCAGATTCCTTCTCCTTTTACGGCATTCGGCATGGCGGTATAGCGCATGGGGTTGTCCGGAAGCTCAATTTCCACATGGGAAATCACAGATTTATAGTGTCTCGATTGTTCCTGCGGATGATTCACCACAAATTTTTTCGGGGTAAAATGTCCGGAACCGGAATCATCATTCCTTGCAATCATTGTAGAGCCATCATAGCTTGCTTTCTTTCCAACAAGAATTGTTGTACATGCCATTTTATATATCTCCTTTTAAACGTATTCAAATATCCAGTGCAGTGGCTGCCTGGGCCAGATACCAGGCAATTTCCAAAGGAAACCACTATTTATAGAATAATCAAAATTTGGTTGGATGTCCATACCAAAAATAGACTTCTATATGGAAAAATCGAGCGGAGTTCCTTTACTTTTGAAAAATAGTCGTTCGTCGGA
>JALERH010000110.1 GCA_022764275.1 Blautia sp. | reverse complement strand
TATCATGGGAACCATATACATACACCCGGTCTCCTACCACATGGGGCTCGGCATCCGGAACATATTCCCAGCTTGGCATATATGGATTAAATGCCTGTTTCGTCTTCATTTACCTTCCTCCTTAAATCACAATCCGAAAATATTAACCGATATCATTTGTGCAATATTATATCATTGAAAAATTATCCGAACTTATTTTTACGCAAAATGTTCAATTTTCAGCGTGAGTTGTCGCAGTTTTATCGGTAAATATTTTCTGGAGACAGTTATACAGGGAAATATGCCAGTTCCCTGCTGAATGATACCGCATGGGATATGTATCAAAGGAGATGTTCACGCCCTCCTGCAGCCTCGGTTCTGTCCGAAGCAATCCCTTATACTCCCCAATTTGTCCCGGCAGAGCAAAGTCAAAGGTACCGCTGCTGATGTACCAGTAATGAATGGGCAAATCCTGAAATTCCTCTGACTGCAGTGTTTCCTGGAAATATTCCGCATCAGTCCGGCTTCCGCTGAAGGTGCCGAACCAGGAAAAGTAGTCAAGACTTCCGCATATCACCGAATGGATGGTTGTCACCGCACCTCTGGAAAGCCCGGCAAACGCCCTGTGATCCCGGCTCTCAGAAAATCCTTTCTCATCGGCAGTTACTGCATATGTGGAATAACGGTTCTCTACGGCCGGCATCAGGTCGTTTCGCAGTTCCTCCCGGAAAGAATAAGTCAATAAGTCTAAATCATCCTTGCAGTCATTTTCAACGTAGAACGTAGGTGTCGCCACGATGAGTGGCTCAATGATCTCCTGTTCGATCATCTGATCCAGCATAGTCTTATTTTCAGGATGAGTTACGAGCCAGTATTTCTCATCATCTCCCGTTCCGTGCATCAGATAGAGGATATTGTATTCTTTATTATTGTCATATCCTGCCGGAAGATATACCATAGCTGTTTTGCTCACGTCCCGCATATCCGTTGCATAAGCCTTCGTCTGGTAGGCAAATTCCTCCACGGTTCCCTGTGCCTGCGCGGGAACACTGTCGAGTTTCTCCGGCACTCCCCAGATTTCTCCTTCTGCCACCTGTTTCCCACGTACGCGCAAAAAGTTCACACCCCAGACTGCCAGAAATACCAGAATCATAGTCAGAACTGCTGCCATGGGTGCAATCCACTTTCTGTTCGGTTTCTCCTTTTTCCGAATCATCTGAAAAGTCCCAATAATTCCGCCCAGCATTGCGGCCACGGCTTGATATAGATAAATCACATTAAACCAGGTCGTCTCCGCATGGTTCGCGAAAAATCCGCAGATGCCGGCTCCGATTCCCACCAAAATCAGAAAAGCCGGGCACGTTCCTCTACATGCAGCATAAGTAATCAGACCAAAGCACAGTTCCAGAAGTATCACAGTAACAAGCGCCGTTACATTTCCCAGCATGATATACCGAATGATCTGAATTCCTCCCAGAATCCACAGGATTACAGGAACGATAATCTGATATTTCTTTCTGTTGTTCATATTCTTTCCCCCATCAATAAATTTCTGTTTCATGAATGTCCATATTATATCGCACTTTTTATGTAACCGCCAAAAACCTCGCAACTTGTTTTATTCAGAGCGCAAGCTGTCTTTTAAGTCGAATCCTGTCGAAATCTTTTCCTTTACAATCCATTAAATACCGTTTATGATGAGTAACATCTATTATTCTTCCGGTATTTCGCCGGTATGTTCCCCTTATTTTATTACAATTTTATTTCAGAGGAGGTGATCTTCCAAATCCCTGTCATTCTGCTCAAAATATGCATTTGCTACTTTTAAAATATCACAACCAAGCTTATAATAGGAGTGTGTAAACATGAAGAATAATAAACCAGAAAGTACTTCTGAACATGTGACACAGGAATCCCAGATTCCTTACACTCCCGATGAAGGCACATATGTGCAGAGAACACACAAGGATAAATTGTTCCGTTTTATTTTCCGGGACAAGAAAAAGCTTTTACAACTTTATAATGCCATCAACCAGACGTCATATGAGGATGTCAGCCAGCTTACCATCACCACTTTGGAGAATGTGATCTATCTGAGTTATAAAAATGATGTTTCTTTTCTTCTGGACTGGGCACTTTGTCTCGTAGAACACCAGTCCACCTGGAATCCGAATATCCCTCTCCGGGGTTTCCTGTATTTTGCACGGTTATACCGCGCTTACATAGAACAGACAGATGCAAATATGTATGGAACCAAGCAGCTTCTCCTTCCCTTTCCGCAATTTCTTGTTTTTTATAACGGAGTGGAAGAAAGGCCGGAACGTGAGGTTTTATATCTGTCCGATTCTTACGTGAAGCATCCGGATATGAATGTCAATGACGACTTTCATATCCCCGCGCTGGAATGCCGGGCGGTAGTACTGAATATCAACTACGGAAAGAACCGGGAACTCATGGAAAAATGTAAGCCGCTTCTGGATTATTCCCGGTTTATCTTTTATATCCGCGAAAACATCCACAATGGCTATACTCCTCAGACATCCGTAAATCTTGCTGTAGACCGCTGCCTGAAGGAGGATGTCCTGACCGATGTGTTGAAGGAGCACCGCCAGGAGGTTGTCGCTATGTTTTTAGATGAATACGATGATGAGATTTTTACAAAAAGGATGTACAAAGCCATTGCCGAGGAGGCACGGGAGGATGGACACAAAACCGGTTGGGAGAAAGGACACACAGAGGGTCGCACGGAAGGTCGCATGGAAGGTCGCATGGAAGCACTGGAACAAATCAACCAGTTAAACCAATTCCTTATCCGCGATGGACGTCAGGAAGATTTACTGAAATCCTTTTCAAATCCGGATTTTCAAACGGAGCTGTTGAAAGAATATGGTCTTCTTGACCAGGATTTTTCACCGATAAAAAACAGATAGAATCTTTTTCTTTCTATTCAAAACAGGGGAACTGCCCGTGACAGCAGTTCCCCTGTTAAATTCAAATCGAACACACATGAGATTTGTTATTTAGCTCTCCGTTTTTCCGCAATGCACTATTTTACTATTCTACCGAGACGATCACCTGTGCGTATCTGGTCATCGGAGCATCCGCCCGATCCTTTACCTCCAGAATAATGTTAAAATAATCTCCACTCTCTGCATCGGCAGGAACGGTAAAGGAAGTGGAAAGTGCATGGGAATCCCAAACACGCAGTCCGGTAAGCTCACCCTCATACTCGCCTGCATCCTCATATACCCACCAGTTGATATCCAGTTCATCTCCATCCGGGTCGACTGCACTTCCCATGAGAGTCACAATCTCTCCTGCTGCTGCAGTGATATCCAGGTTTTCTGCACTGACAACAGGTGCGTGATTGCAATTTTCCGGTGTTTTGCAGGTCCAGTCTGCACGCGCTGCAAAATCCTCCTGAAGAGGAACCAGCCATCTCTTTCCGCTGAACTGATTGTATTCACCGGTTACGAAATTATATTCGTCATAGTTTCCTGCTTTATTTTGTGCTTCTCCGTTGATTGTAATACGTCCACACCATGTACCATAATTCGGATTTTCCAATCCACGAAGACCTACCGGCACCAGAAGCACCCAATGACCGCTGTCTCCCTCCCCTACCCAATCGTAGGTTTCAAGCTCTCTGGGAACACTTCCCCATCCGATCGTCGTTGTCTGACCAAACTGATATTCTTCCGGTTCTCCTTCGTAATACGCCCCATCATTTACCAGGTGATAGTTTTCCATCATTTTTCCATGACCGTTTTTGATGTTTTCATAAAGCCAGTCTCCACAGAACATTTCCCTTGCATGTTCAGAGTTCTGCTGGGATGCGAAATATCCGTAACCGATATTGGATCCGCCTACCTGCACCAGATCCGGGTACAAATCCTGAATATACACCCTCCAGGTAGTATCCTGATCATGACCCTGAATGCGAACCTTATTTACAACCTTTTTGTAGATTTCCGGCCACTGTTAAATACTCCTTCTGTCAGTATTTCTTTAAATTTATCAAAATCTGCCCACACACCGGAATAGGATCCGAAGTATGCAATATAATCTGTATTGGCCATTAATCCGGAGCGAACAGATGCCATAGACCCTCTTGAAAGTCCTGCCAAAGCTCTGTGTTCCCTTGTTGCTGCCAGGTTTTCCTCACTGACATCTCCGTTTGCATAGGTCGCGTATTCACTCTCAATTAATGGAATAATCTGATTTCTCAGCTCTTCCTTAAAAAATTCCGGCCACAGGTCATTTCGGGTGACCAAAAGCGGATCCTGCACTTCCTCGGCATATTCTGCCACGATTTCATCTGACAGTTTATACTCTTTGTCTTTAATTTCGGAATAATAGTTTGGTGCCACCACGATCAATGGCTCGCATAGTCCCTGTGCAATCATATTATCCAGTACATTGCAGGTTGGCACTCCTGTTTTTTCATTTACAAGCCAATATTCGTCGTTTCCTCCGGTACCGTGGAGAAGATAAAGAACATTGTATTGCTTCGTCTCGTCATATCCATAAGGAAGATATACACTCACACTTTTGCTCATCGTCTGATTCGTATCAAGAATCTCATTTACTGCATAAGCAGGTGTCTCATATTCCAGAGAAACCACAGTTCCTTTCTGGTCGCACTCTCCCTCCAGTTCTGTCACGCTTTCCAAATCATAAAAAAACGGCACCTCGTAATCTGCAGCGGTATACTCCACCTGCACAGTTTCCTCTTGTGCCTCTGCTGCCACATTGTATGGCATTACCAATGTACCTGCCAATAATGCTGCCTTCAATAAAAACCACCCTTTTTGCATTCGATATTCCTCCTTGTATGAATATTTGTATTTATCCTGTACCGGCATTATCGCTATAAAAAAAGAGCAGACAATAACATCTGCTCTTTCGGCTTTAGTAGATATGGGGATTACTCCCCATATCCCTAGTCAAAACCGTACGTGCACTATTAACGCATACGGCTTTTCACTCTATACTTCACACTCTATCTGTAAAACAAACTCACTTTGATACTTGGTTCAAGTAATGGATATGTCCTGAGTAAACCATTAAAGAAAGTATCCATTGTATAACTTCTTCTCTGACTTCTCCGATTGAGCCACTTAAACAACAACCATTTTGTCTGTATCAGAAAGTTCTTCACTTCCTTTGTATTGTCGGTCACTCCGTAATACTGGTAGTGTCCTCTCAGTTTCGCATTGACTGTTTTGAATAT
>JALERH010000179.1 GCA_022764275.1 Blautia sp. | reverse complement strand
CATCATCATCTGAAAAAAATGCTGCCGCAAAAGTGATTTTTTATCACGCATGCGGCAGTTTTTTCATTTGCTCTGTTGCTTGTGTTTTTTCATCCATTCTGCCAGAAATTCCATCTGTTCCTGGTCAGAGATGGCCTGGGAGGCAGGGTCATTTCCGGCTGCCAGGCAGCAGAAAAGGACAAGGGTTTGAAGGGAAAAGAATAAAACAATAAGTACGATCATCAGCAGCATGGGAAATCCTCCTTTTCACATTTATGATAAAAAAAGTATTTGCTGTTTTATTATTTTTATACATTTTATTCAGGTAGAGTAGTATTTCTTTCCTATTTTTGTTATAATATTCCATTAGAATATTCTTTAATGGAGGAGAAAATGAAAACAACAGAATTTAAAGTACATACGATTTATTCAAAAGACGACATTCTTCAGATGGAAAAGGTTTCGACACGTACGTTGCGTATGAGACTGCTTCTGGTTACTCTGGTTGCTTTTTTACTTTATTTTGCAGTGGTGGTATGGAGTGCCGTATCGGGCAAGACACATGTATCCCTGTTCCCGGCAGGCACCAACAAGGTTGTGGATGTGATTCTTCTGGCTGCAATGGTGATTTGTATCATTATCACAATGATTGTTCCTTACCGCAACCGCAATAAGATTCTGAAGGAAGCTCCCGGGGGAGTGCTGAAGGCGAATTACTACTTTTATGAAAAAACATTCCAGTATGGCTGGGGAAATACCTTTACCACAACTGCATATGTGGATATAACAGTATTTAAGGAACTCGAAAACAGTTTTTATATTGAAGCAAACGGACTGACTTACTGGGTAAAGAAAAGTGATTTTGAGGTAGGAAGCCCGGAGAGATTTTCGGAATTTATGAAGAGTAAGGTGAAATGTAAAATCTCATGACGGCACAATGGAAGTTTATGGGAAAGTACAGTCTACAAAGACAGGAAGGCCATCTTTTATACTTTATAACAAAAGGGCGAAAGGAGTTATGAAAATGAAAAAGTGTAAAAAAATCCTCATACTGGTATTGTGCCTTCTGATGGTGCAGATACCGGTCCTTACAGTTTCCCCTGCTGAAACTGTCCAGGCGGCGACGGTGAAAAGCGGCCTGAAAAAAGAAAAAGGAAAGTACTATTACTACGAAAAGGGAAAAAAGGTCCAGAATACCTGGAAAACCATTAAGACAAAAGAAAACGGGAAAACCGTTTCCTGCCGTTATTATTTCGGAAAAAACGGTGCCGCTTATGCAGCCGGAAAAAGCTATGGAAAATACAATGTGGCGGTAAAGAAAATAAAAGGTGTTCAGTACGGCTTTGATACAAGAGGCCGCCTGGTAAAGGGAGTATATGTAAGCGGAGACAATATGAAATTTTATGCGTTTACAAAGAAAGGTGTTTATGACTCCAAAAAATCAAGTGCACTGAGAAAGGCTGCAAAGTACGGAGCAGACGCGGCAGCGCTGCGAAAACTTTTGGGAAAGCCGCTGAAAGAGACGACTTCCGACAGCTGTATGACCATTCCGGGTACAGACATTGCCCTGACGGATGTGATCCTTACCTACAATACCTTTACTGTCTCTCTCGGAAGGTATCCGGACGGGACAAAGGAAATGATTTACGGTGCGATTCCCAGATAAAAATAAAAATGCCATGACAGGAGGAGAAGGAATATGAAAAAGGGAAAAAAACTGGCGGCACTTGTATTGATGGCGATTCTTACATTTACATGTGTCACAGCTGCCTTTGCGGCAAATACTTATGCAGCAGAGAAATCCGCAGGGAAAACGGGCTGGGTTGAAAAATCCGGTAAAAAATACTACTATAAAGACGGAAAGTTAGTTAAGGATAAGCTGGGCTATAAAATTGGAAAAAAATATTATAAAATCAGCAAAAAAGGTGTTGCAGTAAGAGTTTCCGAGGCGGAAGGACTGGCAGGAATCCGTCTGGAGAAGATTGGAAGAAAGTTAAGCAAAGCATTTCAGTATTCCTCCACGCAGATTGCTTACTGGCCAAACTGCGGTTCGCCGAAAAAAGGACAGAAGGAAGCGGATTACTATGCAGTTTATGGCTTTAAATATGGCCGGGGTGACTGTTATGTAATGGCATGTACGTTCTACCAGATGGCGAAGGTTCTTGGCTATGATGCCCATTATGTAAAAGGCGGCGTGCCGCAGAAAAATGGAAAAATCGGCGCCCACGGATGGGTGGAGATCGACAGCAAGGGAAAAACAAGGGTATACGATCCAAACTTTGCCTATACGTATCGGAACAGTAATGTAAGCCATCACAGCGGCTATTGTTTTAAATATGGAACAAAGGGAACTTACCAGTATAAAAACAGAAAACGTGTAAACTGATTGGAAAGGTATGGAAAATGAAAAGAAAAATCGTAACAGCTTTATTGATTGGAACACTTGCGGTATCACTTCCTGCAAACTGTTTTGCAGAGACAACTGCAGAAACAGAATCTGCAGAAGATAACGATGCTGCAAAAGATTCAGAAACGGCAGAAGACACAGAAGAGGAACTGAAAACCATCGGCGAGGAAAAAGAGGGATGCCTCACCTTTACAGTTAAAAATTCATCTAAAAGAAAGATTACAGGGATTGCAGTGAAATCAGCAGATGAGGCAGAATACCCGGATGATCTGAAAATGGAAGAAAACGACGTATTTGAAAGCGGCGAGAGAAGAGAACTCTTCTATACGGATGAAACAGAAGCTGATGCGGAGAAGGAAACCAGGGAAGATGCGGCAGCTCAGACAGACGCTGCATCCGAGGAAGAAAATACAGATGTAAAGGAATTGAAAAAATACAGCATCCGTCTGACTTTCGACGATCAGACAACGGCAGAGCTTCATGACGTTACCCTGGAGGATTTTGATAAATTTGTGATCCGGCAGAAAGACGGTGTTTATTACATAACCTATACCAGTCTGGAAACAAAAGAAAAGGTGGATACCTACGAGGCTGAGAAGGTAATTGCGGATCAGGCAGCGGCAGAGGCACAGGCAGCAGTCCAGACACAGACGGATCAGAGCTATGTAGACTACGATTATGATTACAGTTATGAGGACGATGACTATGACTACAGCTATGATGACGCCGAAGAGGATTATTCGTATGATGACAGCTATGCTGAGGATGGCGGCGATGCCTGCCTTGACGGAGGACTGTTAAACTGATATCAATGAAATGGGCGCCGGAGTTGACTTGTCCAGAACACAGACAGCATACTCACGGCGCGCGTTCTGTTTTTAGGAGAAAATCACTATGTCATTAGTGTCGAACATGTTTATTATTTTTTCAATCGTAAGTATCGTGCTTTACTACCTGGTACCTGCAAAGCAGAAATGGGTGGTATTGCTTGTTTTCAGCTATCTTTACTACATATCAGGCGGTACCCGCTGCGTGATATTTCTTCTGTTTTCCACGCTGATTACATATGAAGCTGCAATTTTGATTCAGAACACGGCGAAAAAGGAAAATGGAAAGAAAAAAGCAAAAAGGATTCTTATCCTGGGACTGATTCTCAATTTTGGAATGTTGGGAGTGGTAAAATACACCAATTTTGCAGTTGAGAATCTCAATGCGCTGTTTCATATGAATTTGCGGGGAATGGAGCTTCTCCTTCCTCTTGGAATCTCTTTTTATACGTTCCAGTCCTCCGGATATCTTCTGGACGTTTACTGGAAAAGATGCAGTGCGGAAAAAAATCCTTTCCGGTATGCACTGTTTGTTTCTTTTTTTCCACAGCTTCTTCAGGGACCGATCGGGCGGTACAGCACGCTGGCAAAACAGCTTTATGAGCCGCATCCTTTCCGGATGGAAAATATCACCCGTGGGTTTGAGCGGATTCTGTGGGGATTTTTCAAGAAAATGGTTCTTGCGGACTGGGCGGCAGTCTTTACAGATGCTATTTTTGATTCTGGAAAATATGAAGGTCTGGCTATATTCGGCGTGCTGTTTTATTCCATTCAGCTCTATGCAGATTTTTCCGGCGGAATGGATGTAGTGATCGGACTTGCATCTATGTTTGGGATTACACTGGATGAAAACTTTAAACGGCCATTTTTTGCCGTTTCCATTACAGACTTCTGGCACAGATGGCACATCACCCTGGGAACCTGGATGAAGGATTAT
The DNA here is from genome assembly GCA_022764275.1 of Blautia sp. Classification (GTDB taxonomy): domain Bacteria; phylum Bacillota; class Clostridia; order Lachnospirales; family Lachnospiraceae; genus Blautia_A. Next base: position 6,018 of record JALERH010000179.1, on the reverse strand, counting down.
GTTTTTTATCCCATTTCTCTTTCCGGATGGATGGGAAAATTCGGAAAATGGGCAAAAAAGGTCTTCGGGAAAAAGACGGGGCGTACCCTTCCCATCTGTCTGGCAAACCTGATCGTGTTCTTTGTGGTGGGAGTGTGGCACGGCGCTGCCTGGAAATACATTGCCTACGGTTTGTACAATGGAATCATCATTGCCTTTTCCGGTCTGATGGCAAACCAGTACCGGACATGGAAAAAAGCGCTGCATATCACCGGAAAAGAAGAGTGGTATCAGGTATTCATGATTCTCAGGACGTTCCTGCTGGTCAATATCAGCTGGTTCTTTGACCGGGCGGATACGGTTGGGCAGGCTTTTTCCATGATGAAACAGGCAGTGACACAATTTCAGCCGTCACAGCTTCTTCTCATTCCGGCCGGGAGAGAAGGAACTGCGTTTACGCCATATGCGCTCCTCATTCTGGGAGCGGGATGTCTCCTCCTGCTGATCGTGGGAATCTTACAGGAGCGGGGAATCCGGATCCGGGAGACCCTCGCAAAGCTTCCTCTTCCGGTAACTGCCGCAATCTATTTCTGCCTGCTGTTATCCATCGGCGTTTTTGGATGTACAGCCGCAGCCAGGGGGTTTATCTATGCACAATTTTAAAAAAATATGGAAGCCCGTGTTGGTAGTCCTGATCTGTGGATTTCTGCTGAAGGGACTTGATCTGGCTTTATATCCCTGTACCTTTATGAGAAATGATATTCATGCTGTGTGCACCAGGGAATACGAGGACATCATTGTGGGAACCTCCCACGGAAAAATGAATATCGATCCTGCGTCAATGGAATCTGTGACAGGAAGGAGTGCCCACAATATCTGTGTGGGAGGGGAATATGGCGTAGACGTTTACTATCTTGTGCGTCTGATCACAGAAAAACAGAACCCTTCCAGAATCATATATGAAATCGATCCGGGATATTTTGTGTCGGAAAAAGAAGAAGGGAATAATTACCTGCTGTTTTACCATGAGTTTCCCGCTTCCCGGACAAAATGGGAGTATTTTGGTACATCCATCGCAAAATGTAATTTCCGTACGGTTTTGTTCCCATGGTATGAATACTCACTGAGCTATGAGCTTGAAAATGTAAAGGACACCCTGTCAAGGAAACTTGGGGGAGATTATGACATTTCCTTTTTGAAAAGCGATACACAGGAGTACCATGACAATGGGTTTGTGGACCGTTATCCGGTGGATACCACACAGCTTAAGATGACAAAGCCAAAGCTGTATGAAGAAGGCAGTATCTGTGCACAGAACATGGAATATCTGGAAAAGACCATTGATTACTGCAAAGAGAATCACATTGAATTTGTTGCGGTGACCACACCCATTCCGGCAGCCACCCTAAAACAGTTTTCCGAAAATTACGAGGCGGCCTGGAAATATTTCGGGGAATTTTTCCGGGAAAAGGGAGTGGAATATCTGAATTTCAACGCACAGTATTATAAGGCATTCTCACACAAGATGGAATGTTATACAGACTTTGACGGACATATGAACGGAGAGGCGGCCGAACAATACTCCAGAGTTCTGGCAGAGCTTTTGCCGGCTATGGAGGGACGGCAGGAAGCCTGACAAGAAGATGACGGAAAGGAGAAAAAATGAAGACAAGTGTTTTGGAATATCTGGAAGAATCTGCAAAAAAATACCCGGATAAGACGGCGTTTGCGGATTTGGATGACGCATGCACCTTCGGGGAACTGAAAGTTAGAGCCAGAAGGACGGGAACGGCGTTGGCAGGGCATTTTAAGCCTCGGAACCCGGTGCCGGTTTTTATGGAAAAAAGTGTGGAAACCATCAGTGTTTTCATGGGTGCTGTGTATGCGGGGTGCTTTTACGTGCTGCTGGATACGAAGCAGCCGGCCATGCGGCTTAAACAGATTCTGGAAATCCTGGACAGTGACACCATCGTTACCTCAGAAAAATATTTAAAAGATCTGGAAAAGCTGGAGTTTAAAGGGACGATTCTGATGGCGCCGAAGCTTCTGGAGGAAAAAGAGGACACAGAGCTTCTTTCTTCTATCCGGGAACAGGCGCTTGATACGGATCCTCTGTATGGAATCTTTACCTCCGGATCCACCGGGGTGCCAAAAGGAGTGGTGGTGGGGCACAGATCCGTACTGGATTTTATTGACTGCTTCACAGAGCTTTTCCATATTACCTCTGACGATGTGATGGGAAATCAGGCTCCATGGGATTTTGACGTGTCGGTAAAGGATATCTATTCCGGCATGAAAACAGGGGCAACGGTGCAGATCATTCCCAAACAGTACTTCTCTTTCCCCATGAAGCTGATCGATTTTCTTATTGACCGGAACGTGACGACTCTTGTATGGGCGGTCTCAGCTCTGTGTATTATCAGTACGCTGAATGGATTTGAATATAAGGTGCCCGATAAGATCAGACGTGTCCTTTTTTCCGGGGAAGTGATGCCGGTGAAGCATCTGAATATCTGGAGAAAATATCTGCCGGATACTATGTTTGTGAATATTTACGGTCCTACTGAGATTACATGTAACTGCACCTATTATATCGTGGATCGGGAATTTGAGCCGGGTGATGTACTTCCCATGGGAAAAGCATTCCCGAATGAAAAGGTCTTTCTTCTGGATGAAGAGAATCAGCTTATCACGAAACCCGGGATTAATGGGGAAGTTTGTGTGGCAGGAAGCGCCCTCGCCCTGGGCTATTATAAAAACCCGGAGCAGACGGCTAAGGTATTTGTACAGAATCCGCTGAATGACCGTTATCTGGAACCCATTTACCGCACCGGAGATCTGGCGAATTACAACGAACGTGGAGAACTTTGTTTTGCTTCCCGGAAGGATTTCCAGATCAAGCATATGGGACACCGTATTGAACTGGGGGAGATTGAGGCTGCTATGGAAAAAGTGCCTGAGATTAGGAGAAGCTGCTGCATTTTTGATAATGTGAAAAATAAAATCGTCGCTTTTTATGAGGGAGATATTGAAAAAAAGCCGCTGGCAAAAAATCTCTCCATGTATCTTCCGGCATTTATGGTGCCAAATGTCTTTCTTCAGGTGGAATCCATGCCTGTGACGAAAAACGGAAAAATAGACAGGAAAGTATTGACTGCAAAATATCAGGAGGGATAGGAATCGTGGAAAAATATGGATTTGTGGAAGAATTCGTAAAAAAAGAAAATTCTCCTACTCCAGCCTATGTCTTTGATCTGGATGAGATGGCGGAACACGTGGAAAAGGTAAAAAAATGCCTGGAGGGGAGAGCACAGCTTTGCTATGCCATGAAGGCAAATCCCTTTCTCACAGGCCCCATGCTTTCCCATGTGGATGCGTTTGAAGTGTGTTCTCCCGGTGAATTTCGTATCTGTGAGCGGCAGGGAATTCCGATGGAGAAAATTGTGCTTTCCGGTGTTTACAAAAATCCGGAGGATATCCGTTATGTGCTGGAAACCTATGGAGGAAAAGGCGTATATACGGTGGAATCCCGGGAACATCTTCGGATCCTGAATGAGACAGCAGAAAAACTGGGACTTGTGATCAAGGTGCTGATACGTGTCACCAGCGGGAACCAGTTTGGAGTGGATGAGGACGAAATCCGGACCATCATCCGGGACAGAAACGCATATCCGTCCCTCTCCATTCTGGGACTTCAGTTTTATTCCGGAACCCAGAAGAAAAATCTTTCTCAGATGGAAGAAGAACTTTTCCATCTGGATAGATTTCTTGGGGAACTTGAAAATACATATGGTTTTCAGGCTCAGGAGCTGGAATATGGTCCGGGATTTTTCGTTCCGTATTTTAAGAAAGACCGGGAGGAAAGTGTGGAGGAGGTTCTTGGTTCCTTTGGGGAAATTCCTGGAAAACTGCACTTTTCCGGAAAAATCATACTGGAGATGGGGCGCTTTCTCGCCTGGTCCTGCGGTTACTATCTGACCTCTGTAGTGGACAAAAAGATAAATGTGGGGGAGCCCTATCTCATCCTGGATGGTGGGATTAACCATCTGAATTATTACGGGCAAACCATGGCCATGAAGCAGCCGTACTGTACCCAGGTTTCACCGGAAGGAAATCTCCTTACAGAAGGGGAGGAGGAACTGTGGAATCTCTGCGGAGCTTTATGTACAGTGAGCGATGTGATCGTAAAGCGTTATCCATTGAAAAAACCACAGATACGTGATATTCTGATATTTGATCGGGTCGGTGCCTATTCCGTGACAGAAGGGATTTATTTATTTTTAAGCAGGCCCCTGCCAAAGATTTATTTCTGGAGAAAAGAGACAGGGCTTCATCTTGTACGGGATGGGATACAGACAGATTTATTGAATTCTGAAAGACAGGAGGGGAGAATATGGACAGATTAATGGAGATTCTGGAGGAAATCCAGCCGGACGCAGATTATGAGACCTGCGATACCCTGATCGATGATGGGATTCTGGATTCCTTTGCGATTCTTTCCATTGTCAGTGAGCTGCAGGATGCATTCGACATTACGATTACTCCGGCTGACATCATTCCGGAGAATTTCAATTCTGCAGAAGCACTCTGGGATATGGTCTGCAGACTGAAAGGATGACCCTTGGTTCTCAGATGAAGGGAAAGGAAATGTATGAAAAGAATAAAAACCATACTTGCTGCGGCAGCTCTTTTGATCATGACCCTGATGTGTATTCCGGTTCACGGAGACACGATAAGTACAGAGCACACATCTGAAAAATCAGGGCTTGTAAAAGAGGATTCGAAATATTGCTATTACAAGAAGGGTAAAAAGTTAAAGAATACCTGGAAGACAGTAGAGGGAAACCGCTATTATTTTAATGAAAGCGGATATGCCGCAACTTACAGCACACAGATTGGAGGCTATCGTTATATTTTTCGGGGAGACGGGACACTGGTACGTCCTTCAAAGGTTTCTTTTCAGAAAGTGGGAAAGTATACATATTATGTGGATACGAAGGGACGGTGCAAAACCGGCTGGTTCATGGTGGGAAAACGTCTTTACCGTGCTGATTACAAGGGGCGTATTTCCAAAAGCAAGACATATGAGGGAATCACGCTGACAAAGAATGGTTATGCCAAAACCAATACTGCATCAAAGCTGAAAATAAAGGCGATGAATATTGTCTCCAGTATAACAAATTCTGGAATGTCAAAGGAACAGAAGCTTCGGGCATGTTGGAATTATATTACCAACAGAGGAAGATTCCAGTATTTTATTTACGATTTTCCCGTTAATAAGGATTGGCATAGAGTTAATGCATGGTATCTGCTCAATTACGGAAGAGGGGACTGCTATGGCTTCGCCTGTGCCTTTGCCGCACTTGCAAGGGAAGCCGGATATGATCCTTATGTAATCATGGGACGGGTATCCGGAACAAGAGATGGTGCTGCCGATGGACTGACCCGTCATGGATGGGTGATGATTGATGGCAGATACTATGATCCGGAAGCACAATGGGCCGGCTGGTTCCCTGGTGTGTATGGAAACAGCAGTTACGATATCACACATACGATTCAGAAAAAGATCAGATATGCGTCATAAAAAATCGTAATATAAATGGCTCTTCATGGGTAATAGTGGGTGAAAAACACCCACAACCCCAGCGTTTATGCTGATTATGCTGTTTTAGGTTTCCGGCCTTACCATGATATAAGTATTCTAAGTCGTACGCCAGTCTTGACATGAACCTCAGGCAATGCCCGGGATAATCATCCCGACGGCGAAGAACTCAGGAACAGTTGTTGCTTAATGAGCCGTCGGGGTCAGGCATTTTAGCATTGCCTGGGGACCCTGTCAAGGCCAGGCCCTTACGGGTGGTTGATTCTATCCCTCTGGCTCAGGAGCCTAAGAACAGTTGCTGCTCAGAAACTTTTGGGCATATAGAGAAAAATATACCTTCCTGGAGAAAAAATTTGGGGTTTTACGGTAAAACAGAGCATTTTAAAGATGCTTTTGTATCTGTTGCAGATAAAATTTATCCCCAGACCCAGAAAAAT